>DGZL01000099.1:434-12273 GCA_002398515.1 Firmicutes bacterium UBA4981
CAGAGAGAGGTGGTTTTGATGGCGAAAAGACTGACTCGCGAAGAAGTGCCTGTCGAAGAGACATGGCGGCTTGAGGATTTTTTCCTGTCCATAGAAGACTGGGAAGCTGCTCTCGGAGCAGTGGATTCTGAGATTGCCCAAGTGACCAGCTACAGGGGCCGGCTCGGAGAAGGGGCAAGCGTGCTGCTGGAGTGCCTCGAGGCAGCTGAGAACCTTATCCGGAAGTTTTACCATGTAGAGCTGTACGCCAGTCTGCTTCTGGCAAGCGATGGAACCAATCCTGCCAATCAAGCAATTGCCGGACGGGCTGCTGCTGCAAAAGCCCGTGTTGAGGCTGGGTTATCCTTTATTGAAGCTGAGCTCCTTAGACTTCCCGACGGGGCTGTAGAGCAATGGCTCGCGACCGAACCCCGCCTGGAAGCGTTCAGACGTAACTTGGAGAAGATTGTCAGCAACAAGCCTTACGTTCTCTCCCCGGAAACTGAGGAGGTTCTGGCTTCCTTAGGTGAGATCATGAAGGCGCCTTACATGCTCTACAACCGAACCAAAAGCTCTGACATGCGCTTTGAACCAGTGATCGATTCGACCGGCCGCAAAGTGCCTGTTTCGTTCGCTACATACGAAGTGATGCTGGAAAAATCGCCTGATACGACCTTACGCAGAAATGCATTTCTATCATTTACGCGTGGCATTTCCGCATATCAGAACGTTCTCGGAGGCACATTCGGCACGGAAATAAGAAGGAACGTCGTGCTGGCGAAAGCCCGTGGGTTCGAGTCAGCGACCCACATGTTCCTGCACCGTCAAGAGAGCTCACTGAAGGCATACACCAACTTGCTGGACATAATCCAAAAAGAAATCGCTCCTCACATGCGCCGGTATGTTGAATTCCGCAAAGAAGTGCTCGGCTTGGACAAGATCATGTACTGTGACATTGAAGCACCACTAGATCCTGAATTTGACCCTGAGACAACCTTTGAAGAAGCCGGCAAAGAGATTATCAAAGCCTGCAAAATCATGGGACAAGAGTACACTGATATCATCAGAGCGGCCTTGTCAGACAGATGGATCGATCGCGTGGACAACATCGGCAAGTCTACAGGCGCTTTCTGTGCCGGCGCATACGACGCGCATCCTTACATACTTACGACATGGAGTAACCATGCGCGTTCCATGTTCACCCTTGCGCATGAACTGGGCCATGCGGTTGCAGATGTATTCACCGCCAGAAATCAGCGTTTCGCGAATATCCGCATGTCCATGTTCATTGTGGAAGGCCCATCCACATTCAATGAGAGACTCTTGGCGCGTTATGTCCTGTCCCAGAACAATGATAATCGCATGCGTCGTTGGCTGCTCACGCAGGTACTCAGCACTTACTACCACGATTACGTCAGACACATGCTCGAAGCCGAGCTGCTCAGGCGCATATACGCCCTCGCCGAAGCCGGAACGCCTATAACAGCTTCCGTGCTCTCAGCAACTCAGGGAGACATTCTCAACGAGTTCTGGGACGGACTGGTCGAGGTGGACGAAGGCGCCTCTCTGACATGGATGCGCCAGCCCCATTACTACATGGGACTCTATCCCTACACATACTCTGCAGGATTGACCTGTTCCACATTGATGGCACAAGCCATTGATGAAGAAGGGCAACCTACAGTAGACAGGTGGCTGGAAGTGTTGAAAGCGGGCGGCTCCGTGAAACCCCTTGAGTTGATGCACCGGGCAGGCATTGATCTTGAGGATCCTGCCACCGTCAGGAAGGTAGTGGACTACGTAGGCAGACTTATTGATGAAGTAGAAAAATCATTCTGAGTCCGCACCCCTGGTCATCAGATAGCACAATGGGGTTCACCAGAAAACAGTCCGGCGTACTCCATTGTCACAGGGCCTGGATTACACTTAGGATTAGATTACAAAACCCAGCCCCAAGGAGCTAAGAGGCTACGGCTGCATGGTCTTGCAAGCCGCCTCTGTCGCGTTCTTGGGACTGGGCGCAAAAACAGTAAAGACGGGTATGAGAGCAACCGGTATCTGCGTCCAAACAGGAGCGAATTTCAGTAACACCGAAGAGGTTAATCCTGAAAGCCCAAACACCTAGTACTCAGCCCAGGACTGCAGTTATCACCGATTGTCGTAGATTATCATTATTCCTTGCGGTACTCCTTGACTCCTTGCTCATATAAATCGTTACCGTGTGCGTCATTGACCACTACTACCGGAAAATCCTCTACAGTCAGCTTGCGGATGGCCTCAGGGCCAAGATCTTCGTATGCTACAAGCTCTGCTGCTTTGACGCATTTAGACAGAAGCGCTCCTGCGCCGCCAATGGCGGCCATGTAAACCGCATTATGTTTCACCATGGCATCCCGGACAGCCTCGGATCTGCGTCCTTTGCCAATCATACCCTTAAGGCCGTTCTCCATTAGAATCGGCGCATAAGGATCCATCCGTCCGCTTGTCGTGGGCCCGGCTGACCCAATGGCCATCCCCGGCTTGGCAGGACAAGGGCCGACATAATAGATGACTTGTCCGCGTACATCCATTGGCAACTCTTCACCCTTCTCAATGAGGGCTACCAATCTCTTGTGTGCAGCATCACGTGCAGTGTATATTACTCCGGATATTAAGACATTATCGCCGGCTTTGAGCGTGCGTACTACATCGTCAGTCAACGGAGTGTTGATTCTTTTAGCCATTTGATTCGTGCCTCCCGTGACCTATCATTATCGAGCAGCAATTAC
Source organism: Firmicutes bacterium UBA4981 (assembly GCA_002398515.1). Lineage (GTDB taxonomy): Bacteria > Bacillota > SHA-98 > UBA4971 > UBA4971 > UBA4971. Next base: position 3,182 of record DGZL01000099.1, read on the forward strand.
AGAGTAACGCTTTCATGCGGACCTACATGGCAGTTGAGGTTTACCGCTACCGGAAGGCTCGCAATGTGACACGGAGCAAACTCTATGTTCACTCCGAGAGCGGTAGTCCTTCCTCCAAAACCTTGCGGCCCTATGCCCAGTTTATTGATTTCTTCAAGAAGCTCAGCCTCGAGCTTAGAGTACATAGGATGAGAATTATGGGAACCTACAGGTCTCAGCAAGGCCTTCTTGGCAAGTAACGCAACCCTGTCAAATGTGCCTCCTATACCAACCCCAACCACTATAGGAGGACAGGGGTTAGGCCCGGCTTTTGCCACTTGCTCGATGACAAACTGCTTTACGCCTTCCACTCCGGCAGCAGGCGTAAGCATACGGAGTCCGCTCATGTTTTCGGCGCCTCCGCCTTTGGCAGCGACTGTTATCTTCACGTCACGGCCAGGCACTATATCCACGTATATGAATGCCGGGGTATTATCGCCGGTGTTCACTCTCTCAAATACCGGGTCGGTAACCACAGACTTGCGGAGATATCCGTCAGCGTACCCCTCTCTCACGCCTTTGTTTATCGCGTCGTAGAGTTCGCCTCCGACAAGCTTGACATCTTGTCCCAATTCCACAAACACCAAGGCTACTCCGGTATCCTGACATGCAGCCAAGCATTCCTCCCTGGCTATCCTGTGGTTTTCGAGGATACGAGCCAGGACTTCCTTCCCCACACTGGATTCCTCTGTCTCAAGAGCCCTCTCAAGAGCTGCAATGCTGCCTGCAGGCACATTGCAGTTTGCGCTGATGCACATGTGCCTAACTGCTCTAGCGATCTTAGAGACATCCAACTCTCTCATTGCGTTTCCCAACCTAATCATCCTCTCCTATCTATTCGATAGATGTCAGCTTCTATCAGATGCTGACAGAATTATGCTTGCGGTTTTCTGCAAGTGCCGGCTACAATGAGAATACAGCTGAAACATCATCGGTTTTTTCCATGTCAGCAAGGCGCTCCCACAACAACCGTGCCTGAACACGGCCTAAAGCTGATTGCGCTAAATCAGAGTACTTCTCATAGAGTTCATTTTCTGTGAGCGGATTCTCCGGATCTCCCTTAGCGTATCTGACTTCAGACGATAAGAGCCTGTCATCTGTCATCCGAACTTCCACTCTGGCGCCCCATGCCTTTGGGAACCTACGTTCAAACTCGTCACCGATTCTGACTGTTATTCGATTAACCAAAGCTTTCGTAGGTTCATCTGACTCAATTACCCTCTCGTCAAAATCCCGCAACCCAACAGTACCGTTCTGAAGTGTTCGTGCTATACAATAGGGAGAATGAAATTTGGCATCTGCTGTCAGACTGGGATACTGTCCTTTCCCACCTGCAACTGCAACTGCAGCGCTATAAGTAAAGACATGAACACTGTCTATCTCAAGAGGATTAAAGTCAGGTCGGCGTGCAATTTCCCGGGCTGCATCTATCTGAGGGTGAGAATGCCTGCATGAGGGGTATGGCTTTATGGAGACATCACTGATTCGATATCTCTTCCCCAGTTCGTCAGAAACCGCTGAAAGGTCGTATTGGGATGAAGTCGCTTTTAGAAAGCCTTTCTCTCCTTCCAGAATTCGGTGAGGACCTGTAAATCCCTTAGCAGCCATCAAGGCAGCAAGCAAGCCACTGTAGGCAGCCCTGCCTGGATGCAAAGGCTTTGATAAAGCCCCGTCCTCTAGAAATTGCCACAAGCCTGCAGCCTGTGTCCCGGCGTTTCCAAGCGCCCAGGACATGGCATTCTCATCGAGATTCAGCAGCTTTCCCGCTGCTGCTGCCGCTCCGAAAACCCCGCAAGTGCCCGTAGTGTGCCAAGTTTCATAATGAGCCTCGCCTGCTGCCTGACCAATCCTTGTGCCGACTTCATATCCGACAACTATCGCAGTTAGCAAGTCCAATCCTGAAACGTGCATCTTCTCACCCAGAGCAAGCGCAGCCGGAATCACTACAGCAGCCGGGTGGAACATGGCGCCCCTGTGGACATCGTCTAATTCAAGAATGTGACTTGTGAAACCATTTACGAAAGCAGCCTGCAGTGGAGAGGTCCTATCCAGGTTCTGCGTTAAAAGCGTCGATACCCTGAGTTCAGGGACAACAAGGTCTGTCACGGAATAGGCGATTTCTGCCAACTCCTCCGTTGAGCCTGCTAGCGTAGCGCCAACCCAGTCTGCCATAAGTTCTTGGGCTTTCAATATGGCCGAGTGAGGTATTTCGTCTCTGTTCACCGTAGCAGTCCAACGTGCCAGTTGTCTTGTGGGTCCCATTTCAGGGGCATGTGTACCTTCAGATGCCATGCTATGCACTCCTCAAAAAATCAATCCAATCTAATCCATGGTAACCCCTGTCTATGTCTATACATGCTGATGTCAAGCGGACCTGTAAAGGGTATCTATCATCTTTACAGCTTTAGTCCTGATATCTTCGTACATACTGTTGCCCCGGGAATCCATGGCAACTACCAGGGGACCGAACTTCTTCGCCTTCAAAACCCACAAAGCCTCAGGCATACCTAGATCAAACCAGTGGACTTCCTGAATCGCCTCAATTCCGTCAGCCAGCAAAGCTGCGCAGCCGGGAGCAGCCTGAAGATACACTTGCCCGTATTTCTGAAAGGCGCGGAGGCTGGATTCGCGCATTCCGCCTTTACCGATTATGGCCTTCACTCCCAGTTTTCCGACCATTTCGGCATAAGGCTCCATTCTAATACTGGATGTAGGCCCTATAACCCTTAATTCCCACCCAGCGTCGTTCTTCGTTACAACCGGCCCTGCGTGAAACACAGCAGCCCCATGGAAATCCACAGGCAGGGCTTCGCTTTTCTCTAGCTTGTCTTTAATCGTCAGATGCGCCATATCACGTGATGTGCAGATAATTCCCTTAAGATAGACCACATCTCCGATTTTCAGACCGTTAATATCATCTGCTGTTAATGGTGTCTCAAGCACCTTATCCATTATCTATCTACACCTCCTAGAGGATCTCTTCCCGCTTGCCGTCGGGATAAATCCTGATTCCAGCTCTCCTTGCAGTCCAGCAATGGAAGTTGATAGCTACGGGAGCAATAGCTGTATGCGTAGCACTGCCTTCGATTTTTACTGCCAAAGCTGTAGTGTCTCCTCCTGTTCCTGCCGGTCCAATGCCTAAACGGTTAATCGCCTGCAACAGTTCGGATTCAAGACTCGCGTACAGGCAGTCAGGATTTGTGTCATCCCACCGTCGGGTACTTACTGCCCTGCGACTCAATCTGCAAGCAACATCCATCTGTCCGCCTATGCCAATCCCTAACGCTATAGGAGGACAGGGAACCCCGCCTGCTTTAGTCACTGTCTCCAGGACAAACCGTTTCAACCCGGAGTAATCTTTGCCAAGCTGAGCTGTGGTGAAGACCTTCATGGCGTTCCCGAGTTCTGCGCCGCAACCCTTAAAACTAAGGATGATATCGAGAAACTCCTGTTCAGGTATATAGTCGAACTCAAAATTGGGAACCCTCTCCCCGGAATTGTCTCCCGGGTTCTTTCGGGTCAGAGGATGCACCATACTAGGGCGCATGTAGCCGTTCTTTGTCGCTGTAACAAGCGCCTTGGCAAACAGTTCTTTTATATTGCCGGGACGTACTTTGTCACCGAAAGTTATATATACCGCAGGGAATCCAGGTGATTGACAGAGAGGTTTATCTTTCTCCTGAGCCAGCTTCACATCATCCAGCATTGCCTGCATCATGCTTCTGGCAGTGGGGCTGCTTTCTTTCTCTATCGCGTTTTCGATTATTCTCTTCACATCCGGAGAAATGTCTCGACAACACTTGACAACAAGATCATATATGTCACTGTACAAATCTTTAGATTCCATTATCATTTTCACTCCCGTAGGTGCAACATAGCTTCTGGCATTTTGATGATATGAGCTGCAAACAAGGCTAAATGGCTTGTTCCTGGCGATATTGACAATTATCTGTATACGGGATACTCGATCAGCCTGATGCTGTCCCTAAGGCGCTACTAACATGAGCCGATAAACGCTATCCTGTCTCCTGTATGCGCAACCGGGTCGAATCTTTTGCAAATGACATAGCAGTCCCTGGGCGCACGAATTTCCTCAACAACATTGCCGAACAGATCGACAATCTCCGCCAGTAGAGTTCCTTTTGCAGCAAACTCGTATGGTTTGACTTTCATGAAAACGAGTCCGGCTTCACTGCACCTTATGAACTTGCGCCAAGTCAGGGTTATCTGTTCCTCGCTTACCTTAGGCTCGCCGGGGATCATTTTCATATGTTTCATTACGTTCTCAATGCCCACGCAGGCTATGTCGATATTCTCTTCCTCGAGACGCCCTCCGCTGCCTACCTCAGCCATAAAGGCTACTATTCCATCCTTGACGCAGTTCACATCAAGAGCGCCTTCCACCCTCCCGGGCAACTCGCCTGCAGCTGTTCTAAGATCTACTCTGCAATTAAGGTAGGTACCAAAACTCTTAGCTGTTCTTTCAATTTCTTCCAACAGTTCCGGCTTAGCGCCTCCCACAAGCTTAAATACGGTATACGGGCGCCCCAGGAACAACCTTCCAATAGTATGGAAGTTTATCAGGTAGTCCGCCTCGTCCTTGATCTGCTCAAATAGGATGTGCGCTATCCTCTCGGTCAACAAGCCTTCAGGATTTCCGGGGAATTGCTGATCCATGTCTAAGAAATCGAACCCGCTTAGCTTGTGCCTTCCTTGAAAGGCAGGCGGATTACAGACTGGAGTGCAGATGAGCGTGCCGTTAAGTTTATCCGGATCTACACTGAAAGCCATTTTTCTTATTGCGACAACCCCGTTAATCTCATCGCCGTGGACCGCTCCGTTCAGCCACAATGTGGGGCCTTCATTCTTTCCATGCACGATGATAACAGGTATCGCAAAGGTGCAACCGTTAGCAACCTTGCCTACCTCTAAGTAGCCGGTTACACGCTCTCCTCGATTAGCCTTAACTGTGCCAACTTCGATCACTGTGATCATCCTTTCTTCATCTACTTCATCGTTGTTGTACGTATGTTGCCGGCTCGCCGCTTGCAGGATCCTCTTTTGCCACTACGTTACAGTAATCCCACTCCTCTTTACACCGGGGCCAGTCCTGCCTGTAATGGGCGCCCCGGCTTTCATCGCGGCGCAATGCCGACGCTACAACGGTCTTGGCGACCAAGATCGTATTCCTCCGCTTCAAAGCTTCAATCTTCCTGTAGTTAAAAATTGCATTTCCTGACGGCTCATCAAAGGAAAATTCCTTATCGGCCAGTTCCGCCAATTGCCTTTCGGCATGTTTCAAGGAATCTTCATCTCGAATGGCCTTGACATTCTTGTCCATGACAGCCTTTATTTGTTTCACATCATCTATTGCTTCCGAAATATCTTTCGCGCCTCTTTCATTGAAGACTTCCTCAATGAGCATGGCGATTAAGTCTGTACTGGGTTCGGCATCCCTCTGGGAGTTGCAGTTTGCGTAGTCTGCAGCGTTTGCGCCGGCAATGTTGCCAAACACCTGGGTCTCGGCGAGAGCATTCCCTGCCAATCGATTGGCCCCGTGGCATCCGCCACATACTTCTCCGCAAGCATACAATCCAGATATTGTGGTTTTCGCGGCAGCGTCAATCAGTATTCCGCCCATGGTGAAATGTGCGGATGGCGCAATTTCCATTTGATCTTCAAGCGGCCTGAAGCCCAAATCGTGCAAATACCTGATCTTTGAATTCTGCGCGAGCTCTTTGAGGATTTCCCGAGGGGTTCTCGTAAAATCTACCAATACTCCGCCGTTCTGAGTGCCACGCCCTGCTTCAATCTCCTTACAGATGGCTATGGCAAGAACATCACGCACGTCCCTGCCCTCATCCAGGCCGTAGTTCTTTAGAAAAGCTTCGCCTTCGGAGTTTAGGAGCATGCCCCGAGAAAAGAAGGGGAAATTCGTGCCTCGAAGAAACGGAGGCGCAACCAGACACGCAGGGAAGAACTGCTGAAATTCCATGTCAACCAATTCTGCGCCTGCCCTCAGCGCCATGGCCATTCCGTCCCCGTCTATTCCGGGAGGGTTGGAGTTCAAGTCCCAGACTCCGGAAGCACCGCCGGTAGCCAGCACTGCTGCGCCACCGGTGATGATTTCTAACCTGTCTTTCGCAATATTCAGCGCTAGAACACCTTTACTTCTCCCGTCCTCAATAACAAGATCCAGGGCAAACCTGTATGGCAGTACTTGAACCCCTTTCGCAACGGCATGCCTGTGAAGCCCCCTGGCCATTTCCCGTCCTGTCGCATAGTCAAAATGGACAGATCGTGGGTATGAGTGGCCTGCAAGCCTGTTCTGCTGAAGGAGGCCGCCCGGCTGCTCCAAGTCGAACCTGACCCCCCAACTACGCATCTCCAGCAGTCGGGAGGAAGCCTGTTCTGCAAGCAATGCACTTAGCTGCGGGTTGTTGACGCCCAAGCCTACTTTGCTTGTGTCGTCAAGAAACACGCCCGCGTTATCCCTTGGATCCGCTATCCCCAAGGGGGCTGAATATGAGTATTCTGCAGTCGTCGTTGCGCCACACTGAGTCGGGCTGTTGTCGCCCATTGTGAGAATGGCGGTCCTTGCGCCTGCGTCATGCGAGGCAATGGCTGCTCTAAGGCCTGCCCCTCCCATGCCTATGACTATTACGTCGAAGTCACGAATGATCTCATACTTCATCGTGTTCACCCCAGCCGGTAATCAAGTCTTTCAGGATAGGACGGCCTTTAGGCGGCGTCACGCGAACAACTCCGTCGTCACCCAGAACATTGCGCACAGGAATTCTACAAGCCAACCTCTGAATCCCGTTTATCCTCATCAGACAAGATCCGCAAACACCTTTTCTACAACGGAAATATGGCAGGGCCAAAGAGGTGTCAAGTTCGTTGCGGATCGTCCATAACGCATCGTAGACAGAAATACTATCATCAATTACAAGGAGATATTCCCTAAAGTACCCATCGGTATCTTTGTTATCCTGCCTGTAAACCTCAAATAGCGCCTTCTTCTTCACACCGACCACTCCAAAAGTCGACTTTCCCGTTCCATGCTGCCCTGCTTACTTTGGGGAGTCGGGGCCACAGCCTATCACTGAGCCCGCGACACCCAAAGTTCAGCCAATACTGAGACTATTGCAGAGAAGTCATGCGTATTTCTCCAGCAACCGCCTTGCCCCGTAGCATACTGCGAAAAGCAATACCAGAAAGAGGTTGAAGTTCTTTTGCATCATGTATGTCTTGCCTGCGATTGCAAATAGGACAAGGATGACTGCCCAAACTCCCCACCCGATTAACTGATTCCTCTTTGACAAGTGGGTAATCCCATCGTCGGTGTCTGCGGCCGAGCGCGTGGCAACTTCCAATTCTTCAAAGTTGCTTTCAACCGGGCCGGATTGTTTTGTCTTGATACCAAATATCGCATCAACCTTGGGCGAATAAGGGGTTCGCTTCTGCACAAAAACGATTATGGCAATTGCAGCGACATAAATGGCAGCATATAGAGGAGTTCTGATGTCAAAAAGGAACATCCCTGCAATCGGTAGAATGCCTATTACTGCTCTCTCGATGACATTGAGTTTCCTCATAAACCAGCCTTTGAGTCCTGCAGTCAGACATGACGTAGAAATCACGCTGACAACTAAGACAGCTATAGTCTGAGGCCACTCGCCATAAGTCAGGAGCATTTCCGGATACATCGCAAACATAAACGGAATAATGAAGCCTGGCAGAGCAATGATAAACGCCTCGATGCCGGTTCTATTTACGTTTGCGTCTGCTATGCCCGCAGCTGCGAATGAGGCCACTGCAACAGGTGGCGTGATGTTAGACATCGAGCCGAAGTAGAATGCGAAGAGGTGCGCAGCTATGGCAGGAACGCCCAGGTTTCGCAGGTTCGGAACGACTATTGCAGCCACGACTAAATAGACAGCGGTTGTCGTCATACCCATTCCAAGTACGATGCAGATTACCATCGAGAGGAACAGGGTTAGCCACAGACTCTCGCCTGATAGATCCAATAGACTGCTGGAAATCCTCCAGCCCAAACCTGAAACGTCTATGGCGCCGACAATTATGCCTGCTGTTGCGCAGGCCAGAGCGACAGAAACGAAGCTGCTCGCGCCTTCCTCCAGGGAACCAAGCAACGATTGGGGAGTCAGCCTTGTTTCCGGTTTGAGGAAGGACATGATAAGCGTAAGGATTATTGACCATATAACAGCCATCTGCACGCTGAATCCCTTGCCCATAAGAACAAGCAGCACTATGAGGGGTATTAGCATGTGTCCGCCACTCTTGAGAACCTTCCAGAAGTCCGGCAGCTTGGACTTGGGTATCGGTTTGATTCCTCTGTTTAGGGATTGATAGTGAATAGCCAGGAATATTGCCATATAGTAAAGGACTGCAGGAACCACCGCATAGATTGCTATCTTTATATATGGAAGGCCCAAGAATTGAGCCATTATGAAGGCTGCTGCTCCCAGAACCGGAGGCGTGATTTGTCCTGCTGTAGAAGCCGCAGCTTCAACAGCCCCTGCAAAGTATGGCCTATAGCCGACCTTCTTCATCAGGGGAATAGTGACGCTACCTGTAGTAGCTACATTTGCCACAGAACTCCCGGATACAGTGCCCATAAGAGCGCTGCCAACTACAGCCGCTTTTGCAGGGCCGCCCACCTTATGGCCTGCAAGCGCAAATGCAAGATCCAGCAATATGTTGACTATACCGGATTTCTGCAGAATCGACGCGAAAATCAAGAACAGCGTAATCACTGACGCCATTACTGATATTGGCACACCGAATATGCCACTCTCTTCCATCCAGATAAAGTTCACCAACGTTTTCCAAGGCATCGGCGGCCCATAGAAGAACCCCAGTTGCATTTTGTCGGCGAATCTTGCATTGAACAGGAAGAATATAGCTACAATTACTATTGGCCAACCGATTGTTCGCCTGGTAGCATCCAGAACCATTAGGATGTAGATGGAGCCCAGAATCACGTCTGTAGTCGTAGGGTTCCCGAACCTGGTATACCAGCCCTGCAT
>DGZL01000083.1:0-164 GCA_002398515.1 Firmicutes bacterium UBA4981
GTTATCGATGAGATCAACCGAGCAGATTTGGGTAAGGTCCTTGGTGAAGCAATTTACCTTTTTGAGTCAGGTGAAGAAATACCTCGCATAGTGCAACTGCCTCATGTAGTAAACGGAGAGACTTCCTTTTCATTGCCACCAAACCTCTATGTTCTAGGCACGAT
>DGZL01000083.1:378-550 GCA_002398515.1 Firmicutes bacterium UBA4981
ATGTTCTAGGCACGATGAACACAGCAGACAGATCTATTGCTCCTATCGATCTAGCAATGCGACGTCGTTTCGCCTTCGTCACCATGTCTCCCGATTCAGACGTAATCAGTGGAAATAGCATCACAACGGCAGTAAGGGTTTTTGGGGCTCTCCAAGATGTGTTTACCGAACA
>DGZL01000083.1:751-4393 GCA_002398515.1 Firmicutes bacterium UBA4981
TACCGAACATGCTCCCGACGAAGTGCTAAACCTCCTGCCTGGCCAAAGCTTCTTCCTAGCAGAAACTGAAGACGAATTAAGGCAGCGCTTTCGCTTTGAGTTGCTTCCGTTGCTCGACGAGTACTTGCGAGAGGGGCTTGTGGCCTCCTTCGGCGCAGAACTACAAGCAGTTCGAGATCAAATCGAAGGTTTTGTTGATCATGGTGTCTGGATTGAGTAGGCGAGCTATACGACAACAGCTCCCGCTGTATATAACCATCGACAACGGCCCCGCAATCACGCTTTCTCCTCAGCCGTTTGCTCCCCCACAACGCGGTGGGGGCTGGGGAATCTTTGCTGACTCTTTCTTACGCTTCAATGAAAAGGCCTTCCGCGCTCTGGACGTGAAAGCCGAAGCAAGATTTGATTCTACAGGCCTTACCCTCCAAATCCAAGCTGGAGGCCGCACCGGAGCGATTCCCCTCTGTTCCGGTCAGACGAACCACGTCGTAGGAGGTCTAGTAGTCCAGCCTCGCTTTGGCTGGTCAGGTGTAGGTCAAGTCCTCGCAGAGACGGGCTGGCCAGCGATGCCTGAGTTTCACGGACTTCCAATGGTTCCTGGGAGTGGTCGCGAGATTCCGCCTTGGGTTCTCGCAGGTCCCGTCCTGCTAAGATTGGAGACACTACTAGGCCAAATGCAGCGGGGTTACCAGGAGCACGAGGAGATCCTATCCCGCCCAAGAGGACGTATTCTTTGGCAGCGGTATATCTCTGAGTCTCTAACACGAGGTCACTGGGAACAGCTGCCCTGTCGCTTCCCGGACCTTGGGCACGATCCTCTGCTGCGTGGGTATATTCGTTGGGCGCTGGAAAGACTGCATACAGACTTGACCCGAGTAGGACAAAGAGACCTCATCGCCTCAAATCTTGCCCAATTGGCTCGACGACTGCTCACTACCTTGACTGAGGTTGCCCCCTTACGTCCCCGTTGGTCTGATCTAAAACGCTGGGCTCACACAAGCCTCGTCAACGATACCATATTCCGAGGGCTAGAGGCCCTGGCCTGGGTTGAAGAAGAGCGAGGCCTTGGCGGTGGTCGTGAGCTTGATGGTATTGCATGGTCGCTTTCCCTCAGTGCACTCTGGGAAGCATATGTTGAAGGGGTTGTCCGTCGTGAAGCAGCACTTAAGGGTGGCGAAGTAAAGGTAGCTCGCTTGGGTGAGACCACTGTCCCGCTTGCCTGGTCCGACCCAGTACGTCGCTCTCTTAGCTATCTAGCTCCAGACATCATCGTTCGCCGCGGCCGGTCTGTTCATATCATTGACGCCAAATACAAAGCCCATCTAGCTGAATTAGATCAGGTAGGTTGGCGCCGCTTCACAGAAGAGGCACGCGAAGCCCATCGAGCAGATCTTCACCAGGTATTAGCCTACGCGGCCATCCATGAAGCAGAAGAAATTACGGCGACCTTGATGTATCCCCTACGGCGCGACACCTGGAATACACTTGTAGAGCAGCAGCGTGACACGACCACGTCTGAGTTGGTTCATGGAGGCAGACGAGTGCTGCTGGAGCTCCGAGGATTACCGTTTGGGATGAAGTGATAAATCATCGTTTGTAACGCTTAGTAAGGCACAGATGTGCATATGGTGGTTCGAAGTAAACAAGGCATCATCACAAAAGTAACCGTATCGGGAGGAAATACACGTGGATAGAACAGAGCTCTTTCAACATACAGTAAAGGTCTTTTCGGAGAATGCTGATTTGAGCCAGAGCAAGCCCATGTCAGCATATATGAGAGACCGATTCCCGTTTCTCGGTATCAAATCTCAAAATAGGAGACAGCTACAGAAAGAGATTGCCAAGGAGACCGGGTATGCAAAGGAACCATTTTGTGAGGAGTTTGTTCACCTTCCTCTGGGGACTTCCGGAAAGAGAATACCAGTACTTTGCAGTGGATTATCTCATCAATAAGAGCAGAGCCCTTGCAGCGAGAACATATAGACCTTCGTACGCGAGCTTATCACACAGAAATCATGGTGGGACACTGTAGATGCGCTCGCAAGCAATGTAGTAGGCAGACTATGCATGAAATATCCGGATATACGCCATAAAGAAATACCACAGTTCTCAGAGAGCGGCAACATTTGGCTGATACGCACCTCCATTCTCTTTCAGCTCAAGTACAAGAATAAGACCGACACTGACTTGCTTGCGGACGTGATAGAAAGACACTCTGAAACCGGGGAATTCTTCATCGATAAGGCTATTGGATGGGCGCTAAGACAATATGCAAGAGACAGATGAGAGAATGGGTGCTAGAGTTTCTAAGCACCCATACTCTCGCCCCGCTCAGCATAAGAGAAGCAGAAAAGCATCTCGAGCGTATCTGACATCAACTTGATTGATCATGCACGTGGGAAAACCTCTATGACATAAAAGCCGAATTGGAAGAAGAACGCGTCGTGAGGAGGCTAAAATTCCAATGATGAAAGTAGGAGTAATACGTTGTCAACAAACTGAAGACATGTGTCCTGGAAATACAGACTTCAAGGTTGCAAAAGAGGGGAAGAGGGCCTTTGAGAATACGGGCCCGGTAGAAATAATAGGATTTGTCTCTTGCGGCGGATGCCCTGGGAAAAGGGCAGTTGCAAGGGCACAACTTATGGTTGACAGAGGCGCAGAGGCAATTGTCCTTGCTTCATGTATCAGCAAGGGAAATCCTATAGGTTATCCCTGCCCTCATTACGAAGATATCAAGAATGCCTTAGAAAAGAAACTTAGCACAGAGATAACGTTAATTGAATGGACTCATTAATGGCATCACAAAAGCGACGCCAAAGCCTGACTGGCAAGGACCACTAACACCAAGGCAAATGGATAAGTAGCTGCGTACGAAGCCGCCACCTCTTCACTGCCTGCAGCAGTAATCAGCGCGCCCAACGCAGGTGTGCTTGTCATCCCACCGCATATGGATCCAAGGGTATCAGGAAGGCTGAGCTTGAATACCCAGGTAGCCAACATAAACCCTATGCACATAGGAACAAGAGTTACCAGGGCTCCGCCTAGGAATAGGAGCCAGCCGTACCTTGCCACTGTCTCCACGAATCCGTGACCTGCAGCCACTCCGGCGCCTGCGAGAAAGAGCATAAGGCCTGCTTCCCGCATTACACTAAGCAATCTACCTGACGGCCTTAGAGACCAAGGCCCAATTCCGCCAAAGTGCCCCACAATGAGCCCGACCATAAGAGGACCCCCTGCAAGGCCTAGGCTCACTCCGCCTGTGCCGGGGATCATGAACCGAACCCGTCCAAGCGCGGTTCCAAGGGCTAGGACTGCCATGAGAGAAAGCATGCCCAACTCATCCAAGGCCTGCCTCTGTTTCCCCACAAGGGCCTCGAGTCTATCCAATCCAAATGAGGGACCGACTGCACGGATCACATCCTTGTGTTCAAACACAGTCTGGGCTGTGGGAACAAACTCAACTCCTACCCTTCTTATCCTTGTCAGCATGACTCCGTATTGTTCATGGAGAGACAGACTTATTGGCGTCTTTCCCACTAGTGCAGAGGATTCCAATACGAGATCTCGTACCTCCAAGCCAGGTTGACTCATTGGCGCTGACGTGTAAGGCCCCACCATTTCTTCGAGTTTACTAAGAGC
>DGZL01000128.1 GCA_002398515.1 Firmicutes bacterium UBA4981
GATCTTGCAGCCAGGGCCAGACTGGAAGCGATGCTTAGTAGAAACTTGGGACCTACGAGTGAGTATTCAGGCAATGCCCGCCTCGTCAGAAACCTTATCGAGCGTGCTATAAGACGTCAGGCACTCAGGCTTGTAGACAGAAAGCAGCTGACCCGTGAAGAACTCATGCTGATTCGAAGGGAAGACATAGAAGGCAACAATGAAGCGGTGCATCGTTTTGGGTAAACCAAACGTAGGCAAAACTCTTCTAGCCCTTGCGCTTGCCGATTACATGAAGGTAAAAGATGTTGAGATTACTTTTCAAGACCCCGGAGGTGCCAGGTACTCCAGGAAGTATCCAATGGATATCGCCATAAGGGAGCTTGTGGGAACTTTACCCCACCAAACGAGGTGCCTCCAATCACTGTCCCTTGAGTTTAGGGCCGGAAAGGGCAAGAAGACAGTGGAACTTGTTGATACGACAGGTCTCATTGACGAGATCCATGATGACCCGTTGACTCGGAAAGCCATGGCCCAGACTCTGTCTGCCATACGCAGCGCACAAATCATTATTCATGTAATAGACGCACATCTCTTAGGCGATGCAGACGGATTATCTGACCCGAGAGAAGGAGACCTGGATATGCAGCTGGCAGCTTTTGCAGGGCCAAGGGGCGGGTACTGTATTGTCGCCAATAAGATGGATCTGCCAGGTGCAAAACGTGGTCTTGCCAGGATACGGAGATTGTTTACAGGGTATAAGGTGCTTCCTGTTTCCGCAGCTACAAGAGAAGGCCTTAAGGAGGTAAGACGACATGTCCTTCGTAACCTCTAGGCTCCTTTTAGATCTCCTTGCAGTGGCGCTCGCCGGTGTCACAATTAAGCTTCTCGACGATTTTCTGGACTATGCGGTAGACTTAGCCTCAGGCAATTCTTCTCTCATCGATGTCCTGGGATCCGGAAGCGTAGTCTACACTTTGATTTTTGCGGTCTTTGCATGTAGTATCAACCTAAAATTAGCCGCGCCTCTCATGCTTTCAGCATACGCTGTGGGCATGCTGAAAGACCCGGCACAGATGCTTCCTTTAGGGCTCAGCGCTCGGATGGAATCGGTAGTTGTAGCACTTGCTTCCTGGAGCATATTCGGGTGGCCTGCAACGTTGGTGAGTCTCTTGCTCATGACAGCTGTTGAATTCGTAGACGATGTTTTTGACTACTCTCGTGACAGCGCAGAGACTTCCACAAACCTTGTCCGCGTGATAGGGAAAACGCAGTTGATTCTCTTGTCGCTTGCAGTGATTATCGCAGCACTGATAATTGACCCGCGTACTACAGCGCTTGTTGCCGTGTGCGCTCCTGTCACTGCAGTAATTGCTGACCTTATCAGCCGCTCATATAGGGGGAAGGCATATGGCTCTTGAAGGTTGGCTGCTCCTGCTTGTTGTCGCCTTTCTCCTTGGATACATAGTCGGTCACAGGCAAGGCAAGGTGGAAGGATTCAGAGAAGGCGCAGTCTTTGCGCCTATCGAAATGCGCCGTGCTACACTGGAGAGGGGCAGATGCATGATATGCGGGACCGGTGCAAAAAGACGTGACAGCAAAGACTCTCAGCCGAGGGATAGGACGCCTTCTGTTGAAGATGAAGGGAGTCCCGAGCCTTCCGGCGAATACATGAACTGATCCTACATTCATCTATTAAGTATGACGCCGGTGCCTTGCGCTACTATTCTTGACGGCGCTCGGGCTGTCGATGTTGCGTTTGGGGACGGCGCGCTTGCGGCGCGCCTCGTCCGAATTTGGCGCTGAGGCCGGCCAAATTCTCGAACGCCCCGGCACGCAAGCACCCACAGCCCCGGAATACGACTCATGCATCTAGGGCTATTGAGGACTTATGGCCCCCTACGTAAGGTTGAAAGGAGTGGCAACACAGTGCATCACCAAAACAATCTGGATCTGGATCCGGATCTCGTCGGACTATTTAACGAAGGCCGTAGCGCAGAGGGGGACAACCTTTCGCGTATAGATAACAACCTCCGGCACAACTTCATGAAGGTGCTGGAGTCTTTCAGGTCAGTGGGTATAAGTGACCAGGATTTTGCCGGGACTACCGGTTACGGGTACGACGACCGGGGAAGAGAGGTTACCGAAGAAGTATACACCAAGGTTTTCAAGACAGAGAGTGCGCTGGTGCGCCACCAAATTGCCTCAGGAACCCAGGCACTGTCCCTTTGTCTTTTCGGGCTGCTCCTCCCTGGAGATGAGATTCTCTTTGCCACCGGAAAGCCTTATGATACTCTACAGACTGTCGTAGGCATGGACAAGCAGATCCCAGGATGCCTTGCAGAGCTCGGCATAACATGGAAGGTGGCGCCTGGGAACGCCCAAGAAGACTCTGCCTCTGAGTCTATTGCGGACTCAGTGGGCAGTCGCACGAAAGTAGTGTTCATACAGCGTTCCAGGGGATATTCGTGGCAACGGTCTGTGCCATGCCTGACAGTCTCGAAGATTGCACAAGCGGTGAAAGCACGCAACAGAAATGTAATCGTGTTAGTGGACAACTGCTATGGTGAATTCACGGAGACAGTTGAGCCTACGGAAGTCGGCGCTGATATCGCTGCAGGATCCCTCATCAAGAACCCCGGGGGCGGTATCGCGCCTACAGGCGGATACATTGTCGGCAGGAAGGATCTGGTGGACAGGATCGCGACAAGATTGACCGCTCCGGGAATAGGCGGTGAAATCGGACCCAGCCTTAATACAGCCCGCCTGATGCTCCAAGGGTTGTTCCTCGCCCCCCAGATGGTTGCGGAGTCCTTGTCAGGTACGTGTGTAGCCGGGTATGTATTTCGATCTCTCGGATATCCGGTTCTTCCTGACGCAAATGAAATTCCTTCTGATAACGTGCTTGCGGTCATGATGGGAGATGAAGAGAGACTGCTCACATTTTGTCAAGGCTTTCATGTTGCCAGTCCCGTAAACGCTTTGTACAAACCTGTAGCGTCACCTCTCCCGGGATATGCTCATAATGTGATAATGGCAGGCGGGACTTTTGTGCAAGGGTCTTCTTCAGAGCTGACTGTTGACGCCCCCATATGCCCCCCGTATATCATGTATATGCAAGGTGGGTTATTGCATCATCATGTAGAAGTGGCAGTGCTTTCAGGCCTCACTGCGCTGAAGAAGCGTAACCTCTTGACACCGCCTGCCAGAACAGGGCAGATACCCTGGAGTGGCCGGAACGCTTGACTTTTCTTGGGGATTTGCTAGTATTATTTTGATCGGCATACTACCGACAGGAAGGGAGCGATTTGAAGGGAGGCGGGACTTTGGATGGAAAACATTCTTGGGAGCCATATCCTTATCGAGGCTTACGACTGTGACCCTGAGATCCTGGATGATATTGAAGTTGTGGAAGAAACTATGGTAAACGCTGCTTTACGGGCAGGAGCTGAGGTCCGCGAGGTAGCGTTTCATAAATTCAGCCCTCAAGGGGTCAGCGGTGTAGTAGTAATATCCGAATCTCACCTATCTGTTCATACTTGGCCTGAGTTCGGATATGCTGCAGTTGATGTATTTACATGTGGGGATACGGTAGATCCCATCGTCGCGGTGGATCACATACGCGATAGATTTAAGGCCCGCCGGGCTTTGACGTCAGAGGTGAAAAGGGGGATCTTCGATGAGCATTACATCAAGAAGATCTCCCCTGGGTAGGGTTATATCGAAAGCCGAATCGCGAAAACACATACAGCGCGAAACCGGGAGCAGACTTTCTGTTCCCTTTCTCAGTTTCAGAGGATTTATGGACTTAGCAGGATAGTTCTAAGTCTTATAGAAGTTGTTTCAGAGTATCGATACCAGGGAGGTAGTATGATGGACGAGAAAGTGACAATGCTTAAGCGACTATCAGAAGCCCACGGAGTTTCCGGCTACGAAGGAGAGATCCGGGAGGTCATTAAGGAATACATAGAACCATATGCCACCACGATTCGCAGGGACAAACTTGGCAGCATAATCGCAGAGCGAGTTGGGGTAAGTGACG
Organism: Firmicutes bacterium UBA4981; assembly: GCA_002398515.1. GTDB lineage: Bacteria > Bacillota > SHA-98 > UBA4971 > UBA4971 > UBA4971. Next base: position 4,022 of record DGZL01000128.1, read on the forward strand.
GACCTCGGATAATGCTCACAGGTCATATGGATGAAATCGGATTCATGGTCAAGTCAATAACTCCCGATGGATTCATACGGTTTGTTCCCTTAGGGGGATGGTTTGATCAGGTTTTGCTGTCCCAACGGGTTGTGGTGAAGGGGTCGCGCGGCGACGTCCCGGGGGTAATCGGATCTAAGCCTCCCCATCTGCTTACAGACGAAGAGCGGAAGAAAGTCGTAGAAAAAAAGGATATGTTCATTGATGTCGGCGCGTCAAGTTTCGAAGAGGCGAGAGAAGCCTTTGGTATTCAGCCGGGAGACCCAATTGTCCCTGCGAGTAGTTTTGAGATCCTAAAGAACGGTAAGTCATACCTTTCTAAAGCATGGGATGACAGAGTGGGCTGTGCGGTTTTCATTGATGTCCTCAAGAACCTGTCCGCGACAAGCCATCCCAATACAGTGTACGGCGTGGGGACTGTTCAGGAAGAAGTCGGCCTTCGCGGCGCTGAGACCAGCGTTGACGTAATTTGCCCGGACGTGGCTTTCGCTCTTGAGGCAGGAATCGCAAACGACGTGCCGGGTGCGGATAAGGATACTGTGCTGGAGAGAATAGGCAAGGGCCCGGTGATCTTAATATACGATCGTTCGCTAATACCTAACATCAAGCTTCGAAACCTCGTTACAGACACTGCTCGGAGCTTGGGAATCCCATATCAACTTGATGTTATGGAAAGAGGCGCGACAGACGCAGGTAAGATTCACCTCCATGATCAGGGTGTGCCTTCTCTTGTAATAGCGGTTCCGGCTAGGTATGTCCATAGTCACGCATCTTTGATACACCGCGATGATTACGACCACACGGTGGCCCTTGTGACTGAAGTGGTACGGAAGCTTGACGCCGACACTGTGGCGGATCTAGTATGCTAAGCAGATCACCATGAGACCGTTGAAC
>DGZL01000015.1 GCA_002398515.1 Firmicutes bacterium UBA4981
CTAAAGCCGAATTAATGGATATCGTAGCAGATATCCATTAATTCGGCTTTAGCTTCGCGGATTCTCGTGCGCTTGTCACGGTAGAGTATGTATGCTTTGGCCGCTTTTGCATGTCCGGCCTCGATAAGAACTCGCTCGACTATGTCTTGTATCCCTTCAACCGTAGGTATAGCCCCTACAAGCTCTTCTTTGAGATAGTCCAGTACATTCTCGGTGAGAGCTGTTGCTCTATTCATGTTGTCTTGCCCTACTGCCAACTGGGCTTTGTAAATGGCGTTGGCTATTTTTGATTTGTCAAACCTGACAATCCTCCCGTCCCTCTTCCGAATACTCGAAAATGCTCTGGGTAAGGCTTCTTCTTGCGCCCAAAGCTCATCAGGGGCAGCCTGTCTTAGGGATTCTTTCATTGATTACTCCTCCCTGCTTATCGGTTATGCAGTTCTTCAATTTCTCTGATAAAAGTCTCTATATCTTGGAATTCTTTGTACACCGACGCAAACCTGACGTATGCAACCTTATCAATGTTTTTCAACTGACGGAGCACTGCTTCTCCTATTGCGCTGCTTTCTATTTCTCGGTCAAGTTCGCCTCGGAGTTCTCTTTCTACGTTACTTGCGATTTCTTCAAGCGCGCCTGCAGATATCGGACGCTTCTGACAGGCTTTCATAAGACCTGCCAATAGTTTGTTTCTGTCGAAAGGCTCTCTGCGCCCATCCTTCTTAATGACCATCATAGGGGCCTTCTCTACTGTCTCATATGTAGTGAAACGCTTTTGACATTTGAGGCACTCCCGCCTTCGCCTGATTGCAGAAGCGGAAATAGTAGAACGGGAATCTACCACCTTGCTGTCTGGGTACCCGCAAAACGGACACTTCATTATTGTCCCTCCGAGCGTATGATTGATATCAGCTATTCACTACATGTTGTGTATACGAGTATTTTACCATTCAACATATTGAGTATCAATACATAGTCACACAATCTTGCGAAGTTCTTTTGCCTCTTTTGTTTCCCTACAGGCCAAGGCGCATTCGGAATAAAACTTCAGTTAGAGGGCAATAATTCTTATTAGGGCTGAGATATTTTGGAAACGTGAGGGACCGCTCATGATGATAAACAAGGTGGAAATCTGCGGGGTAAACACATCAAAACTGCCGGTTCTCTCTAACCAGAAAATGCGAGAGTTCCTGCAGCGTGTAAGACAAGGTGATAAGGAGGCCCGCGATAAGCTGATACATGGGAATCTCCGTTTGGTGTTGAGCGTGATACAACGGTTTAATAACCGTGGTGAGTGTGTAGACGATCTTTTTCAGGTGGGATGCATTGGTCTCATGAAAGCTATTGATAACTTTGATTTGTCACAAAACGTGAAGTTCTCGACTTACGCAGTTCCTATGATAATCGGGGAAATAAGAAGGTATTTGCGTGATAATAACCCTATTCGCGTATCCCGTTCATTGAGGGATGTAGCATACAAAGCTCTTCAAGTACGAGATACTCTTATCAACAAAAACTCACGGGAACCTTCAATAGGCGAGATTGCAGACGAGTTGAAACTGCCTCGTGAGGAGATTGTGTATGCTCTGGACGCTATTCAGGAGCCGGTTTCATTGTTTGAACCTATTTACCATGACAACGGGGATCCCATCTTCATTATGGACCAGGTCAGTGATGAGAAGAACCAAGATTCTACTTGGCTTGAAGGAATCTCCATCAGAGAGGCTATGGGAAAGATAAGCGAAAGGGAAAGACTAATCCTAAGACTGAGATTTTTCGAAGGCAGGACCCAAATGGAGGTAGCTGACGAAATCGGCATATCTCAGGCTCAAGTATCGCGACTGGAAAAGGCTGCACTAAAACATATGCGGCGTTTCGTCTAACGTCACGCTACGATTCAAAATCTCGGAGGTGGCATTGTTGCGAGTTAAGACTGCAAAACCTTTTCTAATAATTCTAATCATACTTGTTGCGATGATAATGTCAGAAGTGTTTTTCGGGGCATGCTTCGCGGCCTTGATAAGAGATGAGCAGACAGCCTTTAACACGACGAACCTCATAAGGCTGCACATTTTGGCAAACAGCGACAGTCCGGACGACCAAGCTTTGAAATTGGTAATCCGCGATACTGTCTTAAGGGAAGTGAAAGGACTTCTCGTCGAAGCCACCACAAAGCATGAGGTATGGCAGATACTGTCTGAAAGCCTCAGCAGGATTGAAGACGCAGCGCGAAATGAAATCGGCAGCCGAGGCAAGTACTATGACGTTACAGTTGAGCTCGGAACATTCACTTTTCCGCCGTGCAGTTATGGAGATCTCCAAGTACCTGCAGGGGATTATGATGCTATTCGAGTCATGCTTGGGAGTGGAACAGGTCAGAATTGGTGGTGTGTACTCTTCCCTCCCTTATGCTTCATTGAAGTTGCGGATGACGGCAGAATACAAGGATTGGATGCAAGTACTTCTCCCGGTGAAGCCCTTCTCAGGCTCGATCTCAGCCTTAATACACCCTATAGTACACCGTGGGTTTATCGCTCTGTCTCAGCAATCCCCGTTCTTGAGATGTTTGCATTCTCAAGTCGCCTGTCTCTCTCACTAAGAGACCTGCTGTAAGGCGTCTCCCTGCACACAATCTCGCAGTCTTGAATATAATAAGTTTGTGGAAACGCGGGGGGTGATATGTATGCTGGTCCGTGTTTCAGACCTAAGAGCCCGTGAAGTCGTAAATGTCGTAGACGGACGGAGGTTGGGGCCCATCTGTGACATGGAGATAGATCTCACTACAGGTCAGGTGACATCGATTATGGTGCCGGGCCCCTCTAAGCTCATGGGGATTCTCGGCCGCTACAACGATTACGTGATTCCTTGGTCAAAGATCAAGCGAATCGGAATGGATGTTATTCTCGTTGAGGCGAACGAGTATGCTGAGCCTGCCCAGTGACATATTCTTGTTCCCAAGCTGTCTCTGCCAGCTCACCATAGTCATTCGCGTATTCGTCCAGGTCATCGGCAAGAACGGTGATGATTGATTCAGCGTTTTCATGGGTAGGTCTCGCTCCATGCCTGCACACGACATCTCTCAGTATATGAGGATTATCCACTATCATGCACGGTCTGAGGTGGTTTTCGTTAAGTGGCATCCTCGCTTTGATATCCATGAAGTACGGGGATGTCAAAGCCTGCTTAAGCGTTGTGTCTTTTATGTTATCCACTGCAAAGTGAACAAATACACACGGTTCAATATCCCCGTGGGCGTTAATATGCAGGTAACTTCTGCCTCCTGCCATGCAACCTGATACCATCGGACCGTCATTCCAGAAGTCAATGACAAAAATGGGCTTTGTTTTCCTGAGATTGATTACGTGTCTTCTCATGGTATCGCGCTGGGCAGGAGTACACATGAGGTTCATATCATCATCTTTTCCTACCGGGAGTAACATGAAGAACCAACCGTACATAGCGCCCTTATCAATCAGCATATCAACAAAGGCTTCATCAGTAAGGGCTCCTATATTGGCTCTGGTGTACGTTGCCGAAAACCCGAACACGGCACCTGCTTCCCTTAAGTGATCCATTGCTTTCATGACTGCCTTGAAGATTCCGGGTCCACGTCTTGCGTCTGTTTCCGCTTCCATTCCTTCCAAGCTGATTGCAGGAGAGATGTTTCCCAGTTCCGCCAGGCGCTCGGCTAAGTGTTCGTCTATGAGAGTGCCGTTGGTATATACCATAAAGACTGCGTCATCATGTTTGTCTGCAATACCGAGTAGGTCTTCCCTGAGAAACGGCTCACCTCCTGAAATTACAAAGAAGTAAATGCCAAGCTCTTTCCCTTCAGTAATGATTCTGTCTAAGGTGGCTTCGTCAATTTCCCCTTCCTTCGAATAACGCCCTGCGTAGCATCCTGTGCAGGCCAGGTTGCACCGCATTGTCGGGCTTATCACAAGCAATGACGGTACAGGTGTTCC
>DGZL01000126.1:0-252 GCA_002398515.1 Firmicutes bacterium UBA4981
TGGTGCCCGGGACGAGACTTGAACTCGTATGGGGGTTACCCACACGCCCCTCAAACGTGCGCGTCTGCCAATTCCGCCACCCGGGCACTAATAACTAACTATGAATACTTGTATGTCGTATCCAAAGAAAATTATAAAGGCTAAGTTCCCTGTTGTCAAATTAATTAGTTGAGAAATTAGTTGAGAAACTGAGAGCCATTCAAGCAAATCTGAAGCTGTCCCACCCGACGATTGGCTCATCCAGTAAGCCAA
>DGZL01000126.1:587-1814 GCA_002398515.1 Firmicutes bacterium UBA4981
TGGCTCACCTGGTAAGCCAACCAAGGGGATCTAATGGCTTCTATACGATCGAGTGGCCCATCTGGCAAGCCGATCCAAAGGTATCCCGAGATGGGAAAGTCGCGGAATCAGTCTCTTACAAGATGCGCATAAAGCCTGCCTTATGGCCACGATAAGAACGCCCTCCAAGAATTCCGAAAACTTTCAAAATACCCCTTGACATTCCTAAAAAGCAATCATATTATTGTAACAGTGTATTAGTTGACTAATACACTGTTACAGTGAAATAGCGCCACGAAACGTTTCTCTAGGGGGGGAGCCAATTGGATATTGTCTTCGATGAAGCTGTGCCGATCTACACCCAGATAATGCAAGGCGTGCTCTGGGACATAGCCACCGGTGCCCTGCTACCCGGTGACAAGCTATTGTCAGTGCGCGATTTCGCGAAACAGGCCAGGACCAATCCAAACACGGTTCAACGCGCGTATACAGAACTTGAAAGGATTGGAGTAGTCGAGACTCAAAGAGGTCAAGGAACTTTCGTTTCAGACAATCCGGAAATCGCGAGGGAGGTCAGATCCGAGATGACTAGTTCAACAGTGCAGTCTTTCGTTGAAGAGATGAGGCGGTTACGTTACTCTGACAGCGATATACTCGCACTGGTGTCGCAGCAGCTAACTGCGAATAGTGCCATGAATTCAGACGGAGCAAACGAGGAAGATTTGCGCGCTCCGGATGAGGACAATGATGGGGGTGTTCACTGATGCCTGCTATTGAGCTAACCGGTATTCACAAAAGATATTTCCGTTCCCACGCATTGCGGGGTATCGACGTCAGTATAGATAGAGGAAAAATCGTCGGCCTCCTGGGCCCCAACGGCGCCGGCAAGTCTACCTTACTGAAAATATGCGCAGGCCTTGTAAGCCCGACTTCGGGAAAAGCGCAAGTGCTTGGACAAGACATTTCCACAGCGACTAAAGGGATGACCGCATATATCCCGGACATCGATACCTTCTACTCTTGGATGACAGTGAGACATGCGATCGCCTTTGAAAACTCTATGTTCGACGACTTCGTCCTTACAGACGCTATGGACCTTGTCCGAGAGCTGAAACTGGACCCTGACAATAAGATCTCATCACTTTCCAGGGGACAGCGCGGCAGGCTGAAATTGGTCCTTGCCATGTCTCGCCGTGCAGAACTAGTGCTCATGGACGAACCGCTGTCAGGCATCGACCCGCCTTCCCG
>DGZL01000126.1:2162-6757 GCA_002398515.1 Firmicutes bacterium UBA4981
GCGGATCGGCTCCGAGCGGAACGAGGAAAGTCCCTAAATGAGATCTTTGCGGAGGTGTGTTGAGGTGAAGCGTTGGTGGTCACTTGTGAAAAAGGAATGGCGCAGTTCATGGACGGTTATCCTACTGGCGCTCGTAGCCGTTTCTGGATTCGATGCGTGGCTTGCGTTCAAAGCGCCGGTATGGTCCGTAGGAATCAACGGAGGACTCGCCATCGGGCTGTCATTCATCCTCCCTTTTGCGGGAATAGCCATAGCTACCTATGTAATCGGGTACTTGACAATGCGCAATGAATGGCGCGACCGAACGTCACTCAGGCTCCTGTCGTACCCGGCGAGCGGCGCGGGAATTATCTCGGCTAAGTTGCTCGTAGCAGTTTTCGCCCTGACGCTCATTGCTGTCGTCGCAGCCGCGGGAACATGGCTTGTGACCCAAAGATCCTTGGTACTGCCTCCCGACATCGTGCAGGCGACAAAGGATATCCTTCAGTTGAAACCATGGGAGAGAACACTTGACATCATGTGGTTGGTGGCATGCCTCATCCTTGGCGCTGCGTTCATCATAGCAGTCGGGGTTTTCTCTTTCGTGATAGGCACGATAGCGCCGCGCGTCTCAGGTCTCATCGCTGTGATCGTTTATGGCCTGGTAGGGTACTTGACCTCTGCATTCGCGCCCCATGCAATGTACGTGTTCTCGTTCGTGCCCAACCCGGGGCTGATAGTGTATAGGACAGTTCCGCGCGTCAGGGAAGTGATCCCATTACTTCCATTTTGGCCCGCACTCATAGGCACTATTGCTCTTGTGTGGGTTGCAGGCAAGATCCTTGAATCCGAAGTGGACGCTTAGCAAACAATCAACGTTTGACAAGGAGGTATGGCAAATGGTCTCTCGCAGAGGGATAGTAATAATCATTCTTATAGGGCTTGCTGTAATAGTGAGCTCCACCCGGCCGTGGGTGTCAGGATATAAACTACTCGGAAACAAGTTCTCATCGATGCAAGGCCCGAACTTTAACATAGGCGGAAATGTATACCGAGAGGCTCAGTTTAAAGAAGACTTCAACGCGGCCGGAATTCGCCGGGTGGTCATAAAAGCCCCTAATGGCAATATTGAGGTCACAAAAACAGACAGCGACAACATCACTGTAGAAGGTGAGCGGATCGCCTATGGCGAAACTGCTGCTGAAGCCGAAAGCAAACTGCCACTCGTTCAGTTACACACAGCAACCCGTGGTGATGTTCTCGAGATCACCGGCAACATCGAAGAATCAGTCACACGCGGGACTTTGAGCAGGATCGACATGGTAATTCATGTCCCCGCAGGGATAGAGGTGGATTCCACGTTGTCTCTCGGCAATATTACCTTGGACGGAATTGAAGGGGCTATACGCGCCAAGTTAAGCATGGGCGAGGTAAAGGCGAATTCCATAAAAGGCGATCTAGATATCACGCTCTCGACCGGCGCGATAAGTGTAAATGACGCAACCATCGCAAGAAAGCTGAATCTCGTTATTTCCATGGGGTCAATAGATTATTCGGGCACCCTCGGAGAGAGTAACTACATTCAAAACTCTACAGGCTATATCAAGATTAGGGTGCCCAGGTCCACTTGCGTGCGGATCGACGCAGAGACTTCCACCGGACGCATAAACAGCTCGTTGCCGATTACCAATCTGAAATCTGAGGCCATGGCATCATCCGCCTGGGGAATCCTCGGTGAAGGCACGCCTACAGGAGAACTCAGGGTCCGCGCATCCATGGGCGAAATCGTTATCTCTGAGATATGAACCGGTTTAGCGCTTTCATGCGCGACGCTATGGCAGCCTTTGCTGATAGAAATAGCAACCAAGAAAACACAAGGAGGCGCGAGCACTTCCGCCTCCGCATCTGCCTTACCGCGTTAACCCTTCACTAACTCAAGCTTCTCATTTTCGATGATCCCCGGAATCCTGCCTCGCTTTGCAATTGGCTTTCCTCCGACTTCCTTGAGATCGAGAGTCATGTCAATGGGCGAAGCCTGGGATATGAAGCTGCCGACTCCGAAGGAATATGCCCCTGCCCGGGACAGGGCCTGGATCTTCTCAGGATACAGTCCGCCTGACACGAAGATCTTCACATGTCCGTATCCGGCCTGGTCAAGCCTTGCTCTCACCTCAGTCACCAGATCCGGAGTCACTCCGCCTCGCTCTCCGGGAGTATCCAGCCTGATTCCTGTCAGTCTCTTTCCAAGGGCTTCGGCTACTCTAAGGGCTTCTTCAGCCTCATCCTTGAACGTATCTACCAGTATGATCCTGGGGGCATCATCAGGCATGAATTCATCATAAGCCTCTGCAACCTTCACGCTGTCCCCTACTATGAGAAACGCAGCATGAGGGACAGTGCCTGAAGGTTCCCTGCCAAGCAACTTTGCAGCAAGAATACAACTTGCCCCGTCAACCCCGCCGATAACGGCAGCACGCTCCATGACCGGGGCTACAGCAGGATGGACATGCCTTGCTCCGAAACAGATGACAGTCTCATCTCCCGCTGCCTCTTTGGCAGTTCGTGCAGCAGTCGCCCATCCACTGGAACTTGCAAGAAAACCGAGAATCGTAGTCTCAAACATCCCGAACTCATCATATGGGCCTTCAATTCGCATCAAGACTTCTTTCGAGGCGAACTCCTCGCCTTCAGGGACTGCCCATATCCTAACCTGCTTGTCCTTAAGAAGGTGTAAGACCTCGCCTACACCTGCTAAGACCCCGGTCTTCCGCGAAAAGATCTCAGCAACCACAGGTGTCTTGCCAAGTCCCAGCCTATCCAAGATTTCTCGTGTCCTGACAAAGTATATGTCTGTAGTAAGACCGCGGCGAATCTCGTCGTGTTCAGCCGAGTAGAACCTTGTCTTCGCATCTGCAGTAACTGCTTTAGCATCAGCGAGATTTCGGATCTCCCTAGACGACGGGCAAGATGCGCGCTCGTCCCCTGTCATGGAAAACGCCCCTTTCGAACTTGAAACTTGCCTCATGCAATTTCGTGGAATTTCGCTCCAGATCAAGGATGATTATACCACAACCGGACAAGGACTTGCACCATCTGCCATTATGCCCGTGAGCAATTACGCCATTACACCGACTGCGCATCCTGAGGACAGGAGATGTCGCTCCTCGGAGACTGGGATCATTCCTCCCATCGTCCTCTATACACTTCATGGTATTTCCTATAAAGATGAAGCACTTTCTTCACGTATTCCCTGGTTTCAGGGAACGGAATACTGTCAATGTCCCCCTCGCCTCCACTCCAGCGCTGTTCATCAATCCACTTGCTGACATTGCCACGCCCGGCGTTATAAGCAGCAAGAGCAAGAACCGGGTCCCCCCTATACTCCCGCAACAGAAACGCCAAGTACCACGTGCCGACATTCAGGTTAGTCATAGGATCATACAGTTTATCAGGGTCAAACTCCCTTATCCCCAATTCTCCCGCAATCCAATTGCCGGTGTCAGGCATAACTTGCATCAATCCTCTGGCCCCCTTAGCGGACAAGGCCTGAGGACGGAATCTGCTCTCTACGCGAATCACCGCAGTGACAAGAAACGGGTCCACGTCATGTTCAAGTGAGTATTGGGTGATTTCATCCTTGTAATGGATTGGATACACTCGCCTTAAATACCACCTGGAATGGAATATGAGGTATACGACAAGCAGGATACCTAGAAACGCCAGTATCTGTCTCGCCACACGCTTAAGATTCACCACAAACACACAACCACCGCCCTCTGCCTTGGGGCTGCTTCTTCTGCTCTAATACCCTTATACATTATGAGCTTATCCTATTCATCATCTGGGAAGATACTGTCCGCTGTCCGGCTCGATACATCAATGCCGAGGAGGCGTAGGCCATCCATGAGCTTGCGTCGCAAGGCTTGAGGTGTGCCGGAGTTGTCGATAACAAGATCTGCACTGCGCCCGGCGACTTCGTCAAGTTCACCCTGTCCTCTAACGCGCGCCAAAGCTTCCTCATATGAAAGCTTATCCCTTTTGACTATCCTCGCTATGCGTATGTCTTTCTCCGCAGTCACTGCTATGACCTTATCGACAAGCTTGTCCAAGCCTGCTTGATAAAGGATAGCAGCGCCTACCACAACTAAGTCATACTGCCCGGATACCTCATCCAGCCTCTCTTTTGTGGCCTCCACAAGCTTAGGAAACATTATCTTGTTCAAACGCCGGAGGGCCTCAGGATCAGAAAAAACAAGCCTTCCCAAGACCCTTCGATTCAAGGTTCCCTGCTCCAGGACGTATTCCGGGCCAAACTCATCTCTTATCTCAGCGAGCGCAGGCATTCCCGGCTCTACCAGCTCACGCGCGATAACATCCAGATCAATGACATAAGCCCCTAATCGAGCAAGTTCAGAGGAAACCAGACTTTTGCCGCTTCCAATTGAGCCGGTTATCCCGACCATCACGTTGCGCCTCACTACCGTTCATAAGTACTATCTAACAACACCGGCAGCATCAAGTATCAAAGGATGAGCTATGGGTCTAGAACTTCGAGATCACTTCTTCAAATCCTTCTTGTAACAGCTATTTCAGCCTCATGGCCCCAAGAAGTATGA
>DGZL01000103.1:0-20835 GCA_002398515.1 Firmicutes bacterium UBA4981
TCGTAGACAAGTTAAACAGCGACTATTTTGATGAACACGTCAAATTGCTCAAACTTAGGCGCTCGGTTGACTTTCGCATTGAACCGGTGCTGATTGAGTACCGTGAGGATAAGAGTGGCTTCCTTAGGGAAATCATGGACACAGGACATATACTCTATCCACTGGCAGTTCAGCAATAGAGGAATCATTTCTTGTACTGGTCAATGTAATGCTCGAGGAAGCATTAATCCAAGAGGAATGAGACTATTGAAATTCCATAGCTGAATTCGACCATGATTTCGTTCAGTAGTGTGTTCTACGACGTATCGTGCCCCGTGACTCAGGCAGCGCCCGGATGGCGCTGCCTTAAATTACGCCTACAGTCTCGACATAATAAAATACTAGACCAAATCTACATACATTGCAGATTTGCACATAACTAGGAAAAGGTATTACTAGGGAAGCCAGTCCTTCTATATAAAGTTCCACAGCACTCTCCATCAATTAGGCCCCATCCAAATAACGTTTTCTATTTTGTACGTAGCCCCTCGACAAGATGTAACGGCGGAGGCAATCGGTAGTGTCGACAGGCCACAACGATCAGTGGCCACCAGTCGAACTTGACGGCTGACAACTCTTTGAAATGAGGTAATTGATTGCATTCATCAAATACCTGCGTGAGAAACTCTTCTTTTGGCCGATCAACACAAACGTGCGATAAAACAGCACCATGAGAGTCACTGTTCGTATAGAAATGCTCCTCCGAATAATCGTCAGGATACCAAAACTGAAAATTGCAGTGCCATAAATGATTCTGTTTGAAGTGGGCCACTCTTTTGTATGTTTCCTCATCATCGAGAAGGGTAGCCCAAAGCGCAATCGTAGGATAGAGGATACTCCCACTCGTTACGTTCTTGCGGTATTCATTATCGTCAGACTTCGGATGGGATAAGAGTTCACTATAAGAAAGAAGAATGGATGGATAGCGACTATGTGTCTGCCATGCAAAATTGGCACGTTCGAGTACCTGCGCGAACCATGTTCTAAGGTCATCATAATTACATTCATTTAGTGCAAGCAGTGATGCCGCAATGAAGATATCAATTGCCTGATCGTCTTTCACGGGCAGAAACAGCACCGGATTATTCAATATCATGTCTATGACCGATGACATATACATCAAGGTTACCTGCTGCTCTCGTCGTCTAGCATCTGCTTCTTCATCAGAGTACAGACCTGAACGCCAGTAGGACCAAATACCAGCTGTTCCCAAACGCCCAAGCAGATCGAAGAGTTTCAGGTTGACATCAAGGCTGCATGAAGCGCGAACTGCACTTGATAGAGCATGAAATTTCCCGACATGCGGCAAAACGTTGGTCGTGAGAAATTCACCGCAAATCTGTTCGTAAGCAGAAACAATAGAAAAAAATGCTGTTTCAATAGACTGTGTTATTGATTCTTTTTCTCCTATGTGTATTCTGACAATGTTCCACCCATGAAGCAGGGTCAATTCGCTTGACAGGTAAGCAGCCTCCATGTTCGCAGCCTCGCGCGCCCACCCGAGCAAAACCCACAGACAGATGCTCATCTGTCGGAGCGCCGTGACTCGTTCTTTATCACTCTGAGTGTCATTCGCGGACAACGATTTGATAAGCGCTGCAAAATGCCGATACGACGCTTCCGGTTCATCTATCAAGGCCAATGACTTGCGAAAACGGGAGCGTGCATTCTCCGGGAGTAGCTCCTCATGAAGAAAGCATGACTGAATTAAAGAAGCGATCTTGTCGCCGTTCCACTCTTCGAAGGTAATGTTGGCAGTCGTGTTTTGCTTAAGAAAACCGGTCAGTTGTGGACGGACCTGTTCCTTAACGTCGCCTCCAAGTACAATGCATATCACGATGTCTTTCCCACGATGTTCAGCAGGAAGACGATTGGGAATATAAGCATCGAGGATTTCATTTAAAGAGGGCCGAAGCGACTGAACTGCGTCACCATCCCAATCCTTCCTGGTAAGATCGCCCGGTTTAATCGAAAAGAGATAAACCTTCTCCGGTCCGCCATCCAGACTTCCAACTGCCCCGATATCTACGCCATCTTGCCTTGTTCCTCTTCCCGGACGCGAATAGACATTTAGACCTATCTGGCTCAGAAGGTCGGGGATGATTACGTCGAGTTCACCGCGTTCACGTAGAGATGAAAGATATTGCTTAAGAATGAGCTTCATGTTTTGATCCTTTCATTTCTGAACATTCGAAGCGTATAGTCTAGCCCGAAGGGATCAAGAGACTCCATTCGTGGAAATTCTATCTCAATGCCGTGATTTTGCAGTGGCATTTCCATCCTATGGGATTGTCCATCAGAACCGTGCACGTAGTTGATTGACTTTCTTCCATAGAGAAGTACGCATTTCGATACTAGATTCAGAAAGACTGACTGTGCTTCAGCCTCTTTTCGTGATTCCTCCATGAGGTATGAAAAATGCCGATGATATGCCTCTCGTTGGGCTTCACTCGGATGCAAAGCGACAAGATTGCCAACTGAACGCAGGTTATCCAGATAATCATTGAGGTCTTTGAGGGTTTTGTCTAAAACCTCTTTCACCTTGCTGGATACATGATTGGACTGTTGGGTAACGTACTCCCGAACTGTGCCAGGATAATTCAGAAGCAGCGGATCAAAGAGCAGTACACCAAGTTCGGTCAAAATCTTGTCCTCTGTTGTGTGCCTCATGAGTGAAATGAGAATACTCGCTGCGCTTATCGGCCGCATGAAGAGATAGCCAATAGCCTTTCGAGCAATGAAAACAATATGAACTAGATCTGTCGGCTTCAGCTCGGAAGGATCGATCTCAAGTGGCAAATCGTCTCCGCAATGCGTACCGATAATCTTATGAACAGCATTGCAAAGCACCCGATCTCCGCGTAAGAACCACCGCGTCAAAACCTTGCTGATGAGCTCATTGTTGCTAAGAATTCTACTAGCTGTACTACCGAATATGTCCATTATCAGTTCGTTATGGTGTTCTAGCAATAGGTCTTCCAAAAACCCTATCCCTTTCTCAAGATCTCCTTCTTTAAGCAAATGTGAAATACCATAGTCAATATTTTTGAGAGTCCCTTTGTTCGAGGACTTAACATGAATCAGATGAGCTGATAACAAGTCGATAAGGGGGACTGAGAGCTCGGCTGTATGGAATCCAAAGACTTCAGATGCCGCATGAAGCGTCAATTCTCCCCCCTTTGACAATGTGGATTCGATAAGCGTGGAGGCGCACGGCTCCTGAGTCTTGTCCTGCTGTAAGAGCTTAAACACTGATCTAACGCTGTTGGCAAGGATTTGGTCGTCTGTTTCAATCTCAATAGAACGCGTGAGCGCAGTATAGGCCAAATCAAGCGAAGAAATACATGCTGGTAAGTTAATCTCTCCAATCGAGAAAACGGCGCGTCTCCTCAACTCGATATCCTCATCTTCACAGAGTCGAATCGCTTCGGCGAGGTATGAGAGACTGTCAACACGAGATCCTGATATAATCGTTGCGGGAAGTAGGTCTGCCAGCTGCTCGGGATTTGCCTCAATGTTTTTGAGTGCCTCGCGCGGCCGAGAAGGATCCTTTGCACAGAAGGTGGTAAAGGCGTCGATAATAGAATCGGAAGACAAGTCTTGTCCGGCACTTCGATAGAGTCGAAGCACGCACTGCATGACAGACAAAACTGGGGCATTAATGCTTGGTAAGACTTCTTCAAAGATGTGTTGTGTCAGGAAGAAATCCGGTCCGTCCGACGGGTTTTCCGCTAGAGACTCAAAGGCCTCAACGATATCTATTGACCTTTCGTTATGCAATGCCGCCAACTCTGAAATAAAACCGTGACGGTCATCACAATTGGCCCCATAACCTTCATAAACCGTGTTAAGAAAATTGCCAGTCATGTAATTTTTGAGTAGTTCATCTCGGTTAATCATCTCATATCCTTCTAATCATATCTTGTTTCTTAAGAGCCGCGGTGGCGCGAGAGGCGGCGACCAGACCGTTCTCGACCGACAGGAGGAAAACCTCATGTGAATGTGGTTGACACAATATCGTTTCCCTATGCAATCAGCGCGGCCCCGAAGGCCGCGGTTGGCCCTCACATAGCAAGCATGTCGTATATCACCCGCCGGCTACCGGCGCCGATGAACCTTAGCGATATGTGCTTGGCGAATCGATGTGGGCGCGAATTCTTCATGATTCAGCTTGCATGATCCGATTCATAAGTAAACGCTTTCAGAGGCTTTCTTCTTTCAGCTTGCCGTGGCACACTAGCTGGAACCCTGCTGATATATGGCGTTGCCCATCTTACGAGGTCCTATTTCATTACCTTCTCAGTTATTTGTAGATTCAATTCCTGGAAGTATTCAATAAGTCCTTCTGCTTCCTGTTTGAATCTATTTGAGTAATGAACTATCGTTCCACTTAAATCAGTGTAGGTAAAACTTAGACTCCTAAACCCACCTCTTGGTCCAATGTACTTAACAATATCTCTCGCACTCTCATATTCTTCTAGTTTCTGTTTTCTTCGCTCTTCTACTTCCTTAAGGTATTCTTCGTCAATAATGTCAAGAGATGACCACAACACATCTATCGACCCTATCCCTGGAAAATGCACACCGGTAAAATTGTCGTTAGCTCGTGACCAAATACCGTAATTGCCAATTGTATAACCTTCAGATCCGGCAATCAACCCTCTCAAATATTGAGTTAAGTCTACTTTTAACCTGACATTTATTCTACTTTTCAAAGACAGCGCCTCCAATTAATCAGAATTGTCACTTTCATAGAGAATGTCATATATCAACCAAGCATTCCCGCTGTTCACGCAGCTTAGAGGTGCAGTCCAGACCCTAGTACGACGTCAATTAGGTTTGGCCCAGCCATCCCGACGGGCTTGGCCGCGCGAATATAGGTCGAAGCGCCGTCAGCTTTTTCTTAACTAACTGGTGCGGCGTGGAAATGCCGTATTAGCTGGCATCCAGCGTCCCCCAATTAGTCTGACGTCTTCCCTTCTTTGGATAATGCCAATAGATCCTATTTCATAAGAGTTTGCTGATTTCTAAACCTCATTTTACCCAAACTGGGTATGAAGCCATTCCATTCTTACACTCAGACAACCGCTATCTCTCCATTTAAGGGTTGGCATCTTCTCTACAAACGCCATATTAGGAAGCGAATCGTAAATGGAGAAAGCATCAGGACAAGAGAGCAACTTTCGAAATGGAGAGATTCTGATAGATTCTTACATATTCCCCTTTTAATTCTTCATAACTCACATATTTCCTTTCTTAAGCAATCTACTGGAAAGAGGCTTCCCTCAAAAGACTACTTAAGTCAACCTTCCCGGACTTCTTAAGGCGCCTCATCTTAATATTTCGCGATTGGATAAGTTTCCCAGCCTAGGGCAAGGAAAGTAGTTTCTTTATGTCCAATCTACACGAACAGATGCACAAAGATATGCTGCTTCGAGGGTTCAGTCCAAGAATCCAATACGAGTGTCTCATGAATTCCGAATGTTTTGAAATAGACTTTAGTCAACGTACTGAAAACTTAGGTCAGGACGGACGCCGAGACTTTCCTCACTACCTTATCAATAAACAAGAAGCTTTTCAGTTCATGCGTAGATTGTGTTTACAGCACGCTCAAGTTCTTCTCTGTCAATACCCTGAGTCACCCTTGGGATATGCGATAGATCCCAAAGGTCAAGAAAACCCGCACACTCTCGGTGATTTTGTCCAAGAAGGATGTCATGCTCAAGTCCTTGATTAAGGAGAAATATGAGCTATTGATAAGTTTGAATCAGATTCTGGTGGATACTGATCCACACGGATAAAGCGTAAACTATAAGCTTGACCAAACGATATGTGGCCATAAAACACAGCTGCAACATCTGACATAATATGATATACCTTCCCATATTTCTCATTAACTGGTACAATAGTATTAGTCCAATAGAATCATGAAGGCGTTTCTGTTCTGTATTCTCAGAATAACGTAGGCGCTTCACGATAACAAAGAGTTACTCATAAAGCGTTACTGCCTACAGCATACGGATTGCTTGAGAAGAGTTCAGTAAGCCCATTATCATATTACATACAATTAATAGATACTTATCATACCAATCTTCGACGCATACAAACATCAGATCTTCCGTGACATCATAGACCGCTTAACACACTAACATACGTCAAATATGCAATGAGAGCTCCAACCTAAACCTGTGGCTTACTGTATCCATTGGATCCATGTACTAAGCAGGAGGAGCAATCATGTCAAAACGTCCCATAGATGAGGTAATTCTAAAGATTCAACAGGCGTCAGGGCTTCGTTACCAACTGGTGCTTATCGTAGGACCTGAAGGCGCAGGAAAGACCACGGTATTGCAGGAGGTAAAGGCCCGTACAGGGGCTCCCTTAATCAATGTAAGTCTGGAGCTTTCCAAGCGAATGCTTGATTTGACAGAGAGGCAAAGGATTCTACATATCCCCAGACTCCTGGACGAAATCGCAAATTCCGCAACAAACGAAATAATTCTGTTGGATAACTTAGAAATCCTATTCGATGTAACACTCAGGCAAAATCCATTGCAACTGCTCAAAAACCTCTCTCGAAATCGCACTGTCGTTGCTGCTTGGAACGGTTCAGTAGAGAACGGTTACTTGACGTATGCAGCACCTAGGCATCCTGAATATCGCAGGTACCAAATGCAAGATTTCTTGATGCTAGATTTGACAGCGACCAAATAATGCCTCGAGAACCCTGTAAAGGAGTATTGCCTATGAAGTACGGTGACCTTATTCAGTTTGACCCTATTGAGACGGTGATTCAGCTTCGGCATGCAGACGAACTGACAGTTGCTGAGCAATTAGTGCAAACGTATGTTATCTCTGATGAAATGGCAGAGAAACTGACAGACCTTGTAATTCCAAATCTCCAATTCGATGAGCCTATGGATAACAAGGGGCTACTGATAGTTGGCAACTATGGAACAGGTAAGTCCCATTTGATGTCAGTCATCTCTGCAATTGCTGAATATCCCGAACTGAAATCTAAACTTAACAATGACGCAGTCATGACAGCTTCAAACAAGATTGCCGGCAAGTTCAAGGTGATTCGCGCTGAGATAGGTGCAACCACTATGTCTCTACGAGATATTATTTACCTCATTCTACAGGAAGATCTACAGAAGTTGGGCGTAGATTTTGCTTTCCCAGGCGCCGATGAAGTCTCCACTGACAAGCCGGTATTCGAAGATATGATGGCCGAGTTTCATCTTAAGCACCCTGATCACGGGTTGTTATTAGTCATCGACGAATTACTTGAGTATCTCCGTTCTCGGGATGACAAGCAAATCATCCTTGACCTCAATTTCTTACGGCAAATTGGTGAAGTCTGCAAAGACCTACGATTCCGCTTTATCGCAGGCATACAGGAAGCAATCTTTGATAGCCCGAGATTCTCATTTGTAGCAGACAGTATTCGTAGAGTGAAAGATCGCTTTGAGCAAGTACTCATCGTCAGGCAGGATGTAAAATATGTCGTCAGCGAGCGTCTCTTGAAGAAAACAAAGGAGCAAAAAGCTCAAATTAAAGAGTACCTAACACCCTTCGCCAAATTCTACGGTAATATGAATGAGCAAATGGACGAGTATGTCCGACTTTTCCCTGTACATCCTGATTACATTGATACGTTCGAGAGAATCACAGTAGCAGAGAAACGAGAAGTGCTTAAGACTCTCTCACTTTCCATGAGAAAACTAGTTGATAAGGAAGTCCCAAAAGATTATCCCGGCCTCATTGCCTATGATAGTTACTGGTCGCTTCTCCGGGATAACGCAGTTTTCAGGGCTCAGCCTGACATACGAAAAGTCATAGACTGCAGCCAAGTTCTTGAATCCCGTATTGAGCACGCTTTTCCCCGCCCCATATATAAACCCATGGCTCTACGACTAATTCATGGCTTATCAGTGCACCGACTCACTACGGGAGACATCTACTCAAACCTGGGAGCAACGCCTGAGGAGCTAAGAGACAGTCTTTGTCTCTATCAACCTGGTATTGAGGATCTGGGTGGTGAACCTGCTACTGACCTTCTCGGTCAGGTGGAGACGGTCTTACGAGAGATTCACAAGACTGTTAGTGGACAGTTCATATCTTCCAATCCGGATAACCAACAATATTATCTGGATCTGAAAAAAACAGAAGACTACGATGCAATCATAGAGGATCGTGCTGAAAGCCTCGATAAGGCACAATTGGACTCTTACTACTATGAAGCCCTCAAGCGTGTCATGGAGTGTACAGATAAGACCTCTGTCACCGGCTACAATATCTGGGAGCACGAATTGGAGTGGCTTGAACGTAAAGCAGCAAAGACGGGCTATCTGTTCTTTGGTGCTCCCAATGAACGCTCGACTGCTGTACCACCCCGAGACTTTTACATCTACTTCATTCAACCTTACGAACCACCATACTACAAGGATGAGAAGAAAGCTGATGAGGTGTTTTTCCACCTGCGAAGCACTGATGCTGACTTTGACAGAATACTTAAGAATTACGCTGCAGCCCAGGATCTTTCAACTACTTCCTCAGGACACCGAAAGGCAGTCTATGAGACTAAAACCAAGGACTTCCTACGCCAACTCGTCAAATGGCTACAAGAACACATGGCTAGAGGTTTTGAAGTTACCTATCAGGGCAAAACAAAGAACCTGCTTAACTGGGTAAAAGGCAAGATCACCCCAAGCGAAAGCGAACATATCAATGTCCGTGACATTGTCAACACAGTCAGCTCAGCATGTCTTGCAAGTCACTTCCAAGATCAGGCGCCTGAGCACCCGTTCTTCTCAGTACAGATAACAGGCGAGAATCGCCCTCTAGCTGCACAAGACGCGCTTCGTGCCATCGCAGGTCAATCCCGAACACGGCAAGCGATAGCTGTCCTTGACGCACTTGAACTGCTTGACGCAGATCGAATTGATCCGACCAAGTCAAGATATGCCAAGTACATCGTAGATATTCTAGACGAAAAGACACAAGGCAAGGTTGTCAACCGTTCTGAGCTAATTGAGGATGTTGTTGGTGTTGAATACCTCGCGCCAACCACTTTCAGATTGGAGCCTGAATGGGTAGTAGTAATCCTTGCCTCACTAGTTTACTCGGGCCACGTAGTTCTGGCTATTCCCGGAAAGAAGTTTGACGCTATGAACTTGCCTGCGCTGGCTGCTACACCCGTTGATCATCTGGTTGAATTCAAACATCTTGAACGGCCTAAAGGCTGGAACATCCCTGCCATGAAAGCGCTCTTTGAATTGTTAGGCTTGACTCCGGGCATGGCACAACTAATCACTCAGGGTAAAGACGAACCTGTAATAGAGCTTATGAAGGTAATTACTCAGACTATTGAACGACTGCTTCATGCACAGCAGCACATAAATGATGGCCTTAGGTTCTGGGGCCAGAATTTGCTGGATGAAGATGAAACCACAGACTTGCGTTCAGAGTTAGAAAATACAAAGGTGTTTCTTGAGTCTGTACAAGTGTATTCAACTCCTGGTAAGTTCAAGAACTTCCGCTACGATGTAGATGATGTGAACAGCCATCAAACCGGTTTAGAAAGTCTTAAAGATATCGAAAGACTATATGACACAATCACAGAGCTGGAACCCACTGCATCCTATCTTTCTACTGCAGAAGCAATGCTGCCGGCAGACCACAAATGGATAGCAAATATGAAGGAAGTCAGGAGTAAGACCGTAAGCGATCTCTCTGACAGAAGGAAAACACAGAAACTTGATTTTCGCCGTAGTGTTTTGCGTCAGTTGAGTGACCTTAAAAACTCATATATTGATGTCTATCATATACTTCATACACGAGCAAGATTGGGAATCACTGATGATAGGCGTAAGAGCCGCTTGGTGAAAGATGAACGCCTTAACATCTTGCAAAAACTATCTACTATCGATTTGATGCCTCATCAGCAGCTCGTGGACTTTCAGAACAGGCTCGGCGGGCTAAAAAGTTGCTTTGCCCTCACTAAATCCGACTTAGATGTTTCACCTAGATGTTCACATTGTGAGTTTAAGCCTGGTACAGAGCCCCTGAAGGCCAGTGCAGCTATGGTTCTGGATCAGTTGGAGGATGAGTTAGATAATCTCGTAACCTCCTGGACCAATGTCCTATTGGCAAACCTTGAAGATCCTACTATTCATGAGAATCTCGAACTACTAAAACTTGACGACCGTCTTCTAATCAAAGACTTTCTCAAAGACCGGAAACTCCCTGACGAGCTCGGACAAGATTTCATCTATGCTCTACAGGAAGTATTCTCTGGTCTAACTAAGGTCATTATCAAGACTGAAGATCTGTGGCAAGCGCTGTCTGCAGGCGGTTCCCCTTCCACCCCCAGTGAGCTAAGGAAGCGCTTTGATAAATATTTGAATAGATTAACGAAAGGCAGAGAAGCCAGCAAGATTCGTATCATGCTTGAATAGGAGAGATGTGTATTGTGCGCCTCCAAACAGATGTCGTTTCTTGACGATGATAAGCGAGTTAAAACCAGCGGCCCAGTTGAATGCCTGGGAATGACTTTTGAAAACGATGAGACCCGAAGGGAGCACTTTCTGGAAAAGCTAGCTGAAAAGCTTAAGGACCCTGAGTTTAGAAAAATCGAGGGGTTTCCGATAGGTTCAGATGAGGACATTCTTGAATTGTCTGATCCGCCATACTACACCGCATGTCCTAATCCGTTCATTGAAGATTTTATAGAATATTACGGGAAACCTTATGATCCCAATGAACATTATGACAAGAAGCCTTTTGCTGCAGACGTAAGCGAAGGAAAGAATGATCCTATATACAACGCTCACTCTTATCATACCAAGGTGCCGCATAAGGCTATCATGCGATACATATTACACTATACCGAGCCGGAAGATATTGCTTTTGATGGATTCTGTGGTACTGGAATGACGGGAGTTGCAGCTCAGCTATGTGGAGACCGAACTACAGTCGAGTCTCTAGGTTACCGAGTGGATGAAGATGGCACGGTCTATCAGGAAGAAACAGATCCGCACGGAAAAACCGTCTGGCAGCCCTTTTCTAAACTGGGTGTAAGGCGAGCAGTATTAAATGACCTTTCCCCTGCAGCAACCTTTATTTCATATAACTATAATACACCTGTAGATGTGGAGGAATTTGAGAGAGAGGCCAGACGAATCCTCTCAGAAGTAGAGAAGGAATGCGGATGGATGTATGAGACTCTGCACACCGATGGAAAGACCAAAGGAAGAATTAACTATACAGTGTGGTCTGATGTATTTGTTTGTCCGTCGTGTTCCGAGGAAGTGGTGTTTTGGGATGAGGCAGTAGACAAGAAGGCTGGCAAGGTACACCGCGAATTTCCTTGTCCGCATTGCAACGTCAACCTCACGAAACGCAATATGGACCGTGCATGGGTGAGCAGGTTCGACAAAGCAATTAGTCAGACTGTGAGGCAAGCAAAGCAAGTTCCCGTACTCATCAATTACAGTGTGGGCAAAAAGCGGTTTGAAAAGGCACCAGGTGCTCTTGATCTTGCGATCATCCAGAAGATTCAGGATCAGGACATTCCTTATTGGTTTCCAACCAATAAGATCCCTATAGGAGACAAAACAGGTGAGCCAACTAGAATAGGCATAACTCATGTGCATCATTTCTATACGAAGAGGAATTTGCGCGTGCTCGGGGCACTCTACGTCAAGAGTCGCACAACGAGGAGTTGCAAAGCAAACAATCTCCTTTTCTTCATTCAATATGCATGCTTGGGCTTCAGCAAGCTCGCTCGGTATGTCCCAACTCACTATTCCCAGGTGAATCAATACTTGAGTGGGACTCTCTATGTGGGTTCTCAACAAGTTGAAGTCTCCCCAGACTATATCCTCACTAGAAAACTCCAAAGAATGATAGCAAGAGAATTGATAGGTTTTAGGTGCTACGCCACAATGACCTCTACATCAGACACAGCACACTACAGGCTCCAGACAGATTCTATGGACTACGTTTTCACAGATCCTCCTTTCGGCAGCAACCTAATGTACTCCGAATTGAACTTCATCTGGGAATCATGGCTCAAGGTCTTCACTAACAATGAGCCAGAAGCTATTGAAAACAAGACCCAAGCAAAAGGGCTTGCAGAATATCAGCACTTAATGACGCGTTGCTTCGAGGAATACTATCGAGTCCTCAAACCCGGCAGATGGATGACTGTAGAATTTCATAATTCTAAGAACAGCGTGTGGAACGCTATTCAAGAGGCTCTGCAACGTGCCGGTTTTGTGGTGGCTGACGTACGTACGCTAGATAAGAAGCAAGGGTCCTTTAATCAGGTTACAGCACGAGGTGCTGTCAAGCAAGATATTATCATCTCGGCATACAAGCCAAACAGTGGCTTGGAAGAACGCTTCAAGCTTGAAGCTGGCACCGAGAATGGAGCGTGGAACTTTGTCCGTACTCACCTCAAGCAACTCCCTGTTTTCGTAACTAAGAACGGCAAAGTAGAGATAATAGCCGAAAGACAGAATTACCTTCTGTACGATCGCATGGTTGCATTCCACGTACAACGCGGAGTGATGGTACCTTTATCAGCAGCAGAGTTCTATCAAGGTCTTAACCAACGCTTCAAAGAGCAAGATGGCATGTATTTCCTGCCGGATCAGTTTGCTGAGTACGATAAGAAGCGAATGAAAGTCAGGGAAATCCAGCAACTAGAACTCTTTGTCCTAGATGAAGCTTCAGCTATTCAATGGCTCAAACAACAACTCGCCTCTAAACCTCAGACCTTCCAAGAGATTCACCCACAGTTCATGAAAGAGATTGTCGGGTGGCAGAAGCACGAGAAACCACTAGAACTCTTGGAGCTGCTGCAACAGAACTTCTTGCGCTATGACGGGACGGGCAAAGTACCAACCCAAATCCATAGCTACCTTTCCAGCAACTTCAAGGATCTGCGGAACCTATCTAAAGAGGACCCAGCCTTGCAAGCTAAAGCAAAGGATCGCTGGTATGTTCCTGATCCTAATAAAGCAGGAGACCTTGAGAAGCTCCGTGAAAGAGCTCTACTCAAGGAATTTGAAGAGTATCGAACTTCGAAGCAAAAGCGCTTGAGAGTCTTCCGGCTGGAGGCTGTCCGTGCCGGATTCAAGAAGGCCTGGATAGAGCGGGACTATCAAACCATACTTGATGTGGCAAAGAAGATTCCTGCCAAGGTTCTTCAGGAAGATCCCAAGTTGCTTATGTGGTATGACCAAGCATTAACCAGAACAGAAGGCTGATAATATCAAATGAAGAGATTTGACACTGGAAGCTGGGCTTACTGCAGTGAATACCAGCAAGCATGTAAGATCATAGAGGCTCAAACTCTATGGGGAGATACCATCTACCGCGTCTGGCTGCCAAATCAGAATGCGGTGGTTCGTGTTCGAGAAGATGAACTCAAACCGGTGGATGAGACAGGCATGGCAACACCTGCTTACATTGCATATGTTGCAGCGGCCGCCCGGGTTGCTGATGCGCTTACCCATGACATTCTCCTTGCTCCCATTGAGTCATCAGTCATTCCCCTTCCCCATCAGATCCGGGCATTATCACGTGCTGTAGCTAATGATCGAATCCGCTACTTGCTTGCAGACGAGGTAGGCTTAGGAAAAACTATTGAAGCCGGGCTGATAATGCGAGAACTGAGACTTCGAGGCCAAGTTGCACGTACACTCGTAGTTGCCCCGAGAGGCTTAGTCACCCAGTGGGTGGCGGAGATGCGCACCCACTTTAACGAAGATTTTAGGCTTCTAATCCCAGGCGACTTCTCCGCTTATCGCCAAATCATCCAAGATGATAACATCTGGCAACGCTTTCCCCAAATCATCTGCCCTATAGATTCAGTGAAACCTCTTGAAGGCCGCAAGGGATGGTCCCGCGACCAAATAGCAAAGTACAACAAAGAAAGATTTGAAGATCTCATCTCAGCAGGTTGGGATCTAATTATTGTGGATGAAGCTCATCGTCTGGGCGGAAGTACTGACCAAGTTGCAAGACATAAATTGGGCCTCGCTCTTGCTGAGGCTGCACCTTATTTGCTCCTTCTTTCTGCAACACCTCATCAAGGCAAGACAGACTCCTTCCATCGACTTATTTCCCTGCTTGATCAGGATGCCTTTCCGGACATAGAGAGCATTACCAAAGACCGCGTCAAGCCGTACGTCATCCGCACAGAGAAGAGACAGGCTATATGCGCAGATGGAAAACCTCTTTTCAAACCACGTAGAACACAACTCGAAGCTATAGCCTGGGATAAGAGGCATAGAATGCAGCGCATTCTGTACCATGCAGTCACAGAGTATGTTCGTGAAGGTTACAACCTAGCAATGCGCGAGAAGCGAAACTACATAGGCTTCCTAATGCTCCTTATGCAAAGGCTGGTTACATCAAGCACCAGAGCAGTAAGGGTTACTCTTGAGCGCAGATTAGAAGTACTGGAAAGCCCTGAAGGACAGCTCTCCCTCTTCGATGGTTTCCCTGAAGAAGACTGGGCTGAACTTGACGGCCAAGAGCAATTAGACATTCTCACCAAGTACAAGCTACAGGCGATCAAGAATGAACATGCTGAGGTGCGACAGTTACTTGAGTTTGCTAAAGAATGCGATGAAGCCGGTCCCGATGTCAAGGCGGAAGCACTTATGGACTGGATATACCGTCTCCAGCAGGAAGAGAAAGATCCAAATCTGAAGATATTGATTTTCACTGAGTTTATGGCCACTCAAGAAATGCTATACGAGTTCCTGACCAGTAGGGGGTTTCAAGCAGTCTGCCTCAACGGCTCAATGAATATGCAGGAACGAGACCGGGTTCAGCAGGAATTTGCTGATCGTGCAAGAATCCTCATATCCACTGATGCAGGAGGAGAAGGTCTCAACCTACAGTTCTGTCATGTAGTAGTAAACTACGACATTCCGTGGAATCCCATGCGTCTTGAGCAACGTATCGGACGTGTAGACCGAATCGGACAAAACAAAGTAGTACGTGCCATCAATTTAGTCCTAGAAGATTCAGTGGACCATCGGATTCTTGAAGTCTTGGAAGAGAAACTTGCGGTGATTTTCAATGAATTCGGAGTGGACAAAACAGGTGATGTCCTTGATTCTGCGCAAGCCGCAGGTATCTTTGAAGACTTATATTTGGACGCCATTCTGAACCCAGAGAAAATGGAAGCATCCATTGCCAATGCAGTCACCCGTATCGAAACCCAAGTGAGACAAACGAAAGAAAGCATATCTGTGTTAGGCCGAGCAGAAGACCTGACACCTGACGAAGCCGAGAGGCTTATCTCTCATCCCTTCCCATACTGGGTTGAGCGTATGACCACAAGTTTCGTTCAAGCCCATGGAGGTCAAGCAGAAAAGCGCATTGATGGGTGGAACCTTCGTTGGCCTGACAGCTCCGAAACCATAGATGCAGTCTTTACAGGCAATGAAACTGAACTAAACCCGACAGCACAACATTTGACATTGCAGAACGCCAACATTCGTAACCTGGTTATGCGTCTTCCTCGTTTTGTCCCAGGACAGCCTATTCCTGTCATAGAGTTGCCTAATATTCCGCGGGGTGTATGCGGCTTCTGGTCCCTCTGGGAAATCTCGGTTCAGACAGATGACTGGAATCGAAAGAGAATCATTCCCTTATTTTTGCATGATGACGGAAGGATTCTAATACCGACAGCAAGACGGATATGGGATGAACTCCTTTCTCAATCCATTAAAGTTAAGGGTCATGTTAAGCATGACTCCAGTCTAATAGTTCAACGTCTGATGGAGGCAGTTAAGACATATGGAAGAACTACCTATGATGAACTCACGGGAGCACACGAAGACCGAATGAAGCGAGAACGTGAAAAGGGCAATTATTCTTTTGATGCACGCCATCGTGCTATCGAAAGAATCGGACTGCCTACAGTAAGAAACTACAGATTGAGGCAGCTTGAACAAGAGAAACACGAGTGGCAAAGGATGATGGAGCAAAAAGCTCAAATCAGTCCGGATGTGGTACCTCTTGTAATAGTCCGCATTGAGGAAGGTGCTTCTCATGACTGATTGGCGTGCCCAATTGCTAGGCAAATTCATGCCGCAGGTATCCCGTCTTGTTCTCGTAGCGGACCCTGACGGTCTCCTCTTAGACGAACAACTACTCCAAGGGATACGAGACAAAGGATTTGACATTCTTTCGTTCGATGACCCTATTGCGTTTCGATATCTCTATGAGTCTAAGTACCGATCACAGTGGGATGACCCCATAGAGTCTCACCGGGCACTGGTTGTGCGTTGCGAGTCGCGTGAACTAAGCATGTTGCCCTACGACCTGCTTCAAGTAGGACAACAGCTCTCATTTGATCTTGGCCTGCTATTTCCAAACTTAAGTTATCCTGTCATTGCTGAACTGGACACAAGCCATCTTGACACGCTGTACAAGGCTCAGCAGGAATATGCTGTAGACATGTTAGGGGATAATGCCACCAAAGACTTCATCCTTCGACACGTGTATAGGACTGTGACAGAACTTGTACATTACCCGTCTGATCTTCTTCGAGTTCTACTACGTCGTCATTACAAGAATGTTGAAGTGCCGGAGGTGCTTGACGATTACTTCATTCAGTCCCTACGGAATCAGGGGCTATTCCTAGACTGGCCTCTGGTCGAAATAGTCAGTGATAGGCAGTCATTCTTCAGATTTCTGCAAGAACGATGGCCGGTGTTTCTAGACCAGCTTGCAATGGCACAGGGATTCATGACGCAGAATGGCCAGCCATCTACGGAGCTTGAGTTCAGGGGACCGACTTCCCTACCATTTGACCATGATGATGTTCGAGTCTACATGGACAGCCTGTTTCTTGACGGTCTACTGCAACCTGTATCTCATCATGAATCTGCGTTCCTGTCAGAGACATGGGTCGCGGTTGGGATGCAAATAGACCCACAGCATGATCTCTTACGTAGACTCGACGGCCTCGCTAAGTTAGTTGCAAAAACTCTTCCCTCTTCTGATTCGAGGCATCAAGAATGGCTTTCATTTGCGTACCGCTGGGCTGAGCTTTCACGTTTGAGACTCGAACTCCAAAATAAATTGAAACCGGAAACCCAGAGTCAACTTGACAACCTCAGCCAACAGCTCGACTCTGAATTCCTCACATGGATAGAAAACCGTTACATAGGGCTACACAATCAACCTCCCCTGCCCCCTGTCATGCTTCATCACGTACCGCGTGCTCTGGCACGGCAGAAGGATAACACCGATAACGGTAAGATCGCCCTTATTGTCATAGACGGCCTGGCCTTGGATCAGTGGCTTGCTATTCGCGATACCCTACGAGACCAACAGCCAATGCTTAGATTTCAGGAAAACGCAGTTTTCGCCTGGTTGCCTACACTCACATCAGTATCCAGGCAGGCGCTTTTTTCCGGAAAACCACCGTTTTACTTCCCGGACAGCATCACTTCCACAAACAAGGATGCCTCTCTTTGGACACAGTTCTGGGTGGATAGAGGACTAGTTCAGAGAGAAGTTGCGTACTTAAGAGGTCTCGGCGACGATGATCTAGAAGAAGTGCACGAAGTAGCTTCTAATCCCTCAACTCGTGTGCTGGGGTTAGTTATCAACAAGGTTGACAAGATTATGCACGGAATGGAGCTTGGTGCTTCAGGCATGATCAGTCAGGTGCGTGATTGGGCAAAAGAGGGATATCTCACTCGTCTGTTGGATATTCTTTTAGACTTCGGATTTGATATTACCCTCACCAGTGACCACGGAAACATAGAAGCTCATGGCTGCGGGCGTCCCAAGGAAGGTGCCACAGCAGAAGTGCGAGGCGAACGTGTGAGAGTCTTTTCCAGCGATGTTTTGCGCAGGAAAGTAAAGGACTCTTTCCCAGACTCCATAGAGTGGCCTTCCCTAGGATTATCTGATGATTTCTTGCCTCTGATTGCGCCCGGTCGTACCGCTTTTGCTAATAAAGGTGCAAGAATTGTAGCTCATGGAGGAATATCTCTCGAAGAAGTAATTGTGCCACTTATTCACGTACAAAGGAGGACACCGTGATCGATCATTTTACGCAGATTGGATTTGACAGGCAAATACTTTTTGAATGGCTTGAATATACCGTTAACTTGGTGCTGGCAGGAAACAGTCGGCAAGGCGTCTACGCAGCACTGGACGAATTCCTCAGCGATAAACTGGCAGTAGGAAGCACTGCGAAGAGGAATGCCAGAGATAAGACTATTACCATACTCATGAGAATATGGTTTGACGGTATGCCGGAACTTGAGTCCCTTCGCGCCCGAGGGCTTGAGATGATACGGCAACTACCTACTGAAAAGCATGTGCCTATCCACTGGGGAATGTCAATGGCAGAATATCCATTTCTGAAATCCGTTGCAGCTAATGTCGGTAGGCTCCTACGTTTGCAGGACTCTATGACATCATCCCAGATTCAGCGTAGAGTCCGAGAGAAATACGGTGAACGAGAAACGGTTAGTCGGGCTACCCAGCGTGTCATGTACTCCTTTGTCGACTGGGGCGTATTGGAGAAGGAAGGAAAGACAACTGTCTATAGGCCTGGAATTATCAGCCACATAGACGACCCAAAACTCATCGCCTGGCTCGCAGAGGCCTTGTTACACGCAAACCCGGACGGCAGATCTTTGCTCAATGACTTACTGCAATCCCCCGCCCTGTTTCCATTCATATTGAAATGGGTGCCTCCTAACGTTGTCGAGGAGCTCGCACATGTACAGTTAGCGCATCAAGGGCTGGATGGTGACTTGCTGATTCTTCGGAAGAACTAAAGGTTTTTCGTGGTGACCAACCTCTCTTCCGACTACTGGACGCCCATAATACTCAAAGACACAACGCACGAATTACTTTCCCGACCCAACCTTGAATGCGTAAAAGAGCTACCAAGACAAAGTCATCATTGTCGCTTATGTTCCATGTAACCTTCTGAACAAGGGGTCCCGTCTGGGAAGCGCGTCCTGCAACTTGTTGGCCTATGTGGCGAACCGAAACATCTCTCGCTTCATACTCACTTATCCTTGACGATGCAGTCGACATTAGTACCGTCAGCTGGCATTCTCCTCTTGCTTGAGATCCATGTCGACTCACCCGGTATACACAAAACACCTCGGCACTCTAGGAATGGCGGGGTGTTAGTCACATCTTAGTCCAACGGAAAGTCGATTATCATATATCCTGATGCACTGTCATACTTAAAAATGTAGTTTTTCCCGTTAAGCTCTTTTTCCACCTTCAGCTCTGGGAAATAGCGGGCCTTTTCAGCTTCCATAAACATCTTTCTCTGTTCCTTGCTACCTTTCTCCATGCTTCTGGCTCTGTCCAGCAATTCGTGTACTGGATAGTCATTCTTCCCTTTCTCAATCAAGTCTGCTGTCACCCTATCAAGTTCTTCGCTACTTATCTCTCCTTCAAAGAACTTATGCACATACCTCATAGCATTTTGGTATACCATGATGTTATGACTTATCCCTTCATATCCCCTTCCATTAGATATATACTTTACAGGTATTCTCATAGTTCCTATATTCTCATTCGCCTTTGGTACTGTGACTCCATCAATTCTGCTTTTCTTGGGTATGCTTGGATCAATGATACATACAAAAAGCCCTACTGTAAGTTCGCACCAACGTTCTCCCCGTGCAGCGCAAATCTCAGGTATTTCTATATATTCACCGCGTTTCTTGTTGCCAATATCATCTACGTCATACTGATAGAAGAATAGTCTTTTTGCTTTTGCATCATCACTTATTAGTTTACTCTTGAGTTTTAAGTCATCAACTGCTACCTGAGGGCTTGAATTCTCTATCAATATGGCCATACGCTCCTGCATTTCCACGTAAAACTTCCCGCCATCCTCTGCCTGCACTTTCGCTCGTATTCTTGTCAACTTGTCAAGCAGGTATTTCTCCCTTTCCCTAAATTTCTGTTCACGGCTCTTAAACAACTGCGCTACCGGCATAACCTCCTGAGGATTCATAGCTGCATCCGCTGTAGATGGCTGTTTCATAACTTCACACAAGCCCGCCATAGCTATCATTCCCACAACCACACAAAGCACCTTTGCTGCTCTAAGTCTCTTTCGAGTACCGCCCGAGAGGTGACTCAAGCACCTATCCTTATCTCTTCTTGTGTTGCCCGACGCCATGCCGACGACACCCCTCCCCGCCTTCTTCCTACTTCTAAACATTACACAGCGTACCTATGTTTTCCTTTTCAATCAGGTTATGTAAAATCCTGTCGTCGGGCTATGATTTTACAGGATCGTAAGGAAATCTATTGTCAGTGACATTTCGCTGGACAGAGGCCACTCGGCATGACTTCCAATGAGACTATGGATGTAGACCCTGCCAAGGCTTCAATAGTTGATCATGACCCACTTATAAAGGCAGATCACAAGTGTTATCATTGTCGCTTATGTTCCATGTAACCTTCTGAACAACTGAATTCGAGGTTTGTGGTTATTATCACACTCCTTTGCTCATAGCAGTCTGAGATTACCTGAAACAGTAACTTGGATCCAGCCTGATCCAGAGGCACATACCCCCACTCGTCGCAGATGCAATGGCCTTCTTTCTCTGCAAAAACAGGGATTCTTACTTTGCAATTGGTAACTCTAGTCTGCAACAAACATATCTGGGGCAGAGTCGATCAGTACACTCAGAAACATCTGGGGTACGTTTTCTAAGAAGGATAACCACCAATATTGTTGAACTAATTATGCAATTGTAAATAGGA
>DGZL01000103.1:21104-23133 GCA_002398515.1 Firmicutes bacterium UBA4981
CTGGCAGGGTTGAGTTAGCGAAGTTCGGGAGATAAAAGTTACCCGACATACCGGCCTTATCTGGGACTGGCAGCATCCAGCCGCTAGGAACGAGTATGTTGCTTAAATTTGAAGAATTTTGTAGGTGATTTGTATGGATAGAAACAATTGGCGCAACAAAATCAGTGATCATTTACAGCTTGATTGGAAAATATCAAAAAATAACTCCGAAGAGGCCGTTTTATTTTTTGAAAAAGCTTTTAGTTACACACGTTGTTATGATCGCGCTTGGTTTGGTATTCATAAGGATATGGTGAGTTTAGTTATTGGCGGTATTTTTCTAGCAGCTTTAGTAAACTCGGGAAATGATAAGGGTGTTTGGCTGTTAGTTGATCAAGACGCACCAACGCTCAATTTGATTAAGTACCAACCTGTAAAATCTACTCAAAAGTCAAAATCACCACTTATTTGGGCTCACTCTATGAACTTCGATGCTTTACATGAAATAATTGAATCAAGTGAAATTTGGATTTCGTATTCTGAAGCCTCTGAAAAAGTGCTCGATGCTTCTTTCTCTTCCACAGATCGGGATGATGTTCAGATACGTCGAAATAAGATTCGTCTTGTTGACATTTTTCCAGCCAGGGATCTTTCTATTTACAATATTGCATTAAATATCAATAATAGGGCTAGCAGATATTCCATTGGTGGTCTTCAAGATATCCGAACTGAATTAAAGGGACTAAAACGTAGACCAGGCTCAAATATCTTCAGTAGTCGAACAATTAGTGATGAATGGGCTTTTCACAACGGAGGACGTTCAGAGCTTCAGTTTAACATTGGCTGGGAATATGAATCTGGGTTTCGAGAATTACGACACGGGGTGGCCTTTTCGTTTGAAACAAGTCAAACTTTGCCGTCAATTGAAGTTCTAGTGCCAAAGGTGCGCTTATTTAATGACTTTATGCGTATCCATCCAGATTTATATAGTGATATGCATATGTGGTGGTATTATGAAGAAAAAAGGAGTTCCGATTATCCTCCAGTTCCAATTGAACACGATCTAGTGACTGAAGGGTGTTTTGTTTTTTTGGGTAAAAGGCAACCAGCCGATAAAATTGATTACGATACAATTCTGGGAGATTTTGATAGATTACTACCACTTTATAGATATATTGAGGGAAATGGTAGTTCATATCCCACAATATTACCACCTAATAGTCCTTTTACCTTTAAACCGGGATACTCGACAAAGATATCATCAACATTAGCTACATATACACAGAAACAGCTTAATGTTAACCTTCTTCACAATCAAATGCAGGAAACATTGTTTCAGCGTTTAGTATCACAATATGAAGAAGAAAATGTTGGCACTGAACTTGTTAGTGGTGTGGGGACAAGCGTTGATATCGTTGTGCGTACTGTTCAGGGATATATATTCTATGAGATAAAAACTGCCTTAACTCCACGTGCATGCCTTCGGGAAGCAATAGGTCAGCTTCTTGAATATTCATTTTGGCCTGGGGCTCAGTCAGCGATAAAACTGGTTGTTGTTGGAGAAAGGCCAATTGATGATGATTGTGCTGAATATCTTCGCCGTTTAAATTTACGCTTTCCTCTTCCAATTAATTATGAACAAATTATTCTGTAATCTATATAAGCAATTGTAATCAACTTTAAAAGTTAAGCCCTCCTTAGCTTGTTTGGGTGGCCGGTACGTCGGAGAACAACGAGTTGCAGGCTCCGTGCCGGTTAGTAAAAAATCTGGGTGGTTCCGGCACTCCGACCCAAACCGTCCACGCCAAGTCTTGTAAGATCCGCCCGGTAAAGCTGAATCGAAGATGAATCCGGGCTTAGGCGTGGACGGCTTCTGCAACTCGCGGGCGTTAGCCGAAATATCCAATGAGGTTGAGTATAGGAGGTTAGAATGAACCAAAATAAGAATGAATTCCTACCGTCTACTCTTAATGTAATAGCAGGGATTGCAGTTTCTCTTATCAGCTTTTTAGTGGAAATCAGGGTCCCAATATCCACAGAGGTTGCAAAA
>DGZL01000004.1:0-4720 GCA_002398515.1 Firmicutes bacterium UBA4981
TCAGTGTGACCTTAGCCATGGGGCATCCTCCCTTACCTCTATAGCAGGTTCTACGTATTCCGCGTAAACTCCTTCATGTCAGCGCTACAGAGAGTGTAGTTTACGCTGCGACTGCAAAGAGATACCAAGAAAAGTCACTCTTGTAGGGAGACGGTGTTTTGAACGACTGCGTCAGCAAGGTTAACCGCATGATCAGCCAGACGCTCAAGGTTGTCCAACACTTCAATATAAATAACAGCGGAAGCCGGCAAGCAAGTTCCGTCGTTAAGGCGTTTGAAGTGATTGTCGCGGAGTTTGGCTTCAATATCATCTATGATCTTCTCTTTTTCCCAAACATCTTGAGCCAGGGCAGGGTCATTTCTTTCCAAGGCATTTATTGCATCAGACAAGATCGCGTCCACACGCCGGAAGAGATTAGCAAGTTCAGACTTGGCCTCATCTGAAAAGTCGATGCGTTTCTCCGCCCTGTAAGATGCAAAATTACCCATGTTCACGGCATGGTCTCCGACACGCTCAATATCGTTGACAACATGCAACATCCCCGCTACCTGTGTTGACTGGCGGTGTGTCAAAGACCCCTGAGACATAAGAGTCGAAAGGTAGAAGATGATCTCACTTTGCAGATTATCCACGATTTCTTCATGACTGTTTATAGTCTTTAGGATGTTCTCCGGAGAGTCTGACAAGAGCGCTTTCCCTGCTTGATTAAGCATCTCTTGGGCGATTTTCGCCATTCTCACGAGTTCCTTTACAGAAAGCTGAATAGCAGCCGAAGGCGTCCTAAGCATCCTCTTGTCAATGTACTTCGGACCATGCTCAATTATCCGTTCCTCACCCGGGTAGAGAGTCACTACAATTCTGGCAAGCAAGCCTGCCATAGGTAACCATACCAACGTATTGAGAATGTTAAAGGATGTATGAGCATTGGCTATCAGGCGTGAGGCACCGCCGAACGGGGTTAACCATACTACGACCCTGCTGAACACGGGGAGGAAAGCAAGGCCGAGGATTGCCCCGAACACATTGAAGAGGACGTGGGCAAGAGCAGTCCTCCTTGCAGAAAGGCTTGCTCCCATACTGGCAAGGACTGCAGTGACACAGGTTCCTATATTATCCCCGAAGAGGATGGGCAAAGCTGTCTCGAAGGTAATCAGCCCTTGAGATGCAGCAGCCATCAATATTCCAATGGTTGCGCTTGAACTCTGAATGACAATCGTCATGATAATGCCTACTAACACCCCAAGCAATGGACGCTTTCCTACTGTAGCCACAAACTGAACCAATGACGGATTAGCGCTAAGCGGCTTCATAGCTTCAGTCATAACCGCCATGCCGAGAAATAGAATACCGAACCCCAGAATGATTTGGCCGAAGTACTTATGTGTTCTCCTTTTGCTGAATATGGAAATAATCGCCCCCAATCCTATTGCGGGAAGGGCGAAATCTGATAGTTTAAAGGCTATTAGCTGAGCAGTCATGGTTGTCCCTATATTCGCACCCATAATCACTCCGACAGCTTGCGTCAGGGTCATAAGGCCTGCGTTCACAAAGCTGACCAACATGACTGTAGTAGCAGCTGAACTTTGGATGATTCCGGTAACCAAAGCGCCTACCAAAACGCCCATCCATGTTCTGCTGGTGAGCGCCTTTAGAATTCCTCTGAGTTTATCTCCTGCAGCCTTCTGCAATCCATTGCCCATTTGAACCATTCCATATAGGAACAGACCAAGGCCACCTATGAGTCCGGCTATGGGAGTTATTGTCACGAGCGTGCCTCCTCATCCACTGTGTAACAGTGATATCAACCGGTCAAATAACCGACCAGATAATTACTGCTATCCCCAAAATCCATGTATATACTGCAAATACGGTTAGTTTACGTCGCTTGACAGCTGTCAACACCAGACGTATCGCCAAATAACCCGAAGCAATGCTGGCAATGAACGCCAGAAGGATAGGAACTCTCGAGCCTATGGCGAATCGCAATGCGTCCACATCTCTTAGCTCCAGGATCCCTGCGCCAAGAATCACCGGTATGGATAGAAGAAATGAGAAGCGAGCTGCATCTTCTTTGCACAGTCCCACGAAAAGGCCGGTGCTTATCGTCGCGCCTGAACGTGAAAACCCCGGAGCGATGGCAAATCCCTGAGCTATGCCTATGCAAAGAGCCTTCCATAGCGTGAGGTCAGCCGGTCTGATGCGGCCCTTAGAAAAGAATTCGCCGAGCCAAAGCACAGTTCCTGTAGCTACAAGAAAAATCCCCACAGCCAGTTTGGAAGAGAAAAGCATGTACACCAGGGGTTTGAACACCATTCCCATGACTGCTGCAGGTACACTGGCAATGATAATGAAAATCGCCACCTTGCGATAACCGTCTTTGGAGACAGCGGATCTTATGCAACCGCCATGGAAGATATCGACGGCAATACCGACGGTTGCATTTATCAAAGCTTTTACATCTTCCCGAAAAACCAGAAAAACTGATATTAAGGTGCCCAGATGCATTAGAACGTCGAAACTAAGCAACGCTTCCTCTACGTGGAGGAGTTCACGGACGATAACGAGATGTCCCGAGCTTGACACAGGAAGGAACTCTGTTAGACCTTGAACTACGGCGAGTATGACTGCGCTTTTTATATCCATTCACGTCTTCCTTTCAAGAGAGCCACAAACTGCCTGCACCATGGGAATATCACTAAAATGGACATCAAGTTAAACAAAGTGTGTGCATTTGCCAGCCTGTATCCTGGATCTGCCGGTGACACAACCTTAACCATCATCACAAAGGCATTGAAAACAGGAAGAACGGCAACTACTCCTATCAAGTTGAACACAAGATGGAGCAGAGAAGTGAATCGACCGACAGACGATGCCCCCAAACCGGCAATCAAAGTAGTCATGCACGTGCCGATATTACTTCCTAACGCCAAGGATACGGCTGATCTCAAGTCTACCAAACCTTCGCGGGCAAGTCCAACAAGTATTGCCGTAGCGACACTGGAACTCTGGGTGATTCCGGTAAACACCGCGCCTGCCAAAACGCCGAAAAGAGGAACCTGCCCAAATACAACCAGGGCATGAAGAATGTCAGGTATCTCAGCAAGCCATGCCAGCGCCGAACCGGTAACTTCCACTCCTCCAAGGATACATCCTAAGCCAAGAAATACAAGAGCCACATCCCTTCCAAGTCTCTGCCTCATCAAGACATACACGAGAACGCTGACAACCAACACCAAGGGTCCTGGAATCCCGGCGTGGAAAGCCACGATGTATGCTGTCAGACACGTCCCTAAGTTGGCGCCCATTATTATATAGAAGGCTTGGTAAACATCGATTACTCCCGAGTCCGCGAGGCCGACGACTAT
The DNA here is from genome assembly GCA_002398515.1 of Firmicutes bacterium UBA4981. Lineage (GTDB taxonomy): Bacteria > Bacillota > SHA-98 > UBA4971 > UBA4971 > UBA4971. The sequence continues at coordinate 3,366 of DGZL01000004.1, forward strand.
CACTGTTACAGCGCTTGAACTTTGCACTGCACAAGTCACCAGAGCACCTACTATAATTGCAGTCACGGGTTGCGGTGTAAGTCTTCTAAGCGCTTTCTCCACTCGGACACCTATCCTCCGCCTAAGTCCCTTACGGAGAAAGGCCATGCCCGCAAAAAAAAGCAGCATTCCACATAGCAGGCGACAGAGCGAAGCGACCATCTCACCTGACTCCTTGTCCTCGCGATTATTTGACTGCTTTAGTCAATACATCAGTCAAACAGGGCTTCGCTGTCAATATATGCTGAGAATACCATGCATATTATAGCATATCAGTAGTGAAGGATGAGACCTGAAACAGACGGACCTTTCTGCCGGGGGAAAACTGAGGGTTAAGGTAATGACGTGGATCCGTGCTTATTACCCTGACAATTACTGCTTCTTCTAAGGAAACGGGTTCAACTGTTAGGGTTAAGCCTTCCAGTTGGATATCAACAAAGTTCCTTTCCTGTTCCAGGCCTTCTAAGACGGTTTCAATAGGAAGGACAGTGTAAAGGATCATTGCAGGGGACCGCCTCCGTCCACGGACATTTCAGGGAAAGAGTTGTCAGCTTTCGGCTGAGCGCGCTTTTCCTGTATTAGTTTTTCAAGGACTCTCAGCGCATCACTGAGGCCGCCTACTTCGTTAATCAAACCAAGTGTCACTGCGTCCACACCCACCAGCACAGTTCCGACGTCCCGGACCAATTCCCCTGTGCGGAACATCAGTTCACGGAGCTTATCCTGGGTGATTGTGGAGTGTTCTGAGACAAACTTGATTACCCTGTCTTGCATTTTCTCAAGATACTCATATGTTTGCGGTACTCCGATAACGAGTCCCGAGAGCCGAAGCGGATGGACGGTTACAGTGGCAGTGGAAGCAATAAATCTGTACTTGCAGCCGACTGCAATCGGTAATGCAATTGAATGCCCGCCGCCTAAGATCAATGACACAGAGGGCTTTGACAGAGTGTTGATCATTTCAGCGATAGCCAGTCCTGCCTCCACGTCTCCTCCCACTGTGTTCAAGACTACAAGCAGTCCTTCTACGGACGGGTTCTGCTCTACTGCCACGAGTTGTGGAATAACATGCTCGTATTTGGTGGTCTTGTTTTGAGGGGGTAGAATAATATGGCCTTCGATCTGTCCGATTATACTCATTACATGCACATTGCTGACAGGCTGAGGCGGCGTACGGGCTTCTCCGAACGCGGTTATTGCCTGGGTCATAGCCTTCTCTTCCTGCAGTTGAGGTGGAGTCTCGGCCTCCATTCGTGGTTTTACGTGCCTTTCCTTTGGAGTCTCAATTCCGGGTGTGCTAAGATCCGGCCTGTTCC
>DGZL01000004.1:4983-7521 GCA_002398515.1 Firmicutes bacterium UBA4981
TCGTGCACTGCTAACTATTATGCTGACAGAAGCGGTAAATGATTCATAGTTCTATGGAGCTCCAAAGTTTGTCCCCGACAGCTCGAAGAGCCCTGAGTCCGGATGCAAGAACGAGAGTGATGACTGCGCCTGATATGACTTGTGCAACGAGACCTGAATATCCCTTCTGGAACAAGATGTAAACCAGGTATCCCATGAGAAACAAGACTACCATGCCGATGAGGATACCAATAATTGTATTGAGGTTGGACTTAATTGCTTTCTGTTGATCCGTCCAATCAAGCATCGGGCGGGCCATGTCCAGTAGAACACCCCAGATACATAATGCATAAGAAGAAGCAATTCCAAGGCTCACTCCTATGATGAGGCTTGCCATGGGCAACCGGGCAATGTACTGCAAGACTGCCAATCCGGGAATTGCGCCGGCTACGATCATGATCTCAGCAGCCAAGGCCTTTCCCTTAGCCGCAGTCCGTCCTGAGACAGGTTGAGATCTGAGAAACCATATGTTCATCTTACCCTCTCTCGAAAAGGGTGAAAATGGAATGCCTGAGAACGCGGTAAGCAGGAAGAAATATGCTCCGACAAGAAGCGCTCCTATACTGTGGAACTCAGGCATCGTGACAAGAGAATCCCATAATTGGGCAATTTCCGGATCATTGCCCACGAACAACAATACCACGAACAGTATGGGAAACATTAGGAAGCCGATGAATCCATTGAGGACAAATACAGGAGTCCTTGAAAACAGCTTTATCTCCGTTATTGCCAGAGACAGTAAAGGAGTTCTCTCAGAGAATCGGATTTTTCCCGACTTTCTTCCCAAGGCACCACGCTTTGCTTTAGGAGCTTCAAATCCTGATAGCAGGCCTTGGTAGAAGAACCTGTTTCCGATAGCCAGAAACAGCCCGAAGCTTAAAGCGCTTGCGCCGAGAAAGAGCCCCAGACTCAATAAGCCTTTAGAAGTTCCTGCCTCGGAAACAGCCCAAGTAGCCCAGATGCTGGGAGGGAATTGCCGTCCCAAAATGGCGACCAGGCTATTGGCCTGAGAAAGCAATTGCATCATGAATTCTTGCTCATCGCCGCGTGCAGGCAGTTTTGTCTGAATATAGAATTGAACACCTATTATCATGGCTGTGAGGAGGAAACCCCCGATGATGGTCAACATGTCCTTACGTTTTGCAAAACCTACGATTCTCATGAGAATAACAGTAAGTATCGAGGCGATTGCAACGGGAATTACGGGGAGTGTAAGAAACACGATAATTGCAGAAAGTGTGTAGCTAATCATGCTGACATCTGCTCTCATACCATAGGCTACAAAGAGAGGAACGATAAACACCAAAAGTCCCAGGTACTCGTTGGACAGAATAACTGCGAACTTAGAGGCTAGGACTTCCCACGGTCGGAGAGGTAAAGGAATCAGCACAGGAAGGTCATTTGAGAAATAGAAGACTGCTATGACCAGAGCGACACCGAGAATCAGCATGAGGAATTGAGCAGCCAGGATTCCGCTAGTCAGAGTAAGCGCTTCCTGATTAATGACAGCAGCTTGGGAATAGAAAGCGCACGCCAGTTTATAGACGCCAAATGACAAGACCAGAGCGGTCATGATGATAGACCCCACTACAAGTATGCCTTCCCATAACCTCTGGCGCTTCTTAAGGTAGTAATACCGCGAATGGGATACGGCGAAATTCATGTTGAGTTGAGCCAGTATCAATGAGAGGAGACGGCCTCTCATATTAATCCGCCTCCTCCGGCAAAGTCAATTCAAGGAATATGTCCTCAAGGCTTTCATCAGTTTCATCGCTGAGCTTGCGGAGTTCATCTATGGAACCACACGCAATGAGCCTTCCCTTGTCAATAATGCCTACTCTGTCACAGAGACGTTCCGCTACTTCAAGAATGTGGGTAGAAAAAAACACTGCATACCCTTGGTCACAGTGACTGCGCATAAGATCCTTAAAAAGCCGCGAAGATCTGGGATCAAGGCCTACCATAGGTTCGTCAAGTATGAACAAAGGAGGGTTGTGGAGCAAGGCCCCTGTCAGCGCCAGTTTCTGCTTCATGCCATGGGAGTAGCTTTGTATTATGTCGTTTACCTCAGAGGTCAAATCGAACATTAAGAGCAGGTCGCTTATGGGTTTTGTCCTCTCAGAGGCGGACACACCGTAGATATCCGCTACCAGATTCAGATATTCAAGCCCTGTCAACCTGTTGTACAGGTTTGGGTCATCAGGCACAAAGCCTATCTTCTTCTTGGCGGACACCGGGTCTTTGACTATGTCATGGCCGTCTACGATAATCCGCCCGTTATCCGGCATGAGGAGCCCGACTATCATCTTAATAGTGGTGGTTTTGCCTGCTCCGTTAGGTCCGAGAAACCCAAAGATTTCTCCGGGCCTAACTTCAAGGCTCAGGTTATCCACTGCCTTAGTCGAGCTTCCCCTATAATCCTTCGAGACTCCTTCGAGTTTCAGTAGACAAGCATTCCGAGCTTCTGCCACTCACTGTACCCCCCATGCGAAACAAGTG
>DGZL01000158.1 GCA_002398515.1 Firmicutes bacterium UBA4981
GGCATCACCAGGGCCTTCAAAGGGTGACTGCATGAAGGTCAAGGGCGTAGCGAGACTGGACAGAAGAACGAAAAACCTTATCTCTCGTGTCCGTCGAGGGGAAATCGTTATTCTGGATCATGAAGATATTGACGAGGTAGCTTGTGACGCGCTGATCCTGGCAAGGGTTCGAGGAGTCGTAAATGTCAAAGCCTCCATTACAGGCAAGTATTACAATCCCGGCCCGCTTCATTTATGCGATGCCGGGATTTGTTTATTAGATTGCGTAGGACCGAAGGTGATGGAAGAGGTCAGGGACGGGGAGATTGTAGAGATCATCGGTAATACGTTAAGAAAGAACGGAAAAACAATCTGCCAAGGGACAATCCTAGGCAAGGCCGAAGTGCTGGAACGGCTGAAAGGGGCCAGAACATGTCTGGCTGACCGGGTTGACGCATTTGTCCTCAACACGATAGAACACGCAAAGCAAGAAAGATCTCTGATCTTGAGAGATATCAATCTCCCCGAACTCCGCACAAAGATTGCCAAACGGCATGTCCTTGTTGTAGCGAGAGGGCGGGGATACCACGATGACCTAAGGGCTGTCATACCCTACATTTACGAAATGAGACCTGTTGTAATTGCTGTAGACGGAGCTGCAGACACCCTTCTACGTTTGGGCATTTTGCCGCACATCATCGTGGGGGATATGGACAGTGCAAGCGACGGAGCGCTGAAACGCGGCTCTGAGCTTGTAGTCCATGTTTATCCCAACGGGCACTCTCCGGGAAGAGAGAGGTTGAAGCGGTTGGGCGTTGAGGCAGTGGAATGTCGAGTTCCGGGACTCAGCGAAGACCTGGCACTCCTACTTGCTTACGAAAAAGGCGCTGAACTCATCGTCATTGTGGGAAGCCATTCTTCAGTCGAAGATTTCCTCGATAAGGGGCGCCAAGGCATGTCAAGTACATTTCTGACACGATTGAAAGTAGGGTCAGTCCTCATTGACGCGAAGGGAGTCAGTAAGCTCTACAAGAGCAGCGCGCATGGTAAAGATATCGCTAAGGTAGCCTTGGCCGGCCTTATCCCGCTCTCTACGAGCGTGGCAGCCTCTCAGACTGTACGTCAGTTCCTGAGGCTCATTATCATGCAATTGAAACTCGCAACATGGCCTGTTTGACAGAAAGCGTCATAAGGAGAACATACAGGGAATGATAAATCTCAGATACCATATTACTTCGACTGTAGCTATATTCTTTGCCTTGGGCTTGGGGATCTTTCTAGGAAGCATCATAGTAAAAGACGATACATTAATTAGACACCAGCAGTCACTAATTGACGGAATTGAGTCAGAATTTACGTTGATTAGGAGAGATCGTGAAGCGCTTTACACAAGGCTCGTAGCCACCGAATCGTTGCTGGAAGATTCAATGGCATTCGGAGAAATGGCCCTTCCAAAGCTCATTTTCGGCAAGTTAGCCGGCAGATGCATAGCCGTGGTAGTGCCGGGCCGAGGATTGTCCTATGACGAAATTCGGATGATGACAAACGCGCTTCAAAACGCAGGCGCATCAATTAGTCAAGTAGTCCACATGAGAAAGAGATTGGAACCGGTCAGTTCCGAAGATACCGGAGAACTCGGCGCGCTTTACGGCTTGAGCAAAGCTTCCCCCGGCATAGTAGGGCAAAGACTTGCTGATTCCATTGCGGCGTTGGTCATTTGCGAGGATGGTTCACATTCGCCTGCAATTGATTTGCTCCTCTATTCTGAGTATCTACAGATAGACCCTGTTGACACAGCAAGGTGCGATGCAGTGATAATCGCCGGGGGTAGCGAAGACCCGGCTCATGCGCCCCTCCATACCGATATCCCGCTTATTAAGGCGTTTCAGCGACTTGCCATACCTGCTGTCATCATAGAATCCGGAAATGTTGATTTCTCTTTCATAAGTGAATATCGACTTTTGGGCATTCCCACAGTAGAGCAGGTGGATACCCCAATGGGGCGTCTTTCCCTAATTGAGGAGCTTGCCGTCATCATGGACGGAGACTGATGTGTTTCGGATGTGCATGTTATGATTTCTGTGGTTATCCCCGCGCATAACGAGACGAAGAGAATAGCCTCAACAGTAAACGCTTCGATGCAAGCATTGTCCGGGACATGCGAGGTGATTGTTGTTGATGACTGCTCTAGAGATGATACTACGGAGAAAGCGCAAGCCGCCGGAGCCTTAGTGCTACAGATGCCGCGGAGGGAAGGGAAGGGGGCTGCGCTCATGCAAGGGGCATTAAAATGCAGAGGAGATATCGTGGTATTCCTGGATGCGGACATCGGTGGGACTGCGCTGGAGATTCCGAGACTAGTTGAACCTGTCGCAACTGACAAGGCTGACATGACTATCGCGCGCTTTCCGGAGCCAAATCGCGTGCCTCGGAAAGGCTTGGGTATTGTCAAACTAACAGCATACTGGGGCGTGAAGCAGCTTTGCAAAAGTGAGCTCAGTGCAATTCTCTCCGGACAGCGAGCCGCAAGACGCCATACTTTCCTCAACCTGATGCCTTTTGCTCCCGGCTTCGGAGTGGAGGTAGGCCTTACTATTGACGCATTGCGTAAAGGCTTCCGGATCGTTGAGGTCGACTGTGACATGACACACAGAGTCACAGGATGGAATCTGGCAGGGTTTTCCCATAGAACGCGTCAGTTTTACCAGGTTGCCACGGCTATCGCTGCCAGGTGTGTTAACCGGCCGGGTGAAGACGGGCTTTGACATAGGATGTAGGAGAGATTCTCACGAATTTACTTACATGTGGCTTTATCGCAGTCTTCCTTGCCTCGCTCATCAGAAAACCAAGTCGAAGGCTGTTAGGCATTTCAGGACTGGTTCGACATAACTATGCAGGCAAGCTGATTCCGACTTCAGCAGGGGTAATCTTTGTCACTGCGGCCTTTTGGGCAGTTATCATTACTGTGATTCTGTATGAAATAACTGACACAAAGGTCCGGATAAGTTTTTCCTGTCTTCTACTGATAGTTGGATCATCCCTTGTAGGTCTTATTGATGATGTTTACGGATCGCATGTTTCAAGGGGTCTAATGGGCCATATAAAGGCTTTTTGGGTGGAGAAGAAAATCACAACAGGGATGCTCAAAGCTGTGGTCATATGGTTGCTGGCCGCAGTTTCCGTCACTTTGTCAGCAGACGTTCACGGTCTCGTTACCCTTATCTCTGACGCCACTTTGATAAGCCTTGCCGCGAACTTCATAAATCTTTTGGACCTTCGGCCCGGACGTTCAGTAAAGGCTTTTTTTATTATCCTAGTGTTGCTTATCGCGTGTGACTGCCGGTCACCTGCTGCACCGGTTCCTGTGGGGCTTGCCGGTGCCGTACTGGCAGGACTGAATGACGAGTTAAGTGAGGAATGTATGATGGGAGACGCAGGCGCAAATCCGCTGGGAGCAGCATTGGGTTATTGGGTTGTGGTAAGCCTGTCTCTGTTTGCCAAGGCTTTTGTGCTCCTATCCCTTATAAGTGTGCATATCTACTCAGAACGACGCTCCCTTTCCAAGGTTATTGACAAAAACCCAGTCCTCCGCTTCATTGATCGATTAGGACGCAGTCAACAGTCGTAAGGTGCGTGAATGAGTGCAGGAAACTCATGTCTCACATCGAATACCTGGACAGGAGGGAGCGTATGATGAAAGTCGGAGTTCACGTGAGCAAGGCCGGAGGCCTTAGCAGGGCCTTGCAAGATGCGATTGACCTCAAGTGTGACACTATTCAGATGTTCGCCGGGAGTCCCAGGAGTCTTAGGCAATCTGTAATTGATGAAGATGAGGCGTCGGCTTTTAGGCTTGGCCTTGCTGAAGAACACATAAAACCACTGGTTGTCCACGCTCCGTACCTTCTTAACCTTGCTTCCCCAAAAGAAGCAACACATGAGTTATCAACGCGTGCCCTTGCTGACGAAATAACCCGTTGCCGTTCTCTTGGCGCAGACTGCCTAGTGTTTCACCCTGGCAATCACCTTGGCTCAGGCATAGAAGCAGGTATTCAGAGAATCGCAGCTGCGATTATTAAGGCATGCGATATTGCAGAATTGACCCGGAGTGACGGATTGCTTCTCCTTCTTGAGATGGTCTCAGGCGCCGGAACTGAAGTCGGGTGGATGTTTCAACACCAAAGAGCCATAATGGACATGGCAGAAGATGCGCCTCTGGGAATCTGTATGGACACATGCCACATGTTCGTAGCCGGTCATGATATCGCAACCAGAGAAGGACTTGGCGGGACTCTAGAGCAGCTTGATAGGATCCTGGGAATGTCCCGAGTTGCTGTTGTGCATGCCAATGACTCAGTGGGCATGCTCGGTTCCCGTCTTGACCGCCACGCGGATATCGGCCGAGGCATGATAGGAGAGGAGGGGTTTCGTGTCATACTCGGTAACTCCAAACTCAGAGAGCTGCCTTTTGTTTTGGAAACGCCGAAGAAGAGTCTTGAAGACGACAGGCGAAATCTGGCTGCTATCAGGCGTCTGGCCCGAGAGGCGGTGATATGGTAATTGGCAGAACTCACACAAGGGCAAATTCAAGATAAAATCCAAGCGGTATTCGGGCCTGAAGGTCCTTTGGCAAAAACGCTGCCCGGATACGAATTTCGAGAATCCCAACAGGAAATGGCTTTTGCAGTACTGCGTAGTTTCTTTACATCACGCCATGCTCTTATGGAAAGCGGCACAGGCACCGGTAAATCCATTGCTTACCTTGTTCCTGCTATTCTATGGGCTTCTACCGCCGGCAACAAGGTGGTGATTTCCACTAATACCATTAATCTCCAAGAACAGCTTATTCATAAAGACCTTCCTTCTCTCATCAACTCCCTGGATGTGGAATTCCGGTATTGCCTGGTGAAAGGGAGATCTAACTACGTCTGCCTCAGAAAGCTCTCAATGCTTTCAAGTGAAATGGAAAATGAGGCCGGTGACGATTTGCGGCTGGCTTTTGCCGAGTTCATCAGCGAATTATCCCATGTCCCGACCGGCTCGAGATCTGATTTTCACTCGGAAGCGCCGGTTGAGATCTGGGATCTCATTTCATCAGATTCCATGTCTTGTCTAAGGATGCGATGTCCATGGGGCAAGAGGTGCTATTTTGTGAAAGCGCGTTCCGAGATGGAGGATGCAGATATCCTAGTCACCAATCATCATCTTCTGTTTTCCGACCTTGCCCTGCGAACGATAATGCCTGACAGTCCCGGTAGTCGAGTGCTTCCTGAATATGAGTATCTCATTTTGGATGAGGCTCACAATATCCCTGATGTAGCTGAAGAGCATTTGGGATATGGAGCAAGCCTCGCAAACATGCAGAGGGCTCATAACGAGCTGGTCAATGTTGAGGGTGCTCGTCGCAGCAGAGGAGGCTTGCTGTTCAATCTGAGGGCAATGGTGTTTACTGCCAAAACTGACGCAAAAGACAGTGTTGTGCAGAAGATCGTATCTTACATTGACTCTTCAATAGAGGCCACTAGGAGAAGCTATGAGGCCTCGGCTTCGTTCTTTCAGTCTTTTGGCGGACTTCTAAAGTATGCTTCAATGAAATACCGCGGAGGAAACAATGCTGTCAGGCTGAAGGAAGACATCACGGAATTGGCAGAATGGCGGGATGTAATCCTTCCCGGAGCAGAGAATGCCATTATCAGAGGGCAGGAGTTGGAGAGGAATCTAAATCAAATCCTAGAACTTCTCGATATGCTTGAAGAGGATTCTGATAACGGTCTTAAGTCCGTACAAGGGGACATCCAAGGAGTGGTAGGCAGACTGTCTTCGGAAATCAATGCTCTTAGCTTCGTAGTATCCATGGAAGACAGTGAATTCGTTTACTGGGGCACAGGCCATCCTTCTGATATTCAGCTTAACGCGACACCCCTCAATGTAGCGCCTTACTTGCGCGAGCATTTGCTCGGCACGACAGAATCGGTCATCCTCACCTCAGCCACAATGACTGTAGGAGGGGATTTCCAATTCTTTAAACGTCTGGTAGGACTTGACGGACAACTTGATCCCCCTTTGGAATTCATCTTTGATTCACCTTTTGACTTCCCAAATCAGGCTTTGCTCATAGTTCCCGAAGACCTGCCTGACCCACGCGACCCATCGTTCACAGAGGAGGCGGCAAGGCTAATTTCGAATATTATCCAAGCGTCGCGAGGACGGGCATTTGTGCTGTTTACAGCCTATACCATGCTGGACAAGGTTGAAGAGATTATTCGACCGAATTTGGAACAATCCGGTATCAGAGTATTCAGACAGGGTACAATGCCTCGCCATCGCATGCTTACGTCTTTTCGTGAGGAACCAGGCGCACTCCTCGGAGCTGACAGCTTTTGGCAAGGAGTCGACGTCCCCGGTGATGCGCTTTCATGCGTAATTCTTGTGAGACTCCCGTTTCAAGTCCCCACTAACCCTGTCTATGAGGCAAGAATGGAGGCTCTTAGGGCCGAGAACATCGATGGCTTTAGGTCTTATGCCCTTCCTTCAGCGGTAATCAGGTTTCGACAGGGCTTTGGGCGTCTAATAAGAAGCAGTGAGGATCGAGGCGTAGTCGTAGTTTTGGATAATCGCTTGGTAGGGAAATGGTACGGACGAGCCTTTTTGTCATCCCTTCCAGATGTGAATCTGACTGTGGAAAACAGCAGTCAGGCAGTGGACTCAGTCCGGAGATGGCTGGGCAGCCAATGATGTTTATCCCTCTCTTAGCAGCATGTTCCAGTTGTCCACCTTGGATCCCCGTGCTATAATCCGCTCATGAGTTCGCCTTTTCGAAGCCATATGTATCTGTTCTATGAAGGGGGCGAAGCCATGAGAAACCGAAAAGTTTGTTTGATTCTACTCAGTTGTATCCTAGCGCCGATTATGGTGTTATGCTTAGGTTCTTCAGGTACAGAGACCGATATTGCAAGCGCAGGGCAATCTGACTATGAACTGCTTGCTCGGGTAATATCAGGTGAAGCTAGAGGCGAACCCTATATCGGTAAAGTCGCGGTTGGCGCTGTAGTGATGAACAGAGTTTACAGCTCTCTGTTTCCTTCGACTATCTCCGGTGTCATTTTTCAGGACTGGGCATTCACATCAGTCTACGACGGCCAGATCAACAGCAGACCGGATCCGGATTCGTATAGAGCCGCCGGAGAGGCAATGTCAGGTCGAGACCCCACCTATGGTGCCTTGTATTTCTATAACCCCGCCCGCGTCACATCCTACTGGATTTTTTCAAGAAAGGTCACCACTGTTATTGGAAATCACTATTTCGCAAAGTAGCCAGGCACGCCCAGCCTGGCTACTTTCGTCAACACATCTGCATTCCATCTAAGGATCCTGCATAAGTATTATGGGAAATGCTCTCCTTTGAGGAGGACTCCTCGGATGTTGATTGTCATCGGACAAAATTGGGGCCGACTGGTCCTCATGCTCATAGTCCTGCTTATCATCGTTGACACTTCTCAAATAGCGTTATTGACAGCAGCAAAAGCAGTTATTTCTACTGTATCCGGCAGGCTCGTCCCTGTCTATTCCGTATTGACATCGGAACCAAGGGTGAGTCTTACATTTGAAGGCGCATCCGGGAAGGATATGACCGGAGAAATCTTGGGAGTCTTGGAAGAGCATAATGTCACAGCAACCTTCTTTCTATCGGGAGAATGGATGGAGAAACACGGAGATTCCGTGAAAGCCATCAGTGAGAGCAGCCACGAGCTCGGCAACTACACTTACTCCGTTCCTCATCCGAACTCTTTGCTTAAGGCTGACCTCAAACGGGAGTTGGAGAAGGCTCATAAGTGCGTTGAGAAAGTTTCCGGCCAAGCGCCTAAGGTCTTTAGACCTCCTTACGGCGAGTACAGCAACAAAGTTATCGAAGTCTCCAGAGAACTGGGCTACGAAACAGTGATTTGGAGCATAGATTCATTGGATTGGCGCGGAACATCCCCGGATGAGATGTTAAAGAGAATCTTTGGGAAGCTCCACAAAGGCGCCATCATCAGATTTCATGTGACAGGGCCGAACACTCCGAAAGTCCTACCGCAAATCATTGAGACTATTGAAGAACAGGGATACGAAATAGTCCCTTTGAGCCAACTCCTACTTGAAGGCGATTATTACATACACCCCCATACAGGTGAAATGCGACCAATACATATGCCCTCAGCAGGCCGAGGCGAAAGGAGGAGCCTTTTAGATGAAACGTAAGAGCAAACTAGCTCCCAAACGTGAAGGCCGTCTCACTGCAATTGTGATTACAAGACAAACGACGCTTCTTATGGCATTCGCCGTTTTAGTCTTCGTATTTACGGTGGTCCTTGTCTCTTCTCTGGATGATATCAGGCGGATGGTTTACGGTGCAAAGCCAGGAGTTACTCTGGAGACGCGGATAATCTCAGGATATCTCCCTAATGAGGTGAGAAGGGTTGTAGAAGCCATGGCGGAACAGGAACGAACAGCCCCGAAGGATGCCATGTTTTTTAAAGAGACAGGCGAGTTAATCCCGGAAGAGCCGGGATTGGATATTGACGTAGATCTGACTGTGAACCAAGTCATGAGAGCAAAGCCAGGAGAAAAGGTGCAATTAGCACGAATTGTAATCGCCCCGGCTGTGACCATGCGTCACTTCGACCCTGTCTACCGTATTAATACAGGAAGGCAGGCTATGGCAATGGCGGTTAACATAGCCTGGGGCGAGGAGCATCTACCGCGCCTGCTCGAAATCTTGCGGGAACACAATATGAAAGTAACGTTCTTCATTGACGGTGAGTGGGCTCAGAAATTCCCTGATATGGTAAGGCTTCTCAACGAAGAAGGACATGAAGTGGCAAACCATGGATATCGGCATGTTCATGTGGAGAAAATGAGTGAATCCACAATACGGAAATTGATCTCAGACAACGAGAAACTCCTTATCAGCTTAGAAGTCACGCCAAGTCGGCTCTTTTCTCCGCCTTATGGCGAATGCAATCAAACAGTAGTTTCCGCAGCTGCGTCCCTAGGATACACCACAACAATGTGGACCATTGACACACTTGATTGGAACACTCAAGATTCGACGAAGGTATCCGGTCGAGTCATACCGAAAATTGCGCCGGGAGCTATCATCTTAGCCCATCCGACTCTGTCTTTTCTCGAAGCTCTTCCTGTAATAGTGGATGCTTCAAGAAAAGCAGGCTACGGGTTTTTTACGATATCAGATTTGCTTGAGTCTGAATAGGGCTACTTCCCCAAGGCATCGGCAATAGTTTCCCAATATTGGCTGTCTTCATATCCTAACTTCCAGATAGCTATGCCGCCGATATCATATTTCTCCACCAGCGCAAGTTTAGGCTTTAGACTGTGTGGAGATTCAAACCATACTTCGTGGTGAACGCCGTTCTCCACATACTTGAAAAACGGCGATTTTGCACTGGAATCCCAAGACGGGTCGATTCCCATGCGATTTGCGCGGTTCATTATTTGGGTATACGAAAGCGCTACTGTCCTTTTTGTAGAAAGATTCCAATCATAACCATACGCAGGCACTCCCATTAGCACCTTATGCCTTGGTATCTGGGTTATCGCATACTTGATTACCCTCTCTACCCAAGGGAAGGAGGCTACCGGTCCGGACCCGCTGACTTGAGAGTGCTCATCATACGTCATTAGCATTAGATAATCGCAGGCTTTTCCCAAGGCGTAGTAATCAAAGGCGCCAACCCACGATTGCCCTGCGTGGTCTTGAGTCTTAGCCGGCACAGACATAGTCACCAGATATCCACGGGGCTTCAGACGAGCACGGAGTTCATTCATGAAAGCTGTAAGCTTGTCACGATCTCGGGGATTAACGTTCTCAAGATCTATGTTAACCCCGTCGTAGCCTTGGTTTTCCAAGATCCCGACAATGTCCGAAATCGCCTTTGCCCGCGAATTATAGCTTTGAAGCAACGCATGAGCGCGCATATCATCAAATCCCCCCTGCACTAGGTTATGTACAAGGGCCAGAGTTTGAATATCTCCTGACTTTGCCACTTTCATCGCTCTTTCGCTGGTCTCACCTAATACTCTTCCGTCTTTACTCACCGGATGCAGAAAAATGGCTATAGAGTCAAGAAAGTCTTTGTTAGGCAGAAGAGACCCGTATGATGTTGGGTCGCCGTGGTAATCCTCTGTATAGTATCCGATTATTTTGCGTTTGCCGATTCCTATTTCCGGCGCTTTTTGAACACTACTCGACGGAGACTTGTTTGAATCGACACGGTTCAGGGAAGGCAGATCACTGCCTTCAAGGAGAAATTCAGCAATCCAACCGATTTTCCCGTTGGAGAGCCTGACCTGATACCAATCATCAAGCGAGGCAATAACAGTGACTCGGGCACCGGAGGGCAGTCTCTGTAAAGTCGAGAATTCTGTTCCAGGCCCTTTGCGAACCCTGGCGAGTTCCTTGACAGAGGCGAGAACGTGGTCTGTAGCAGCAATCGGTTTCTTGCTTTCTGTTTGCTTTGTGGCAGTCACCTCATATGCTCCTACCGGCGAAGGTGTGACAACCTTCTCAGGCTTAGGATTGTTCGATGAGAAGACATAGAGTAGAATAGTCAAGACTGTTGCGGCAATCTTTGGATCCAAGACTCGGGCTCTCCTCCTTGCTGAACGTCCCTTGACCCAGGACGCATATGAGATGGTATTTGCCAGTTCTACGAAGATGAAACAGCTCCTCTATGTAAGTTAAGGATACTGAGGTTGAATGTGGCGCAAAACCTTGTCAATAGGTATCGAAATAAAAGAGGACTCAGACTTAGATAGGCGAATTCTTATGTGCATGTCGATGAAAAACGAAGTATGTCTAGGAGTGGCGCAGTGGATCAATATAAGAGGATTGTGCTCCCAGGCGGGGCAAGGGTAGTAACTGAAGAGATTCCCCATGTACGATCCTGTACAGTCGGTCTGTGGTTGAATGCCGGATCTCGCTGTGAAAGTCCTGAGATAAACGGAGTTTCTCACTTCCTTGAGCATCTGGTTTTCAAAGGCACTACAAGCCGTACAGCCAGGAACATTGCAGAAGAAATCGATGGGGTAGGGGGGTACCTGAACGCTGTAACCACAAGAGATCATACCTGCTACTACGCTAAAGTGCCTGATAGATATGTGGAACTCGCTATAGATATCATCTGTGATATTGTTTGCAGACCTTTGCTGGAAGAGCGTGACATTGCGAAAGAAAAAGGCGTCATAGCTGAAGAAATTGCCATGTACGAAGATTCACCGGAAGAAGTGGTTCATGATTTGCTGGCTTTCACGGCATGGGGGCCTTGTGCTCTTGGGTTGCCGACTCTCGGCTCTCTGAAAACCCTGAAGAATCTTGAGAGAGATGGTATAATTCGGTACATGTCTCAGCACTACGCCTCAGAAGGCGCGGTTATATCAGCTGCAGGCAACATAAGGCATGAGGAAGTTGTGGAGAAAGTAAACGAGCGGTTGGATTTGTCCATGACACCGATGAAATCTTCCTCAACTCCTAAGTGGAAACCAGGGGCACAGGCTTTTCGTTCTAAGAGAATAGAACAGGCTCACTTGTGCATTGGTTATGAAGCCTTCAGCAGACGCGACCCGGATAGATTCGGGCTATACATTTTAGACGTGGCAATTGGAGGCGGGTTGAGCTCCAGGCTGTTCCAAAAGCTCAGAGAAGACCGAGGTCTTGTATACTCAACTTACTCCTATACAGCGCTATACGAGGACACTGGGGCGTTTGTAGTATATGCAGGAACCGGCGCAGAAAACATCAGCCTTGTCAATGACTTAATCCTACGAGAACTTGACAGTATATGTAACCAAGGGCTCAAACGGGAAGAATACAATCGAGGTAAAGAGCAACTAAAGAATGCTCTGGCCCTCAATCTCGAGACTACTAATAGTAGAATGAGCAGGCTCGGAAGACTGGAGATTGAGGGCCAGAGCATTCT
>DGZL01000101.1:0-368 GCA_002398515.1 Firmicutes bacterium UBA4981
CCCTTGGTCTTGCTGCAGTGACTGCGCTGTCATGGGAAGGATTTAAAGCGGTGAACGGTTTTTATCCAATGAATATCGACATTACATATGCAACGCTTCTTGTCACAGCAGGCGTAGCTTTGCTCGGCAGGCTTTTCTGCTCAGGACAGGTAAGCCCGGACAAAACTTCTGCACTTCAATGAGCGCTCGGTCAACATCCTGAAGAATTACTTGATTGAAGGGCGGGGCAAGTCGCTTCTTGGGGTCGCATGAGAAGAAGGTGCCGCATCACTGCCGGAGGCAGGTACATCGAGTCCGTATTTTTGCACCTTTCTGCTAATTGTGGACGGATGTATGTCAAGTTGCTTGGCTGCTTTCCTCATGCTCCC
>DGZL01000101.1:587-768 GCA_002398515.1 Firmicutes bacterium UBA4981
TTGGCTGCTTTCCTCATGCTCCCTGCGAAGCGCAGTGCAGTTGATAGTAATTCCTTTTCGAATTCTTCCATTGCTTGTGACAAACTGAGTCCCTTCCATGTTTCCGAGGTGGCTCGGGTTGTATATGCAGAGCTTCTGGGTCGGGGGACATTTCTGCCAATGTGAACACGAATGGGTTCGG
>DGZL01000101.1:1052-10432 GCA_002398515.1 Firmicutes bacterium UBA4981
TTTTCCTGGCTAGTGATAACTGTTCTTTCCACTACATTCCTCAGCTCACGAATGTTGCCCGGCCAGTTCCAGTGGCAGAGCGCCTCAACTGTCTTGGGGTGGAATTGTTTCTGAAGAGAGTATCTGTGGTTGAAAAAGAGTAAGAATTGTGCACTCAAAGCAGGTATGTCTTCTATCCGGTCCCTGAGGCGAGGAATTTCAAGGCTCACGACATCAAGTCTGTAGTATAAATCTTCTCGGAAAGCACCAAGACGTACTGCCTCCTTAAGGTTGCGGTTTGTCGCTGCTATTATCCTGATGTCAAGCGGAACCGGTTCAACTCCCCCTACTCTGACTACCCATCTTTCTTCTATAGCATGTAGGAGCTTGACCTGAAATGACAGTGGTATCTCGCCCACTTCATCAAGGAAGAGCGTACCTGTGTTGGCCAGTTCGATTATGCCTGGCTTACCGTGAACGCTCGCACCGGTGAAGGCGCCGGATTCGTATCCAAAACACTCTGCTTCGAACAATGCTTCCGGTATTGCCCCACAATTCAACGTAATATAAGGTCCGGCATTTCTAGAGCTTTTAGTGTGAATGTACCGTGCTATTGCGCCTTTGCCAACGCCTGTGTCTCCTGTTAGCAACACCGTGCAGTCTGTTTGAGCTACCTGCTCTATAGACTCTTTTATCTGCCACATAGGTTTGCTATGGAAAATCAGGTCTTCTCCACTGGCTATCTCTGTGAGCGCTTTTAAGTCCGCTGCGTACTGCTCGGCCAAGAGGTAGGCTTCTTCCAGTTCCTTTCTTAGCCTGCTCAGCTCGGTTACGTCGCGCACATTGACAACAACCGCTTCTACGTTGCCGTTGGAATCCCAGACCGGCATACCTGTGGATAGCACTGTATATCCGGCCTTCGTCTCATTCATCACAGTACATGGCTCAGAAGTCTCCAGAATTCGCGGAAAAAGGGAATGTTGAAAATACCCTTCCTTAACCAAATCCTGGCCGGGCCTTCCAACCGCATCAGGGGCCTTCAGTCCTGTCAGACGTTCCCATGATCGATTTACATATATTATGATACCGTTTCCATCCATTGCGAATATGCCGTCGGCTGAAGCATCGAGAACGGCAGCAGGCCACCGGGCACTTCGAGTGGAAGACGCATTTCGCAAAATCAGCGAAGAGATCTCAAGAAGGATAAGCCGAGGAGTGGTTCCGTCGAGTTCATGTTTTTTGGCTGACAACGTCTGATTACCAAGGGATACTATACACTTGGCACGTTCGCCCATCTCTCGGAGCACGAGAGCAACTGCTTGGTCCAGCGTTTTGCAGCCATGAGTTTCATCCTGAGGTATCGGCAGCCTTCGTAACCCAGGGCTGGCATACAAAGTAGTTCCATCGGTGCCACTAATGATTACTACCCCTGCATCAATCAAACAGTACCGCCTCCTAATTGACGCTGTAGATTTAAGTGAAGACTCCGACTGGCGCTTGAACCTTATTGCCATGAGGACTTGTTTTGCTTGGTCTTTAGTCGATATAAGTCCTGTTGCGTACAGGAGCGTACCTTCCCGGGTAGTGTTGTCACCCTAATGGCTTAGTTGCTACCGGTTGAGGCCTCTCATCGAAAGAAGTACCTCGAGGGAGGGCGCTCTTCTATCTAGAAGCATCCTAACCTCCAAAGCTCTTGTAGGCCTGACCGTGAAGATAGGTGGTAATCGTGTCCCATAACACAAAGTCCATATGAAAGCTGAATCGGTCAGCAAGGCGCCTGTAGAGCCTAATCTTAGTCTCGTCCTCGTACTAGGCGAAGAGATTTGAAGTCCACAGGAAGAGGTGCAGTCCAAGTTCCTCCTGCTTAGGACGGGACAAGTCACTCGCCCATGGTTATGGCGTACGTACTCCCCTTGAGCGCTTCAAGCGTGCCGAGGCAAGCCACGACTATCTAGCGAATCTTCCGGCAAGTCGGCTCGCTTTAGGCGAGGCGAGATGAATGCATGTCAAACTAAGTGTATTTCCCAATGAGTTACTCTCAGTATGTATTTCAACTGAGTCACACTATACCCATTAAATAATATCATATGTGCTAAGCGTGTCAAGATTCGGCCCTACTCTGTCTGACATCAGACGACTTTTTTCTACATTATTCGTATGAATCAGGACTGTCTTAATCATGTTGAAAATCAAGTGAATCCTTAACGTTTTCCTAGAGCGCCAATATCAAATGCAATTAGGGATTGGGATTGCCGACAGCAGTGATGGGGCAAGATAATGTCCCTTTGCAGGCTTCATAAGAGAGGCCTGACACGTCCTAGACCTCCTTTTTGGATAGTCACCGGAAGGACAATGCTTGGGTAACGCCGAAATGTGACCTTGCTTGACAGTGGTAGAAAGCAAGAGATAATATTGAGGGCAATACGAGCTAATTTATGGTTATAATGGGTGTGTATGCAATAGAAGGGGGCGTTCTGATTGGCTCAATATTACATTACAACCGCCATAGATTATGTGAATGGCAACCCGCATCTGGGCCACGCTTACGAAAAAATAGGAGCTGACGTAATCGCCAGGTTCAAGAGACTGGCCGGATACGATACTTTTTTCCTCACAGGCACTGATGAATACAGTCTCAATGTGGCAAGACAGGCTGAGGCTGAAGGGCTTTCCACAAAAGAATTCTGCAACATCATGGCAGGACATTTTCGCGATGCATGGGATAAGCTTAACATCAGCTACGACAGATTCATCAGAACCACAGACAGCGATCACGTTGCGACTGTTCAGGACATTGTCAAACGGGCGAATGAAAGAGGCTACATTTACAAGGGTACCTATTCCGGGTACTATTGTGTCTCATGCGAGAGGTTCATAGAACAAGGCGACCTCATTGAGGGGAAGTGTCCCTTTCATCCCAGTCGAGAACCTGAGTGGGTAGAGGAGACAAACTACTTCTTCGCTCTGTCCAAATTTCAGGAGCCTTTGCTCCGACACATCCGGGAAAACCCCGAATTTATCATGCCTGTAGCCAGAAGGAATGAGGTAGTGAACCGGATTAAGGAAGGACTCCAAGATGTAAGCGTGTCCAGATCCACCCTGACTTGGGGCGTTCCTTTTCCTCAGGAAATTGATGATAAGCAAGTGGTTTATGTGTGGTTTGACGCTCTCATCAACTACTTGACAGGCGCAGGATATGTGCCAGGGACAGACGAGTTCGGTAAATGGTGGCCTGCGAACCTGCACTACATAGGTAAGGATATCACTTGGTTCCACTGTGTGATTTGGCCTGCAACTCTTATGGCAGCAGGCGTGCCTCTTCCGAAGACCATATTCGGCCATGGATTTGTCACGTTCAAAGGAGCAAAGATGTCAAAGTCTGAGGGAATAGTGGTAGATCCGCTCAAAGTTGCGGACAGTCTGGGAGCGGATCCCCTTAGGTATTATCTCATGAGGGTCGTGCCTCACGGTCAGGACGGGGATTTTTCTTTTGAAGGACTGGCAGAGGCTTACAATGCTGATCTGGCAAATGATCTGGGAAACCTTGTTAATCGGACGACTGCTATGGTGGAGAAGTACTTCAAGGGGAAAGTTCCTTCTCCCACGGGAGTAAGTGACTCATTAGATGACGAGCTCAGGGCGCTTGGGGTAAGCGTCGCCCAGAGAGCCCGCAAGAAGATGGAGGAGCTTGATCCTACCTCCGCGCTTAGTGAGATATGGAGCTTAATTACTGCAGCTAATAAATATATTGAGGATTCTGCCCCTTGGGTGCTGGCCCGCAAAGGCAAAAGAGAACGCTTGGTTACGGTTATGCTGAATCTTGTAGAAGCTATTTCCAAAGGGGCAGTCATGCTTTCCCCGTTTATCCCTGATTCTTCGCAGAGGATCTGGGATGTTTTAGGTCTTCCGGGAAAGCCTGAGGACATCGGATGGGATGGAAATCTTGAGGTAGCAAGCTTGCTGCCGGGGATTAGTGTGATAAAAAGAGGTCCTCTTTTCCCCAGGCTTGACATGGAGACTTCTGATTTCACTACAGGGGAGTTTCATTTGGCTGAGCTTGCCAAGGAGAAGAAGAAGGAAGGCAAGAAACGACAGGTGGGCTTGTCTCAGGAAAGCCCGGCAGATACAGTGAAAGGAGAGGCAAAGGTGAGTGACCTAATTTCCATAGATGAATTTGCCAAGCTTGATCTTAGGGTGGCGGAAGTCATTGCAGCTGAAAGGGTAGAAGGTACAGACAAGCTTGTCAGGCTCGAGATTGATCTGGGAACTGAGAAACGTCAGATTGTTGCAGGTATTGCACAGTTTTACGCTCCTGAAGAGCTTGTAGGCAAGCATATTGTGGTAGTGGCTAATCTGGAGCCTGCCAGGATAAGGGGTATTGAGTCCAGGGGCATGCTCCTTGCCGGTTCTACGGAAGACCGTAAAGAGCTTGCCATAATCACAGTAGACAAGCCTTTATCAAAAGGGGCAAGAGTGCGTTAGGCAGGTTATTGAGGTTTGAGTTTATTCATGGGAGAAAGTGACACAATCCTCATAGATACACATGCGCATCTCGATCACGAACGATTCAAAGATGACGTGGATCAGGTAATAGAAAGAGCTAAGCTGGCAAAGGTTCAGCCTATTGTCACTGTAGGAGCTGATTTGGCAAGTTCCAGACAAGCAGTGGATTTTGCAAGGCGTTACCCGGGTGTCATCGCAACTGTAGGTGTCCACCCACATGATGCTGATTCAGTGTCAGACAGCGTCCTTGACGAGATCACGATGCTTGCAGGTGACGAGGGAGTTGTCGCCATCGGTGAAATCGGCCTTGACTATCATTATGATTTTTCTCCTCGCGATGTTCAACGCCGGGTATTTGCAATTCAGATAAGCCTTGCAAGAGAGCTGGGGCTTCCTATAGTCGTCCATGTCAGAGAAGCCTACCGAGATGTCATGAGTATCTTAAAATCTGAACACGCTGAAGATGTGGGCGGCATCATACACTGTTTTTCAGGAGATCGGGAGGTAGCGAAGGATTGTCTTGACATGGGATTTTACATCTCTGTCGGAGGCATCCTGACTTTTGCTAATTCGAAAGAACTACGTGGGATCATCAAGGGCTTACCTTTAGAGCGCATTCTCTTGGAGACAGATTCTCCGTACTTGACTCCCGTGCCCTATAGAGGGAAGAGGAACGAACCTGCATACGTAGTGCATGTAGCAGAAGCCCTTGCCAATTTGAAGGATATCACTTTCGATAAAGTGGCGGAGATTACCACTCTCAACGCGTGCAAACTTTTTGGCCTCCGGAAGGGTTGTTCGGCATAATCCCTTGTCTCCCCTAATATGTAGTACTGCATGGGATAGCCGATAAAACTTTCACGGAGGCGTAGTTATATGGATATTAATACTATCGCTACCGAGTTTATCGAGGTCAACCAACGTAGGAGAGAGCTCGAGAAGCGCGAGGAGTATCTCAAGGGGATCCTGGCAGACCACTTTCAGGCCACAAAGACGTTATCATTGGACACAGATAGAGGTATCATCCGATATCAAGCCTCTCAACATACTGATTATGACATCCCTCTCCTCCGAGAAATCCTACCGGAGTCCATTTTTCAGCTTGTTACGAGACTATCAGTGAATGATGCCTTGCTTTCACAACTAATCAAAGACGGTAAAGCCGACGACACAAAAGTAGCTCGGGCAAGGCGGGTCAGCTCCGTATACAGGATTGTAGTGCAGTCTCTTCCGAATAGATCCACAATACGCCCGGTAAGTAAAGAGAGTCCTGTCACGTTCCCTGTCCAGCCTTCGGGTAAGAAGAAAGCCCAAAGCACAACCCGCGGTCAGCGGGGCAAGGCTGAGAAAAGATCTCCTGGCGACCCGCAAAAACCCGAAGAACAGACGAAAAAAACTGAGCAGTCACCGAAACGTTCACGTCAACCCAGAGCCAAAAAACCGCCTTCATGAAGTTTCCGAAGGAACGTACGCCTGGAGAGCTGTCTTGACATGTCTGACTCAGTCAGCGCCGAGTTCCTGTCTCTTGAATATTGATACAGCACAGACTGTAAAAAGCGCAAACCATACTCCAAGGGTGATGAAGGCATTTGTGACGTCTCGCGTAGATACAGCGTCCAAGACATCTTGAGCCTTCTCAATCAAGGATGCAGCTATGTTGGCACATCTGCCCATAGAATAGGGCGCGATTTTCCGAATGAACGAGAATCTCTCTGCAAAGGAGTTCACAATATTACCCTCAAGGAGGATTATTAATATCGCAATTGTCGTCGCAGTTTGCGATTGTCTTGTGGCAATTGCCAGGAAAACCGCAAGGCCTGAGTAGAATCCCAGGCAAACCCAGGCAATTCCTAAGCCTCTTGCGACTTGTGATACCAACGACACTGTAATCGGCTCCACCAATAAGGGTTCTCGGGAAAGGACCGAGACAATTATTGTAAACGCGCTTGCAGCAACTACCGGGACAACAATGAATATCATAGAGATGAGGACTGAAGCCAGCAACTTGCCAAAGGCATACCTAGATCGGCTGACCCCCATTGACATCATTTGTTTTGCCGTTCCGAAGCGATACTCTTCACCCCCGAGGCGGGATGCGAAGATTACAGCGAAAATCGTGCCGAAAGTGGCTGAGAAGGTCAGTGTCGGCAGAATTACTCCGGGAAAAGAGGTAGAGGTGCGAATCTTGATGAGTTCGTCGCTGGGCTCAGCGCCTGAATTCGGGACATGTGTTGCCCAATAACGCATTCCGCCTATCATCAGTATCTCAACGAAAACCATGATAGCAAGGAGAACCCACAAGAGCCTATGCTGCTTTGTCTTAATTGCTTCCGCTGATACTCCCAACATGTTACTTTACCTCCTTCAGCACGTCAAAAAACACTTCTTCCAGGGTCCCACGGTGAGGTATGAGTTCATGGACAAAAATGCCATGAGAAGCCAAGTCTTCATTTAATTGCTGCGCCAACCGTTGACAGTTATCAAGGTCTTTCAAGGCGCCGGAAATCCCGGGGACATGTGTTGTAAAGGAGTCGTACTGAACCAAAAGTCGGTTGCCGGTTCGGCTGACGGAGGAGACTTCAGGCTTGGCTAGGAGAATCTTCTCTGCTTCCCCGGTGCCTTCAACCGCTAATTCTATCTTAGGCGCTTCAGTGATTAGCTCTGTGACTTTGCCCTGGGCTATTACCTTTCCTTTTCTGAGTATGACCACTCTATCGCAGATAATCTCCACCTCATGAAGGAGATGGCTGGACAAGAAGACTCCTTTTCCTGCCCGGGCAAGACCCTTGAGCAAATCACGAAGATCCTTAATCCCTTCAGGATCCAGTCCGTTTGCAGGTTCATCAAGTATTAATATGTCAGGATCAGGCAACAAGGAAAGGGCAAGCCCGAGGCGTCGCTTCATCCCTTGAGAAAACCCGGAGACCCTGTCATCCGCCCTGGATGTTAAGCCGACAGTATTAAGGACTTCGTTGATGCGGTGCGGAGGGATTCCTCCGAGCGCTCTTCGGAACACCCGTAGGTTTTCCTTAGCTGACAAGTAGGGATATAATTCAACCCCGTCCAGCAGGGTACCAATTCGTTTCCGCATTTCTGATTGGGTCCAATCAGCCTTTTCCCCGAACAGCTCCACATGCCCTGAAGTAGGTTGAAGAAGGCCAAGGATCATGTTAATAGCTGTGGTTTTGCCTGCCCCGTTAGGCCCCAAGAAACCGAGGACTTCTCCGGTTCTGATTTCGAGATCCAAGGAATCTACTGCGACATTGGCGCCGAAGATTTTTGTCAGTTTAACAGCACGTACTGCCGTTTCACCCGGATATGTAGCCGAAGGTCGGTGTGGCACGGTATTTATGTTACTTGATTTATTGCCAATCACATGAAATCGCTCCTCAAATCGAGTCTTCTTTTGTGCTCGCCTCACGTGGAACCTGCGGATTCGCAACACTGCTTTCGCCATTAACGGAACAAATTCCCTCATACAATAGGGCGAGTTTCTTACAGGTAAATTGGTATAGTCTTGGGAAAAGGAATTAACCTGAATGTAGGGGAAACTATACTCTAGGTAGGTTGTTGCAAAGACTTGTCTTTTTGGCTGATGGGTTTTGATCCGCACAGTCAGAGTATGTGCCAGTCCCTGTACTTCTTGGGGGTGCTCCGGCTTTGATTTCGGAGGAGGAAAGCGTATTGAAGAGATTAGGAAGATTAGTGTGGCTATGCTTGGTAGTCACGTTGCTTATAGCCGTTGTGGGTTGCTCCGGATTTAGTCATATACGTGTTTTGGAGTTGGACTCAGATCTTCTGACCGTTACCTTCATTGACGTCGGTCAGGGAGACTCCATTCTGATTCGAACTCCCTCCGGGAAAACGATGCTGGTGGACGGCGGTGAACGCAGCGCAGGAAATAAAGTGGTTCGAGTCCTTGGGGAAAAAGGGATCCAACGCATCAACGTAATGGTGGGCACGCATCCTCATGCTGATCATATCGCCGGTCTCATCAGGGTTCTACAAAAGCTGACTGTGGATGCAGTATATGATTCAGCTAAGCCCTATTCATCCAAGACTTATGAGGACTATCTAAGGCTCATTTACGATAAAAACATCCCTTTTCATGCGGCTCGTGCTGGAGACGAGATTTTCCTTGATGACTCAGTGAAGATATCTGTTCTTTGGCCTCCTCACACCGATGCAGGGGATCCATTTCATATAGAGAAGCTATCGGTAAATGACGCATCAGTAATACTCTATATATCCTTCGGTGATTCAACGCTGTTGCTTACCGGTGACGCCGAGACTATGGTTGAAAAAGAGCTAATAAGAAAAGGCAGTGTTCCCGAGGCCCAGGTCTTGAAGATCGCGCATCACGGAAGCGCCACCTCTTCATCAGATGCTTTCCTCAACATGGTGAAACCTGAGATTGCGATAATATGTGTCGGCGCAGACAACACATATGGATACCCGCATAGGGAAACCATCAAATCATTGACCGGCATGGGCTCTGAGATACTGAGGACTGATATCCATGGTACTATCGTCCTGCAAAGTGACGGTAGGACGTGGACGGTAAAGCCATAGGAACTCTGCTGACCAGGGGGACGGGCTATCATGACTCTGAAAGTGACTTTTGATCGCATTGAAGGGGATTGGGCAATACTTCTCATTCGACCGGATGAAACCTGTCAGATCTCTTGGCCTTCGAGCCATTTGCCCCAGGACGCAAAAGAAGGCTCTGTTCTTACCATCCATATGAACGTTGACGTTCAAGAGACACAGGCTGCGGATAAGCGTGTAAGGAGTCTATTGGACAAGCTGCAGGATAAGCAAAGGCATGCGCAAGGAGCAAAATAAAAATGGTGGGTCATGCGGGACTCGAACCCACGACACCCGGATTAAAAGTCCGG
>DGZL01000138.1:0-11281 GCA_002398515.1 Firmicutes bacterium UBA4981
TACGTCTTTATAGAGTCATCTATGATGCTACCGGTGATATCAAAGCAGCTATGGAAGGGTTGCTTGAACCTGAGACCCGCGAGGTGGAATTGGGGACAGCCAATGTCCTACAGACGTTCAAGGTTCCGAAGGTAGGCATGGTCGCAGGGTGTATTGTCAGTGAAGGCAAGATTACGAGGGACGCTATAATCAGGGTTGTCCGAGATAACATTGTGATACATGAAGGCAAACTTGCATCTCTGAAGAGGTTCAAGGATGATGCAGGGGAAGTTGCATCAGGTTATGAATGTGGAATCGGTATCGCAAGTTACCAGGATATCAGAGAAGGCGATGTAATAGAGGCCTTTAAGATAGTTGAGACACCAAGAGAACTCTAGGACGGTACACGCAGATGATGGTCGGAATTCTCAAGGTTGAGATTTTCATAGGATGGGCTACGTCTTTGAAGGACAAGAGACGTGTTGTCAGGAGTATTTGCGACAGGATAAGGTCAAGACATGACGTAGCCATTGCAGAAGTGGACAATTGTGATTTATGGCAACGATGCACTCTGGGGATAGCATGTGTTTCCAATGAAGCCAGGGTTGTGGAAGGTATGCTATCCCGAGTGTTGAAAGACATAGAAACTGATGCGGAACTCGAAGTTATCGGTTTCGAGAAATCCGTTGTGTAGGTTGGCAGGTGGTTACCGGTGACACGATTAAGGCCGAAGAGAGTTGCTGAGGCGATCCGATCCGAAGTAGCCGATATCTTGGCAAGGGAAATGAAGGATCCAAGGCTTGGTTTTGCTACTGTGACAGATGTGGAAGTTTCAGGAGATCTTCGACATGTGAAGATATTCGTAAGTGTAATGGGTGATGAAGCGCAAGTATCTGAGACTATGGCAGCCCTTGAAAGCGCCCAAGGCTTTATTCGCAGTGAAATTGGGAAACGCATAAGGCTTCGCCACACACCGCAAATCGTGTTTCGTCATGATACCTCTATCCAACACGGAGCCAGAGTGTTCCAGCTACTGCAGGAAATCCGAAAGGAAGAGGGGGGCCGGGAGTAGTGGAGAGCCACCAAGAGATTGCAGGGATTCTCTTGAGATATCACAGGTTTCTCATTGTTACGCACGTAATGCCTGACGGAGACGCTGTCGGATCAATGCTGGGATTAGGTTTAGGATTGCAGAAAAAAGGGCGGCAAGTGACAATGACCTGTCCCGGAGGAGTCCCTGACAACTTGCGGTTCATCCCAGGTTCGGACCAGGTAGTTCTTGCTGACGAGATACAATCCTATGAATATGACATGGTGGTGACTCTAGATTCATCGGATTTGGGACGTATCGAAGGGGTATACGAGAAACTTCCTCCCGGTATACCAATTATGAATATCGATCATCACTCCACAAACAAGGGGTACGGCACGTACAATTATGTGGACAGCTCATCCGCTGCCACAGGTGAACAGGTTTATAAGATCCTCATTTCCATGAATGTCCGTGTGGATCCCAGTATTGCAATATGTCTGTTTACTGCAATTGCTACAGACACAGGGTTTTTCAGATTCTCTAACACTACTCCTACAACTCTACGCATAGCTGCCAGGCTGGTGGAGAGAGGCGCTGAGCCCAGCGGGATTTCAGAGCAGGTTTATGAGGCGAGATCTTTAGAGAACCTCAAGATGCTCGGGCGAGTCCTGGATACTCTACAGGTGGACAAGACCGGTAAGATAGCCTGGATGGAGGTGTACGGGGATTGGATGTCCGAGTTGTCCCTCGATGAAGGACAGACTGAAGGGTTTGTGAATTACGCGCGTATGGTTAAGGGTGTTGAGGTCGCCCTTATTTTCAGGGAAAGCGCTGACGGGAAAATCCGCGTTGGCATGAGGTCGAAGGGAGAGTTCGACGTAGGCGCGCTTGCCGAGACATTGGGGGGCGGTGGTCATACAAGGGCAGCAGGCTGTAGCTTAGATAGTCAGTCCATCAGTGAAGCAAAGGAGTTAGTGTTCGGGAAGGTTTATGAGAGAATGGGGCTAGCAGGTGACTGACTCTTGACTCGGGACGGCATATTGCCTTTAGTAAAACCAAGTGGGATGACCTCCCATGATGTTGTTGTATTCATAAGGAAGACTTTATGCATGAGAAGAGTAGGTCATACCGGAACCCTTGACCCTGACGCCACAGGCGTGTTAGTTCTCTTGCTCGGTAAGGCGACTCGCTTAATGCAGTTTATGGTTACGTTGCCAAAGACCTATATTGCCGACATTGTTTTCGGTATCACCACTGATACACTTGACGCGTCGGGACGGGTTGTTTCAAGAACTGAAGGAGTTGAGGTACCAAAGGAGCGCTTTCTGGAAACGCTTTCAGATTTTCGGGGTGAAATCTGGCAGATCCCGCCTATGGTTTCTGCAGTTCATCACAAGGGGCGAAGGCTCTATGAGCTTGCCAGAGCCGGCATGGAAGCGCCGCGGGAGCCCCGACGAGTCCACATCCATAGGTTGGCGGTTCAATCATGGCCTGAACGCGAGTCTCTTACATTGGGTGATAGAGTATCGGTCTTGGTTGAGTGTTCTTCCGGCACCTACGTACGTCAACTTGCAGCGGATATCGGCGAACGTCTTGGGTGCGGAGCTCACATAGGTTCCCTGTCCCGCACTAAGGTCGGCGATATGGACATAACTTCCTGCTACACGTTGGAAGAGATAGAGAAGGCGGTCTCAGACGGGAGCTTTGCTGACAGTGTTCTGCCGATGTCAGCGGGACTTTCCCATTTACCCACTGTTGTACTGACTGAACACCACCGAGACGCAAGGAAGAGATTATCTGACGGCACGCCTTATCCGGCAGGAGACCTGCTTCAGAAAATCAAAGGGAAAGAGACAAGCCAGGTTGAGGACGGAGATCTCGTAAGTGTAGTCGCATCTTCAGGAGACGTTGTTTGTGTTGCCAAGAGAGAGATAAGCGAAGGACGAGACTATTTACAGCCGATTGCTGTTTTTGCTTAGGTAAGCTATGGAGACGGAGGTTAACCGGTGAGGGTATTTCGAGATGCTTCAGGGATACATCTTAGCGACATGCCTAAATCAGTAGTTGCGCTGGGTACATTCGACGGTGTGCACTTAGGACACAGGGAGATTCTAGCGCGGTGCGTATCTCGGGCAAAGCAAGACAACGTGCCCAGTGTAGTCTTTACTTTTCATAGGCACCCTCTGGAGGTCATAAGGCCTCAGTTTGCACCGCAACTCCTCACTGATCTTGAGGACAAACTTGCCTTGATTCAGGAGACAGGCATAGAAAACACGGTTATAGCGCGGTTTGACGACGAAATGGCCAGAGCTACCCCGGAAGAGTTTGTCCGAGAAATCCTAGTAGATTCTCTGAGGGCTAAGTGGGTGGTTGTCGGATTCAACTACACATTTGGATGGAAGGCTCAGGGAAATGCAAAAGGCCTCATGGATCTTGGCGAGAAATACGGTTTTAGTGTTGAAGTTTCGAAACCTGTAGCAGTAGACGGAACAGTAGTTTCCAGCACAAGGATTCGAACAACCCTTGCCAAAGGGGATGTGGAGGCCGCCTGGGCAATGCTTGGAAGGCCGTTCTCGATTAAGGGAAAGATAGTAAGGGGAGACAGTCGTGGGAAAACTCTGGGTTACCCCACGGTTAACCTGGATGTACCTCATGAAATGACCCTTCCTCAACACGGTGTATATGCTGCCGGCGTTTGTGTCGAAGGCCGCATGTTCGCTGCTGTCACCAATGTCGGCACACGGCCCACGTTTCAAGGAGAGACCATGTCTGTGGAGACGCACATAATCGGGTTCGAGGGAGACCTCTACGGAGAGACTTTGAGAGTGTTATTTGCCAAGAGGCTTCGGGACGAAATCAAGTTCGCATCCGGCGAAGCCCTGGCATGTCAGATCTCGCAAGATGTAGAAAGGGCAAAGGCCGTTCTAAACCAGTGGAACGCTTGCAACAAGACTCAAGGAATCTCCGAGGATGCTTCGTGAAGGGCGCAAGTATCGTTTACATTGAGATACCCATGTGATAACATTAACAAGTAGTCGCGTGCTCACGCTATCAAAGGCCCGGCGCTAGGATTCTTCGACTCTCCGACGAGTTTCTTGGCAGCGGGGGACCTGCATGATTTTAGGAGGTGCAGTGACATGGCTTTGCCTGTCGAAGAAAAACGAGTAATCATAGAAAAATACAGAATCCATCAACAGGATACAGGCTCACCCGAAGTTCAGATTGCCATACTTACTGAAAGGATAAATGGCTTAACTGAACATTTGAAGGAGCACAAGAAAGACCACCATTCCCGAAGAGGGTTATTGAAAATGGTGGGTCAGAGACGTAATCTTCTTAACTACTTGAAAGACAAAGATATTGAGAGATACAGGGCGATTGTGGAGAAACTAGGTCTCAGGAAGTAGTAGTTGAGTTTGAGGAGGATCGATTAAATATGGAATACCACTGCCTAGATATGATTCTGGGCGGGAGGAGACTTTCGCTTGAAGTCGGAAAGGTCGCTAAACAAGCTAACGGTTCTGTGTTAGTTCGATACGGCGATACCGTAGTACTAGTGACAGCATGCATGTCTCGGGAACCCCGTGAGGGGATCGATTTTTTTCCATTGATTGTGGACTACGAAGAAAGGCTTTACGCTGTGGGGAAGATTCCCGGCGGCTGGATAAAACGGGAAGGGAGACCTTCAGAGGTTGCCACTATTTCTGCAAGGATGATAGACAGACCTTTGAGACCTCTGTTTCCGGAGGGATTCAGACACGATGTTCAGGTAGTCTGTACAGTGTTATCAGTGGAGCAAGACAATGACCCGGACATAACTGCTCTCATCGGTGCTTCTGCTGCCTTGGCTATTTCTGATATTCCGTTCAGGGAGCCTGTAGGCGGAGTGAAAGTAGGCAGGGTTAACGGTGAATTTGTGATTTGTCCTACTCTTTCCCAAGCAGAGGCCAGCGATCTTAATCTAACGATAGCCGGTAGCAAAGGCGCTATTCTCATGGTGGAAGCCGGGGCGAATGAAGTTCCGGAAGAGGTTATCTTAGATGCCATCTCCTTCGGCCACAAGTCGGTTATTGAAATTGTGAAGCTTATTGATGAATTGGTGTCCAGGTGTGGAAAGCCAAAGCGTGAAGTAGCTTTCTACGCGCCTGATGAAAACGTTGCGTCCAAAGTAAGAGAGCTTGCCACGGAAGACGTCTCTTCCGCTCTCCGGATTGCAGACAAGCTGACTCGTGAAGAGCGACTGGACGATATCGAGCAGCAGGTTCTTCAGAAACTTATGGATGACGACTCTTTGGAAGTTCCTGCTTCCCTTGAGATAGATGTATCAACTGTTCTCAAGGCAGTGGCTAAAGAGCAATTGAGGAAGATGGTTACTGAAGAGTCTGTTCGTATTGACGGACGCAAATGCGAAGAGATCCGTCAAATATCGTGTGAGGTCGGTCTTCTCCCCAGGGTCCATGGTACAGGGCTTTTTACCCGTGGCCAGACCCAGGTTCTCACCAATGCTACCCTAGGCGCGATCGGTGATGAGCAGATGCTGGACGGGCTTGGTGATGAGGAGTCGAAACGATTCATGCACCATTACAATTTTCCTCCCTATAGTGTAGGCGAGACGCGTCCGATAAGAGGGCCGGGCAGGCGCGAGATAGGCCATGGCGCCCTGGCTGAACGGGCCTTGACTCCTGTGATACCTGATGAAGTGGAATTTCCGTATACTATCAGATTGGTTTCTGAGGTTTTGGAATCCAACGGCTCGAGTTCTCAGGCGAGCGTGTGCGGTTCCACCCTTGCTCTGATGGATGCAGGAGTTCCGATTAAGAGGCCGGTAGCAGGCATAGCCCTGGGCCTTATGAAGGAAAATGACAAGGTTGCAATCCTCTCGGACATAATGGGAATCGAAGATGCCCTTGGTGACATGGACTTTAAAGTCGCAGGCACTGAAAATGGAATCACAGCCCTGCAAATGGACATTAAAATTCACGGGATTACAAGTGAAATCATGAGGAAAGCCTTGGAGCAAGCTAAAGACGGACGAATGTTCATCGTTGGTAAGATGTTGGAGGCAATATCCAAACCGCGGGAAGAGCTTTCGCCGTACGCGCCGCGGATTATCACTATGAGCATTGATCCTGACAAAATCCGTGATGTCATCGGCCCCGGAGGTAAGGTAATAAGGCATATCATTGATGAGACCGGTGTGAAAATCGATATTGAGGATGACGGAAGAGTATTCATAGCATCCCAAGATGAGGAAGCCGGTGAAAAGGCGAAGAAAATGATAGAAGACCTTACCGCGGATGTAGAGGTAGGACGAATATACACCGGTACAGTCACAAGGACTACCAACTTCGGAGCATTTGTAGAAATCCTTCCTGGAAAAGAAGGGCTTGTCCACATTTCCCAACTGGCTCACACACGTGTCGGTAAGGTGGAAGACGTGGTAGAAGTAGGGGATGCAGTTACGGTTAAGGTAACGGAGATTGACGGGATGGGCAGAATCAACTTATCTCGCAAGGACGCTCTTCCGAGAGAGAATGACTCACGTGAAGACTCTGACGGCGGACAGATGCGAAAACGTTCCAATTTCCCAAAATACCGACGTAAGTAATTGGATGGCTTGTATGTTATGATCCCAGCTGAAGAATGAACCAAAGTAGCAGAGAAATGACGTATGGTATGTAAGAGTGTGAAGCCTGACCGAGGAGTATGCGACTTACTCCTGTGGCGGGCTTTTTCATTTGACACGTTGCCCGGATAGGACTGAAATTCGGCTTTTGTCATGCTTTGCTCCGTGGGTTGCAGGGATTCCAAGACGAATTGGAGAAAGATGATGCAGCAATTTCGAGGGGGCGCTGACATGAGTATATCGACTGTCGCCGTGATTGGCGCTGGGCAAATGGGGTCCGGAATAGCGCAAGTAGCAGCTACGTCAGGTACAGCTGTAATTATGTGTGATTCAACCTATGAACTCGCTGAGCGGGGACTCAGTCAGATTCGGAAAGCACTTGCCAGGTCAGTGGAAAAAGGCAGAATCAGCCTTGAGGACAGCGAGGCAGCTTTGTCAAGAATTCGCCTTGCAAGAGAACTGTCCGCTTCTTGTGATGCTGACATGGCTATCGAGGCAGTGGTGGAAGCAGTTGACGTGAAGCTTCGCGTCATGCGGCAACTGGATTCAATTATGAAGCCTGATGCGATTATCACGTCTAATACTTCTTCCATATCTATTACCCGGCTTGCAGCTGCCACCGGTCGTCCCGACAAAGTCATCGGAATGCATTTCTTCAATCCAGTTCCCGTAATGAAGCTGGTGGAAGTCATAACAGGCTATGGGACTTCAGTAGAGACCCAAGAGGCCACCCGCTCTCTGGCGGAGAAATTCGGGAAAACCCCGGTCCTTGTTAAAGATTCACCCGGATTTGTCGCAAACAGGCTTTTGATCCCCATGATTAATGAAGCGGTATACTGTCTCATGGAGAATACTGCATCCATGGAGGATATTGACAAAGTAGCATGCCTTGGCATGAATCATCCCATAGGCCCGTTAGCGCTTGCGGATTTGATCGGCCTTGATGTATGCCTATCAATCATGGAAGTGCTCCACGAGAGTTTCGGTGACCCGAAGTATAGGCCGTGCCCATTGCTTAGGAAAATGGTGGAATCAGGACGCTTGGGTAGAAAGACCGGACGGGGTTTTTATGACTACTGAGGGACTGAAAAATCATGAAGCGAAATGACAGGCCACGTCTGACAAATGAGGAGTTGGAGGTTATTCTGAACTCCACTCACGACGGAATGGTAGCTGTTAATGCTTCCGGTGTTATCACGGTATTTAATGCTGCTGCAGGCAGGCTAATGGGTGTTGACCCTGAAGACATGGTAGGCGCAGTTGCAGAGGAGGTCATACCCAACACCAGGCTGCATATTGTGCTTCGGACAGGTGAGGCGGAGCTCAATCAGAAGCAGGTGCTGGAGGATGTCACTATTATCTGCAACAGGATGCCTGTAAGAGACAGTAAAGGGGTCATGATTGGAGCCGTATCCGTTTTCCGGGATATAACAGACATAATATCATTAGCTGAGGAAATAACGAACCTCAAACACATTCAAGGATTGCTCGAAGCCATAATAAACTCCACGGAAGACGCTATCTCCGTTGTGGATGAGAACGGTCTTGGAATTCTAATCAATCCTGCATACACCAGACTGACTGGGTTCATTGAGGACGATGTCATAGGAAAACCCGCTACCATAGATATTGCGGAAGGCGAGAGTGTTCATATGAAAGTCTTGCGCACCGGTCTTCCTGTGCGCGGCGCGAAACTCAGAGTAGGGCCCGGGCGACGCGAGGTAATGGTTCATGCAGCTCCAATCTTTGTCGGTGAGGATCTCAGAGGCAGTGTAGCAGCTATTCATGATTTGACGGATATACGTAGGTTGACGGAAGAGCTTGACAGCGCAAGGCGCCTCCTCAGAACCCTCCAGGCGAAATATACCTTCGATGACATAATTGCAGTCAGCCGAGGTATGGCTTTAGCTGTTGAGCAGGCGAGACGTGTTTCTTCCACACCTGCTACAGTATTGCTTCGGGGAGAGAGCGGCACCGGAAAAGAGTTGTTCGCTCACGCTATCCATAATGCAAGTCTAAGACGGCAGAAGCAATTTGTCCGGGTCAATTGCACCGCGATTTCCAGCACGCTGTTTGAGGCGGAGCTATTTGGGTACGAAGACGGAGCTTTTACAGGGGCGAAAAGAGGGGGCAAGCGTGGCTTGTTCGAGGAGGCCGGCGGCGGTACCATCTTCCTCGATGAAATCGGAGAATTGCCCTTGTCTCTTCAAGCGAAACTCCTTCGGATACTGCATGAAAAGGAGATTGTCAGGGTCGGAGGGACCCAGGCAATACCTGTTGATGTTCGGATTATCGCAGCGACGAACAGCGACTTAGAGAAGGCCGTAAAAGAAGGAAGGCTGCGCGAAGACCTTTACTACCGGCTGAATGTAGTTCCCATATTCATACCGCCGCTTAGGGAGAGACTGGAAGACCTGCCATTTCTGTGTCAAGCTTTAATACGTAGGTTCAACCAGGCATACGGGCGCAACGTGACTCGGATATCGCGTGATGCTATAGAAACGCTGTCTACCTACGATTGGCCGGGAAACGTGCGAGAGCTGGAGAATGTCCTCAGCAGGGCAATGATAAACATGCATTACACTGATGTCCAAATCCTGCCTCAGCATCTGCCTGCATTGGATAGGCTGGGCTCACCCCCTACATTTTCTCAGCGGTTTCAAGGGTCCCGGGAAAAGGGTGCAGTAAGAGAATTACCGGAAGCAGTGAAAGACGCTGAGGTGAAAGCCATCCTCAACGCGCTGGAAGTAGCAGGCGGTAACAAGCGAAGAGCCTCTGAAATCTTGGGAATCAGTATAAGAAGTCTTTACTACAAGATTAACCGCTACAACATTACATGATAATGAGGCAGCGCAATATATTGCACTGTTTTTCTCTTTGATGTGCAGTATGTTGCATTATATTTTCAGATACCATGCAATATATTGCAATTAGTGGATGACTTATCATTGACATCCTCTCGTTGATCCACTATGTCTCACTTCAAAGCTGCTCATGGCTGTTTTGACGGGTCTGGCATCGAACTTGCATATGTATGTTTCTGTCAGGGTGTGAGCAGACGACCATAGATCCTAAGTATGTTGGTTCTTGTGTTAGACTACATACAGACTGTGGGGTGGTCAGCTATGCAGGTTCTTGTTGTAAACCCTGGTTCCACCACAACTAAACTGGCAATTTACTCCCTTTCAGGCCCTCTGGCAGAAAAGACTATCACCCATAAGACGAAGATGCTGACTGCTTTTCCTGATGTGCCTTTTCAGCTTGCAGCACGACTTGACGATGTGAGCTCAGCACTGAGGGAAGCAGGGACGAATCTTAGCAGTGTCAGTGCCGTAGTAGCCCGGGGTGGGCTTATCCGTCCTGTTGAACCAGGCATATACCGAGTGACCCCGCGAATGTTGGAAGATCTGAGAGCCCAAGTACAAGGCCCACACGCGTCAAATCTCGGGGGCCTTATCGCTGACGCCATTGCCGGGAAGATGGGCATTCCCGCATATGTAGTAGACCCGGTGTCATGTGACCAATTCCATCCTCTTGCACGTCTTTCAGGCCTTCCGGAGATTCCGAGGAAGAGCTTAAGCCATGCCTTGAACATCCGTGCTACCATGAGGCTTGCTTCATTCGAGCTGAATTGTGACAGAGAGACGGTAAACTATGTCGCTGCCCATCTGGGAGGAGGTATATCCATCGCCGCGGTGGAAGGCGGGCGGATTATTGATGCAAATAACGCAAATGAACAAGGCCCGTTCAGTCCGGAAAGAACCGGCGAACTACCTGCCAGGGAAGTGGCGGAAATAGCCTTTTCAGGGAATTTTTCAAAGGACCGGCTCATAGCGAAGTTTTTGGGGCAGGGGGGACTTGTGGCATATCTCGGCGTGAGTAATGCGAAGGAAATCGAAACGCGGATTGCAGCCGGGGATGAATATGCGGGTCTGATATTTGAAGGAATGGCATATCAGATTGCCAAGGAAATCGGGGCTATGGCATCAGTCTTGTCGGGAGATGTGAAGGCTATCTTGATATGTGGCGGCTTAGCCTCATCGGAGCTGCTTGTTTCAATGATACGGGAGAGGGTTTCATTCATTGCGGAAGTTCGGGCATATCCCGGGGAAAGGGAAATGGAATCTCTTGCCAAAGGTGCTTTTCGAGCGCTTTTAGGAGAGGAAGAGGTCAAGACATACGGGTAATAAGGGGTGGGGAGATATGGTAAGGTCGCTCAGGGATATTGTGGAATTAGCTAAGGCGAAGGGTACTAAGACTTGTGTAGTCGTGGCCGCAGAGGATCCGGAAGTGCTCCTTGCAATGGACGAAGCTGTCAGCTGCGGAATCGCAAAGAGCATTCTTGTGGGAAACCTTCACAAGATAGAGGAAGCTGCCGGTATCGCCGGAGTAGACATATCCAAACATGAGCTCGTAGAAGAAGATGACCCACCCACTGCAGCGCGTAAGGGGGTTAAGCTGGTTTCGGAAGGTGAGGCCAATTTGGTAATGAAAGGGCTGGTCAGTACGTCTGATGTGCTAAAGGCCGTTCTCAGCAAAGACGGAGGCCTCAGAACAGGCAGACTCCTGTCACACTTGTCCGTGTTCGAGATGCCGGGAAGTGATAGACTGGTGATATTCAGTGACGGAGCTATGAATATTGC
>DGZL01000138.1:11474-11618 GCA_002398515.1 Firmicutes bacterium UBA4981
AGTGACGGAGCTATGAATATTGCGCCTTCATTAGAAGAGAAGGCGGAGATTACTCAAAATGCCATTAATGTGGCTCATGTATTAGGCATGGCTAATCCTCGGGTTGCAATTATTGCTGCGATCGAGTATCTGAACAGTGACATG
>DGZL01000138.1:11850-12115 GCA_002398515.1 Firmicutes bacterium UBA4981
CGGCTACGATTGACGCAGCATGCATCAGTAAGATGGCAGAGCGCGGCCAGATAAAGGGCGGTATCGTTGACGGCCCGTTAGCGTTGGATAACGCGATTTCTCCCGAGTCAGCCAGAATCAAGGGAATCAAAAGTCCGGTAGCAGGCTGGGCTGATATCCTAATAATGCCTGACATAGAAGCAGGAAACGTTTTTTATAAGACCCTTGTCTACATGGCAGGTGGGTGTTGCGCAAGCATAGTGGCAGGGGCCGGCGCGCCTATTGT
>DGZL01000138.1:12301-55271 GCA_002398515.1 Firmicutes bacterium UBA4981
GTGGCAGGTGCCGGCGCGCCTATTGTCCTAACCTCACGATCAGACTCGAATGCGTCAAAATTCCATTCCCTTGCATTAGGTATCGCTTTAAGCTAGCCGGCAAGGAGGATAAAGGAGGATAGCCTATCTGGTGCTAATGTGAGGGTTTGCGGTGCCCTGCTTAGTAGGCGATAGTAGGTTGAGCAAATATGAAGCGCTTAGCAGTGAAGAGGAAAGGGGATATGTGTTCCATGAGAGTATTCGATGAAATGTCTAAATACGGATATGAGCAACTGGTTTTCGCCAGCGATGAAGTGTCAGGGTTGCGCGCAGTCATAGCTATCCACGATACTACCCTTGGCCCTGCTCTTGGTGGGTGTAGAATGTGGCCGTACGAATCAGAGGAAGACGCGATCATTGACGCGCTGAGGCTGGCCAGGGGAATGACCTATAAGAGTTCTGCTGCAGGCCTCGACCTTGGCGGGGGCAAGGCTGTAATCATCGGAGATCCTCGGAAAGACAAGAGTGAAGCGTTATTACGGGCATTCGGAAGATTCGTGGACACGATGGGAGGACGGTACATAACCGCTGAAGACGTGGGAATTCGCGGGGATGATGTGGAAATCATTCATATGGAGACCCAACACGTAGTGGGACTTCCGTCAGGCCCCGGCGCGGGCGGTGACCCATCCCCTGTTACCGCGTACGGGGTCATTCGTGGGATGATAGCCTGCTTGGAAGAGGTGTTCCGGGACGGTTCACTCAATGGTAGAAGCGTAGCAGTCCAGGGCATCGGCAACGTAGGTTATTCCATCGTGAAACATCTTGCCGGGGAAGGTGCCGTAGTTTATGTAACTGACGTCTTCAAAGAAAGGGTAGACGCGGTAGTTGAAGAGTTCGGCGCAAAGCCTGTTTCTCCCGACGAGATTTATGACATTGAATGCGATGTATTCTGTCCTTGCGCACTGGGCGGGGTGATAAACGTGGAGACAGTGACGCGACTAAGGTGCAAGATTGTCGCCGGTTCCGCCAACAACCAACTCAAGGATGAAAGCCACGGTCATGCCTTGGAAGACTTGGGTATTCTCTATGCGCCTGACTATATTATCAATGCAGGCGGGGTAATCAATGTAGCGGAAGAGATCTACGGCTACGATAGGGAAAGAGCTTTGCGCAAAGCAGGAGGCATATACGACAGAATTAGATCCGTTATAGAAATTGCCAAGAGAGAAGGAATTCCCCCGCATCTGGCAGCATCTCGTCTTGCAGAGGAAAGGATAGCGAGGATAGGCGGAATCCACAGGATATTCGTGCCTTGACAGGCAGTATGTCAGCGTGCTGCTTCCAAACTAGCTGCCGGGAGGGAGACGATCATGCATAGGATACTCGCGATTAATCCCGGTTCTACATCCACAAAGATCGCTGTATACGAAGACGATGATCTGGTTTTTGAAGAGGTGATCAGATATAGGCCCGAGGAATTCGCCATGTTTGAGACTGTGATGGATCAGTACAAGAAAAGGATTGAAGACATATTCGAAATCCTGGCACGACGGGACTGTCAAGTGTCGGATTTCACAGCGATAATCGGCAGGGGAGGCCTGCTAAAGCCGATAGAAAGCGGGGTTTATGAGGTAAACGCCAAGATGATCAGTGATCTTATCGGTACAGGCAAGATTCCTCATGCGTGCAACCTCGGAGCTCCGATGGCACGGGAGATTGCAGACATTATCGGTGTCCCTGCATTTATCGCAGATCCTCCCGTAGTTGACGAGTTGTGCCCCTTGGCCAGGTTATCCGGTCTTCCGGAAATATCACGGACCGCCGTATTCCATGCGCTCAACCATAAGGCTGTCGCCAGGCGGGCAGCTAAGGCCATGGGGATCCGGTACGAGGACGCGAATTTCATCGTGTGCCATGTGGGCAGCGGTGCCACCATCGGCGCACACAGGAGAGGCAGAGTTATCGATGCCAATAACGCCCTGGACGGTGAAGGGCCGTTTACTCCTGAGAGGTGCGGAGGGCTTCCCCTCCTTGGTTTTGTGGAAATGTGTTATTCAGGTAACCTTTCCCTGGAAGACATTAAGAAGAAGCTGGTGGGTCGAGGCGGGCTAATGGCTTATCTTGGGACAAACAGCGCAATAGAGGTAGAGAGGCGTATTGAAGAAGGAGATGAATACGCAGCCCTTGTATATGAAGCCATGGCTTACCAGATTGCCAAGGAAATAGGAGCCCTGGCAACTGTCCTCAAAGGGGATGTTGATGCAATAATCATGACAGGAGGGGTGTCTTATTCAGAAATGCTGGTAGAATGGATTAAGGCTCGTGTTGAATTCATAGCGCCTGTTATGGTTTACCCAGGCGAAGATGAGATGCGGGCTTTGGCTGAAGCGTGTCTTCGTACACTTCGTCGCGAGGAGGAAGTAAAGGTCTACATGTAGACGTAGGAGGTGACGCAAAGTGGCAAGAGTTGTGTTTGACGAAGAACGGTGTAAAGGTTGTGAGTTGTGTGTCGCCTTTTGTCCCAGGAAACTCCTGGTCATGGCAGAGCATTTCAATGCTAAGGGATATCATCCGGCGACCATACTTGACAAGGAAGAATGTAATGCATGCACTTATTGTGCCAGGATGTGTCCGGAGGTAGCAATTGAAGTATACAGGTAAAGGAGGGACTCTGTTCTCATGGGAGAGAAGGTGCTGATGAAAGGGAATGAAGCTATAGCAGAAGCAGCCATTTTGGCAGGCTGCAGACACTTTTTCGGTTATCCGATAACTCCTCAAAATGAGATTCCTGAGTACATGTCAAGACGTATGCCTGAGGTGGGAGGAGTTTTCCTCCAGGCAGAGAGTGAGGTTGCAGGCAGCAACATGGTGTACGGGGCTGCGTGTGCCGGCGCCAGGGTAATGACTACGTCCTCGAGTCCCGGAATCAGCTTAATGCAAGAAGCCATCTCATACATGGCAGGCGCAGAGCTTCCTTGTGTACTTGTGAATATTGTTCGGGGCGGACCTGGTCTAGGTGGTATACAGGGATCTCAAGCTGACTATTTTCAGGCAACCAAAGGAGGAGGCCATGGCGACTACAGACTGATAGTTCTTGCACCCGCAAGCGTGCAGGAACTCATGGACCTTACCATTACCGCTTTTGATTTGGCTGACATGTACCGCATTCCGGTCATGATTCTAGGTGACGCGATCTTAGGCCAGATGATGGAGCCTGTAATCCCAGGGAGAAGAGGGAAAGCAGACTTGCCTCCGAAGACTTGGGCTACTGTAGGAGCGAAGATGCGGCCGAAGAACGTAATAACTTCACTAAGCCTCGACCCGGCGAAGCTGGAGCAACATAATTTTGACTTGGGAAAGAAATACAACAAAATTGCCGACGAGCAAGTCAGGTACAAGACCTATATGACTGACGATGCTGAAACACTGCTGGTGGCGTACGGAACATGCGCACGGATTTCGCAGGCAGCAGTTGATATGGCAAGAGAGCGTGGCCTGAGGGTCGGCCTGTTCAGGCCTGTCAGTCTATGGCCTTTTCCATATGAGGCCCTGCAACTAGCAGCAGAGGAGAGTCTACGGGTGTTAACTGTTGAGATGAGTCTTGGCCAGATGGTCGAAGATGTTCGCCTGGCAATACTTGGCTCTAAACCTGTCCGTTTTTATGGCCGTACAGGCGGAATGACGCCGACACCCAGGGAAGTGCTGGAGGAAATCGAAAGGATTGTGGAGGAGGGGATATAGGCAATGAAAAAAGTATTCGGACGTCCGGAAGCACTGACAGACGTTCCCACCCACTACTGCCCTGGATGTACCCATGGCATTATCCACCGACTGATAGCGGAAGTCATTGATGAACTCGGTGTCTGTGAGAAAACCATCGGAATTTCGCCTGTAGGATGCGCGGTACTGGCGTATGACTACTTCAACTGTGATTTCGTTGAGGCTTCTCACGGCAGAGCGCCTGCAGTCGCTACCGGAATTAAGAGGACTCTCCCTGACTCTGTCGTTTTCTGTTATCAAGGCGACGGGGACCTGGCTTCTATCGGAGCCGCTGAAATAGTCCATGCCGCAACTCGAGGAGAGAAGATCACCGTAATTTTTGTGAATAATGCAATATATGGAATGACCGGCGGGCAAATGGCGCCTACAACATTACCGGGGCAGAGGACTACGACTTCTCCGAGGGGCAGAGATGTGGAAAGCGCAGGCCATCCCATCAGAGTCGCAGAACTTCTGTCGTCATTGTCAGGCGTGGCATATATTTCCAGGGTCTCGGCCACGAGTCCTGCCAATGTCACGAAAGCGAAACGTGCTGTGAGAAAAGCCTTCGAGACACAAATAGAGGGCAAAGGATTCAGTCTCGTGGAGTTTCTCTCCACTTGTCCAATCAACTGGGGCATGTCTCCTCTTGAAGCAATGAAATGGATAGACGATAAAATGAGTCTCTACTATCCGCTGGGAGACTACACTCGGGTTCCGGAGGTGGGCTAGTAATGCAGGAACAGGTAATCTTTGCAGGGTTCGGCGGACAGGGCGTCATGCTAATAGGACAGCTGGTGACGTATGCAGGAATGATCGAAGGCGCAAATGTAAGCTGGATGCCTTCATACGGCCCTGAGATGAGGGGAGGA
Source organism: Firmicutes bacterium UBA4981 (assembly GCA_002398515.1). Taxonomy (GTDB): domain Bacteria; phylum Bacillota; class SHA-98; order UBA4971; family UBA4971; genus UBA4971. The sequence goes on from DGZL01000138.1 coordinate 16,915, forward strand.
ACTGCCAATTGCCAAGTAGTAGTGTCCTCTACGGAAGTGTCCTCTCCCCTTGTTACTGAGCCTACGAGTCTGATCGCCCTCAATAAACCATCCTTGGACAAATTTGCTCCTTGGGTCAAAAGCGGTGGGCTCATCATCTACAACTCTTCTCTCATTGAATCGCCGCCTGAGAGGACAGATGTAAGGATATTGGCTGTCCCTGCAAACAAGGTTGCAAATGAGCTCGGGGATTTACGTATCGCTAACATGGTAGCGCTGGGAGCCTACCTCGCCACAACCAGGGTGGTAGGTTGCGATACAGTTCTTGACGCCATGAAGAGAGTGCTGCCGGAAAGGCGCCATAATCTAATTCCCCTAAACCGGCAAGCGCTTGCTCGCGGTATTGAAATTGCTTCTGTGTGGCATTCACGGGACCAAGGGGAAGTCAGCGGGGCCGAATGAGCTCCGCCGCTCTCACCTGGGGAGTATCGATACCTATGTGGCCTCCGATACTCTCCCGTTTTTCCCCTTCAATCAGTATTTGGCAACGAGTGATTCCAGGGAACTCTGTAAGCGTATTTACTATGGATCCGATAAGCAAAGCCTCATTCCAGCTACCGCCTACGAAGTTAGTTACAATCTCCTCGCTGAAATCGGCGATAGCCAGGTCTCCTTTTACTTCGAGGCCCTTCACCTCTGTTCCTTGAGGGATAGTCCCATCCTGTCCGCTTTCAGGCAGAGGTCCTCTGACAAGGAGTTCCAGGGCGCCTCTCATGGGGTCAACCCCTGCAGCCACTCTTCGCCTTACAGGAACCAGGTATGATTCAGTCGGTGTACTTCTGGCATAATATACTGTTACCTCAGAACCCATCGCAGATTCTTCCAGAGTCTCGATTTCCGAAACTCGTCTGGATAGGGCGGCGAGATCCTCAAACGCCCTGTCCAAGTCCCTCTCGATTGCCGTGATATCCCGTGATAACCTTGTTGTTACTCCCACTGACCATCCTATCAAGGTCAACACCACAAATACGGCCACCCAAATGTGCCATTTTTGCACCGGTATTCCTCCTCAAATTATCAATGACTATGATGTCCCCCATGCGGGAAACATATTCGGGACAAGTTCACAGCCACGTGTCCTTCCACCCTTACTCATCACTATACGACAGTGTATGTGGTTTCCCTGCTAAGTGGGGCCATCGGTCCGGGGGGCTTCGCACTCAGGGTAGACCGGTTGGGGGTCATCTGTATGATAAGGGCAAGGCGAGGGTCTGTTACGAGAGTTACGAGACTTCCTTCAGGAGCCCTGGAAGCAGAGGTCGTTTGTGAAGGGAGAAACTCAGTTGCCATATGCTATCCGGATCTGACAGGACCTGTGGCGCCCGGTGATTGGGTAATCCTAAATACCAACGCTGTCCAACTCGAGCTTGGGACAGGTGGGTATCATTTTGTCATGTGGGTGGAGGGCAGGGAAGGTCTAGGCGAGGTAGGTGGCCCGGGGCACATCATCAAAGCACGATACACCCCCTTCCAGGTTTGCTGTCTCGCTGCTGAAGAGGAAGACAGCGAATATCATGAAGCACTCAGGGAGTTCAAGTCAATCAGGGATATGCCTGTTGTCGCTTGTGAGCTGCACAGCATGGTTGCGCCTGTAGTAGCCGGCATCAAGGAAACTGCAGGCAATGAAGCCAGGATTGCTTACATAATGACCGATGGAGGGGCATTACCGGCAGCCTTCAGTAGATTAGTCCAAGACCTGCGCGACAAGGCATTGATAGACACTGTCATCACTTGTGGTCATGCGTTCGGCGGAGACCTGGAGTCTATAAACGTCTATTCAGCCTTATGTGTTGCAAAAGAGTGTGCCAAGGCAGACGCGGTAGTAGTCGCTATGGGGCCTGGCCAGGCGGGAACAGGCACGAGATACGGATTCTCCGGTATTGAACAAGGCATAGCTATGAACGCAACTTACTCCCTTGGAGGAATTCCTATTCTGGCGCCGAGAATCAGCTTCTCCGATTTTCGCGGGAGACATCTCGGAGTGAGCCACCATACCATCACTGTCCTGAAAGAGGTGGTGTTGGCTGATTGTATAGTAGTCTTACCTGAGATACCGGTGGATAAGTGGAGATTTGTAAGATCACAACTCAATGGGGAAGGCCTAACCGGACGGCATGTTGTTGTCACCGAGGACGGAATGTCAGCAGTCAAAAGGCTTCAAAGGGATGCAATTGATGTCACTACAATGGGGCGGACTGTCCTGGAAGATCCGGAATTTTTTCTTGCTCCGGGTGCTGCCGGCGTCTTTGCAGGAAAACTTGTGATGGAAATGAAGACTTGCGTTTAACTGCCAAGATTCGAGAAGATCGCCCAGTGTCGCATAAGTCTTAGACAGGCTTGCAAGGACCTCCAGCACCTCAGCGGGCTTTCCACAGACGTGAAATGAGTCTTTTCTGAAAATAATGTCCATAAGAGGACATCCCTCCTTCTATGGTGTATATGATATGCTAAAGCAGCTGATGTTATTCCAGTATCTTGGTACATGTCCAGTAATTTCCGCTGTGCTGATTTGCAGGCCAAATACTGTTCGTCCCCTGGTACAAGCTGGGATAATTCCGACAAGCCCCGCGTCAGACCGTGCTTTAGCACCTGATGGTCGCGAAAACTTGTGCAGGCTATTGAAGAATGCAGGAGGGAAGACTATTGGATTGTCATGAACTGTCAGAGACGAAGGTAAAGTCAAATACGGTCTATCAAGGGAAGATGATAAACCTCCGCGTGGATCAGGTAAGACTACCGTCAGGGAGGACAAGCTCCAGAGAAGTAGTGGAACATCCTGGGAGTGTAGGTATCATACCTATTGACAAGGACGGGAACGCAATACTAATAAGGCAGTTCAGATATGCAGTAGGTGAAGTCTTGTGGGAAATTCCCGCAGGAAAGTTGGATCCCGGAGAAAGCCCGAAAGATTGCGCAATGCGTGAACTTGAGGAAGAAACCTCCTATCTGGCTGGGCGCCTCGAGAAAATCGTATCTTTCTACACTTCACCGGGTTTTTCCAGTGAAATGCTGCATTTGTTCATTGGGACGGATCTTATCCCCGGAACCGGCCAACCTGACGATGACGAAAACATAGAGACATATCGTCTGTCGCGTGAGGCTGTTGAGACAATGATAGAAAACGGCGAAATTCGTGACGCCAAGACACTTCTGGGACTGGCAACGGTCATTTCGAGGGGGCTTTTCTAGTTGACTGAGTTTTACGTTGACTTGCATGTCCACATAGGTTGTGACAGCCTGGGACGTCCGATTAAAGTATCAGGATCAAGAAAACTAACCTTTGAGAACATAGCCAAGGAATGCTTTTACAGAAAAGGCGTGGATATTGTCGGAATTGTGGACGCAGCAGCTCCGGGAGTAATCCGTGACATAGAGAATCTTCTTAATTCAGGGGAAATGATTGAGATTCCAGGCGGCGGAATCGGGTATAAAGATCGCGTTGTCATCCTCTTAGCTTCCGAGGTAGAGACCTCAGAGGAACATAGAGGACACTCCCATCACTTGATTCTCCTTAGGACTCTTGACACAGCGAAAGCGTTTTCTCGCAGCCTCCGAAGGTGTGTCTCTAATGTATTCTTCAGTACGCCTGTATGCGCAATGCCTGCCAGGGATCTCTACATGATGGCAATGGATGCGGGGGCAACTCCCTTTCCTGCCCACGCCTTTTCGCCGCATAAGAGTATCTATGGAAACTGCGTGAGAAGGCTTGATGACGCGTTTCCCGATGACATTTTGGATTCTCTTCTTGCGATAGAGTTAGGCCTTTCTGCTGATACGGATCTGGCTGATACCATCTCTGAACTGGGGCAGTACACGTTTCTTTCTAATTCCGACGCTCATTCACTGCCGAAGATCGGGCGGGAATACAATGTTATGCTTCTGGAAAGTGCGTCATTTGATGAGACCATAAAAGCGCTGGCGCGCAAAGACGGTAGACGGGTAGTAGCTAACTATGGATTGGATCCGAAGCTTGGGAAGTACCACAGGACCTACTGCCCTGTGTGCGACAGGACCTTCCAAAAGGAGACACCCCCTGTTCTCCGGTGTCCTGAATGTAACAGCACATCTGTTGTAAGAGGAGTCCTCGACAGAATTGCGGATATCCAAGATTATCCTGTTCCGGAACATCCCGTGCATAGGCCTTCGTATCGGTACCAGATTCCTTTGGAATTCGTGCCCGGGATAGGCCCCAAGTCCATAGACAAGTTGATCTCCCGGTTCGGAAGTGAAATGTCGGTTCTTCACACCGCACGAGAAGAGGAGTTGGCAGAGGTGGTAGGAAGGAAGGCAGCCCACCTAATAATTGAGGCACGTGAAGGAATGCTCCCTCTTGTTGCAGGAGGAGGAGGACATTATGGCAAGGCTCTCATAGAGAACAGTTGAGAGGTTTTGGTTCCGGAACTGCACGCATAACACTTATAAAATGGACATACATATGAAAGGAGGTGGTTTGGAGGAGGGGCGGCGATGCCTTCAAAAACAGGGTCGGCTCAAGTGTTCAGTGACTATATGAGGAAACACATGCCCACATATGCAATTGTCATTGTCATGCTGCTGATGGGGGTCATCTTCGGCGCGCTGGCCGCAAAAATCCTCCCGGAAAGTCAGAAGTCCGCACTGGCCCAGGATCTCACAGTCTTTTTTCGCGCCTTCGGCGACACAATGCAAGTGTCTGCTGTTTCCGCCTCGCGACAGGGTTTCTACAGCAATCTCAAGACTGTTTTCATCGGGTGGCTCCTAGGCCTTTCTGTGATAGGCGCCCCGGGAATAGGTATTCTTATGTTCTTGCGAGGCTTCATTATCGGATTTACAGTGGGATTTCTTGTTTTGCAAATGGCTATCAGGGGAGTACTGCTTGCGTTTGTATCTGTGCTACCTCAGAACCTATTCATAATTCCTGCGCTGATTTTCTCGTTCGAATCCTCGCTTGCATTTGCAAAAACGGTAATCGAAGACCGGTTGACGAGTAGTCGAGTGCCTCTCTATCCTCAGTTTCTCCTTTCCTGCATCACACTCATAGGTGCTCTTGCCCTGCTTGGCATTGCCTCTATTGTTGAAGGCTTCATAACCCCGGTTTTTATAGAGTTGGTTTCCAGACACCTGTAATTGCAGGCCTCGGAGGGTCATGCTATACTGGTAAAAATAGCTCATCCTGCAGACTAATGGCTTCTCGGCCATACTTATGATTGTCTTGTGTTTGTGCTGTGCTTTTTGGAGGTAGATGAGTTGACCTGGATAGATGAGTTCCTCGCATATCTTTCTTGTGAGCGAGGCCTTGCCAAAAATACGATAGAGTCATATGGGAGAGATCTCAGTCAGTTTGAGGAATTTGTCAATGATACTTACGGTATTCAGCTGGAGGATGTGAGTGAAGATATTATTTTGTCGTATGTAAAAGTCATGCGGGATCAAGGAAAAGCAAACTCCAGCATTTCAAGGTCAATCTCTTCTATCCGGGGGTTCTATGGTTTTACTCACCATGAAGGGCTGATGGAAGACGATCCTGCAACCAACATCTCTTCCCCTAAACAAGAAAAAACCTTACCCCAAGTCCTGAACGCAGAGGAAGTAACTACTCTCTTGGAAGCCCCGGCAACTCACACCCCGCCCGGTATTCGCGACAAAGCCATGCTGGAAACGATGTACGCTACCGGGATGCGCGTATCTGAGTTGGTGTCTCTGGATCTCGGGGATATTGACACTCATATGGGTTATGCCAAATGCATTGGCAAAGGGTCTAAAGAGAGGATTATCCCTATGGGTGGTGTAGCCTGCCTTTGGGTAGAGACTTATCTTCGGTCAGCAAGGGAAAGGATGCTGCAAGGCAGAAGGGAGAAGGCTCTGTTTGTGAATTGCCGGGGGAAGAGGCTGACCAGACAGGGGTTCTGGAAAATCATCAAGGGTTACGCGAGGAAATGCGGCATTTCGAAAGACGTAACTCCCCATATTCTCCGTCACTGTTTTGCCACACATCTCTTGGAGAACGGCGCAGACCTGCGGTCTGTCCAAGAAATGCTGGGGCATTCAGATATTGCTACTACAGAGATATATACTCACCTTACCAAAGGGAAGCTAAAAGAGATCTATGACAGAACCCACCCACGCGCTGGGGGAGAATAGGAGAGGGGTCGACGTGAGAGTCTATGACATTATCTTGAAGAAGCGACGTGGCCATGAGTTGTCTGGGGACGAAATCAACTCGATGATTGACGGGTATACAGCAGGCGACATTCCCGACTATCAAATGTCCGCTTTTCTAATGGCCGTATTCTTTCGGGGAATGAGCGTACAAGAAACGTGTGACCTGACGATGGCAATGGCTCACTCAGGGGAAACCGTAGATCTTTCTCGTATTCACGGAGTCAAAGTCGATAAGCATAGCACAGGCGGAGTGGGAGATAAGACTACCCTGGTTCTTGCACCGCTTGTGGCCTCTTTGGGGGTTCCTGTAGCAAAGATGTCAGGCCGAGGGTTAGGCCATACCGGCGGTACCCTGGATAAACTGGAATCCATCCCCGGCTTTCGAGTTGACCTGTCCAAGGATGAGTTTATGGAAGCTGTGAATGAAACAGGAATTGCCGTGGTCGGGCAGACCGCTTCTATTGCTCCTGCTGACAAGAAGCTCTACGCGCTTCGGGATGTGACTGCTACGGTAGACAGCATACCGTTAATAGCCGGTAGTATATGTAGCAAGAAACTGGCTTGTGGGGCAGATGCCATTGTTTTTGATGTGAAGACCGGCAGAGGCGCGTTTATGAAATCTGAAGATGATGCCTTACGCCTGGCCCGATTGATGGTGGATATTGTAAGAGGGGCAGGGAGGATGGGCGCAGCTGTAGTCAGTGACATGAATCAGCCTTTAGGATGCGCAGTGGGCAATTCCCTTGAAGTCATGGAGGCCATTGATACCCTGCGAGGGGAAGGGCCGGAAGATCTCCGAGAGCTGTGCTTATCCTTAGGGTCGATCATGCTTGTTCTGGGGGGCAAGGCCAAAAGCGCTGAGCAGGCTAGGCCAAACCTGATAAATGCCTTGGAGACCGGTGCTGCTTTAAGTAAGTTCGCTGACCTTGTATCCGCTCAAGGCGGTGATGTGAAGGTCCTTGACGCTCCGGATACCGTTCTCCCGTCTGCCAGGTGCCTGGAGGCGGTTCCAAGCGCTCGGTCAGGCTACATAAGCGAAATCGATGCAGAGAAGATTGGAGTGGCTTCTATGATCCTGGGCGCCGGACGCAGAACAAAAGACGACACAATAGACCCTGCAGCCGGCATAATAATCCTAAAGAAAATCGGAGACAGGGTGGAGCAGGGTGAACCTTTGGTAATGCTCCATACGAATGATTGGGATACACTTGAGCCTGCTGCTCAGCTCGTGATGTCATCATATGAAGTGTCCCGGGATAAGCCAGGTGTCCCAGAGCTTATCAGATACGTCATACAGGGCTGAGGAAGCAGCTTCAACCCTTGTCAGACTCCCTTTTTCACGCGGGTGGGGTATATCGCTCCACCCGCGTGAATATGTACGTGTACAGATGTGAATCTAGTGCGTGCTATGACAGGGAGGAAGTAAAAGTGGGCAAGAGAAGTGTCGTAGCAAGGACATTCCTTGCCGGCATCAACGTCATTCTGACTGTCGCGTTGCTTATCGCCGGAGGGCATGGACCGGCGTGGGTAGAGGCACAGCAGCTTTCTGCGGCTCCGAGCATTCCTATTTCTGCTGAGTCAGCCTTGCTTATGGAGTCGACTTCGGGAAAGATCCTCTTTGAGAAAAACCCGGACAAACCGCTCCCTCCTGCCAGTATTACAAAGATTATGACAATGCTCCTGGTTATGGAAAAAATAGACCAGGGTAAAGCCGGCTTCAGTGATATGGTGGTTGCCAGCGAGAGAGCGATGAGAATGGGAGGCTCTCAAATCTGGTTGGAAGTCGGGGAAGAAATGTCCTTAGAGGACCTTATGAAGTCTATTGCCATTGTTTCGGCAAATGATGCCAGCGTCGCAGTGGCAGAGCATATTGCCGGCAGTGAAGAAGCCTTTGTGGACATGATGAATGAGCGCGGACAGGAACTGGGAATGACAGGAACTAATTTCGTCAACGCCTCAGGTTTGCCTGACCCGAATCACTATTCGACTGCAAGGGATATCGCCCTTATGTCTAGGGCATTACTGCGTTATCCGAAGGTGCATGAATGGTTTACCACTTGGATCGACTATGTCCGTGACGGGAAAAACATCCTTGTGAACACAAACCGTCTCATAAAATCGCATGAAGGTGTTGACGGGCTTAAGACGGGTTTCACTGAAGAAGCAGGCTATTGTCTCGCAGCGACTGCAAAGAAAGGCAGTCTGAGATTAATTTCGATCGTGCTTAAGATCTCTGACTCAACCACACGCTTCAATGAAGCGTCAGCCCTTCTCGACCTTGGATTCAGGCACTTTACCGGGGTTGAGTTGGCAAGAGAAGGTGAAGTTATTGATGCAGTGGAGGTCACTCGAGGAGTAATGGATCACGTGGATGCAATTTGCCTGGATCCGTTGGTTGCGGTCGTGCCCAGGGGAGAAGAAGATAAGGTAAAAAGCGAGATAGTGCTGGCGAAAAAGGTTGACGCGCCTGTGGCAAAGGGTCAGAAGATCGGCGAAATGCTTGCCCTGACTGAAGATGGTTCAATCATAAGCAGGATTGCCCTGGTAGCTTCAGAAGACGTAAAGAGCGGCAACATCCTCACGGTAGTGTTTCGCATCTCCCGGAACCTGCTCCGCGCTTTGTTTAGGACGAATCGATAATAGGTATCTGAATTCGTGTCTTTCCACAGCCCTCTAGGGCTGTTTTTCTTTTTCGTAAGTCTTGGAAGGACTAATTAAGGGGCCGGAGAATAGGAATGAGACGGGAAAACAGGAGGAGGATTGTGAATGAAGATTGACGTCAGGGTCATTGGCCGTGTTCTGGTTGTCGGTATCTTCGGGGAGCTTGACTTGAATACGGCACCGAGCTTCCGTGACGCAGTTGAAGAGCAGCTCGACTCGAATCCTGATATAAATGACATCCTTCTTATAATGCGTGATGTTACTTTCATTGACAGCTCAGGGTTGGGAGTGATTCTAGGCAGGTACAAAAGGCAGAGACCCCATGGTGGGAATGTCATAGTAGCGGCCCCCTCGCCGCAAGCGCGAAAAGCCCTGGAGTTATCGGGCTTGGCAGGCATCATACCTATTTGCGACACCGAAGATGAGGCCTGGGCCAAGGCTGTGGGGGTGTAACGTTATGAGCATAAAAAACTATGTAACCCTGGAATTTCCTGCGGTTCCCGAGAACGTGGAATTTGCCAGAACGGCGGTTGCGTGTTTTGCGTCGCAAATCAACTCATTTACTTTAGAGGAAATCGACGATATCAAATTGGTAGTGTCAGAAGCGATATCCAACACCGTGCTCCACAGTTACGGTGTTTCCGGAGGTATTGTCCGGCTGTCTGCAGTGAGAAACGATGACACGCTTTGTGTCACAATCGAAGACTTCGGGAAGGGCATAGCCGACGTGGAACAGGCAAAGGAGCCGGCTTTTACCACGGACCCGGATAGGATGGGTATGGGGTTCACGATAATGGAAGCGTTATCAGATGAGCTCCGTGTGTCTTCCGTCCCAGGAGAAGGGGTTAAGGTTGAGATAAGAAAGTCACCTCATGGGACGGCGAAGGACAGTGATGAACCGGAGGTTTGATCAAATTCGATTTCCTGCTCTGCCCCTCCTCACCAATGAAGAGGTGCATGAGCTAAAAAAACGGATTCGTGCCGGGGATGGAGATGCCCGCGAAGAATTGGTCTCGCGAAATCTACGCCTGGTAATGAGTTTAGTAAACAGGTTTTCCCTTGAAGCAGATGAGAAGGAAGACTTATTCCAGGTAGGATGTATCGGACTTCTGAGAGCAGCTGACCGATTTGACGAATCATGCGGGACTCGCTTCTCTACGTATGCTGTGCCGGTTATCCTCGGGACAATTCGGGAACATCTTCGTTCCTCAGGGCAGCTCAAGATTGGAAGAACACTCCGGGACAGAGCTGTCAGAGTCGAAGAAGTATTACGTATTCTAAGGGCCGAATTAGGGCGAGAGCCCGGCATTGATGAAATTGCCGGGAAATGCGGACTGCGTAACGAAGAAATAGTTGAGGCCCAAGATGTCCTGAGGCCTATGGTGTCTCTTTCCGAATCTCTCTCCTCCGACGATTCCCTCCACATTGAAGACAGAATTGCCTCCCTTTCCTTTGCGGACGACCAAATAGAGTCGATTGCACTTCAGCAAGCTATGACGCTCTTGAATCCCACAGAACGAGCGATAATAGAGATGAGGTTTTTCCATGAGTTAAAGCAGATGCAGGTCGCTGAACGACTTGGCATTTCCCAGCCGCAAGTCAGCAAGATTGAGAAAAGCGCGCTGAAACGCTTGCGACAGGAACTGGATGCCGTGTAACAGCTAATATAGTCTTTTCCCACATCTTCAAGTGTCCTATCCCTATCCCTCGCATGTTCCTCAAGCAATCATGCTTCAAACAGTCACACGCGTTAGATCTCAGGAGAATTAAACCTCCATTACATGCGCATAATTAGAAAAGAGAAAGGGGGCACAGCCTGTGTCAGTAGTCAAAGTCGTGGAATTACTGGGTGAGTCAACGACAAGCTGGGAACATGCAATACAGGAGGCTGTCAGCGCAGCATCCAAGACCATCCGGAATATCACAGGTGTCGAAGTGTTGAATATGACCGCCTCTATAGAAAACGGCGAGATTGCGAAATACAAAGCCAATGTGAACGTAGCTTTCTCCGTGGACGACACCTAGTCGTAGCATGTATTGGATGCGTGTGAGTCAGGGGGTATATGCGAAGGTGCCGTCTGAAAAGGCCAGAAAGCAGATAACAAAGATGCCTGAGACTATCCAGGCAGCCCAGGAGCAAAAGCGCAGGCAAGAGGCTTATCAGCAACTGGTGGCTGAAAGGACGCCAAAGCCTCCGTACCTCCGACATTTCCTCGTTGCATTTATGACAGGCGGTGCCGTTTGTGCGTTAGGCCAATTTGTCTTAGGCATCTTCATGGGGCGAGGACTGGATATCAACGCAGCGTCCGCTCCTACCCTCGCAGTCATGATTTTACTGGGTATAGTCTTAACTGCATTCGGGATCTACGATGAATTTGCTGAGTTTGCCGGGGCAGGGGCTGCAGTGCCTATTACAGGGTTCGCAAACACAGTTGCTGCGTCTGCCATGGATTTTAAGCATGAAGGTTGGGTTTTGGGAATGGGGGCCAAGATGTTTATTATTGCAGGTCCTGTCATTGTGTATGGCATTTTGAGCGGAGTGTTTGCCTCTTTCATAACGTATATTATTCGGTTATAGCCTGAAGGGAATTACTGTGCTGTGGCGTCAAAGAAGATCGGCAAAGCGACTGTTAAGTTCACAAATCCCCCGATAATTGCCGGGACAGGCACTATAGTAGGGCCTATGGAAGGGCGCGGGCCCCTCGCCAAGGATATTGACGTGATATTGCCTGATTTGACTTTTGGGGAAAAGACGGGGGAAAGAAGTGAGCGCAAACTCTTGGAGCAGGCTGCCCAGATTGCCATAGAACGCTCAGGCATTGACAAAGGCATGATAGACTACTACATTGCAGGTGATCTCTTAAATCAGATTATTTCGGCTAGTTTTTCCGCAAGACAACTGGCTATACCTTTTATCGGAGTGTACGGGGCATGCTCCACGTGTTCTATGGGAACAACTCTCGGAGGCATGATCATTGACGGTGGGTTTGCTGACTATGTTCTGGTGGCATGCTCAAGTCATTATCAAACAGCGGAGCGACAGTTTCGGTATCCAATAGAACTGAATATTCAACACAAGGCTACGTCCCAGTATACTGTGACAGGCGCAGGCGCCTTGGTCCTGGCGTCGTCCGGGAACGGGCCAAGGGTTACTTGGGCTACTACCGGCAGGGTAATAGATCTCGGGGTGAAAGATCCATACAACTTAGGCGCTGCCATGGCGCCGGCTGCTTGCGACACGCTGCTGAGGCATGTAGCTGACACCGGATGCGCTCCTGACATGTATGACCTGATTCTCACAGGAGATCTCGGCAGTCTTGGATCCCAACTCTTTGCAGAGTTGGCAAAAGACGCAGGTTGTAATGTTGGGAACAATTACAATGATTGCGGCCTCATGATCTTTGACACAAAGACTCAGCGAGTGGGGTCCGGGGCGAGTGGGTGCGCGTGCGCAGCCGTTGTTACGTTCGGCCACGTATTGAAAGAGATGGAGAGAGGAAACCTGAAGAAGATCCTACTGATAGCCACCGGCGCCTTGCTGAGCCCGTTAAGCTTTCAGCAGGGAGAGAGTATTCCCGGTGTAGGCCATGCTATTGTAATCGAGTTGTAGAAAGAAGGGTTAACCTGTGGACTACATTATCGCGTTTCTCATCGGAGGGTTTATCTGCGGTATAGGCCAGTTGATACTGGACTTCACAACTCTCACACCCGGACACATGCTCGTGTTGCTTACAGTGATAGGTGCTCTTGCAGGAGGTTTCGGACTTTACCAGCCTTTTCTCTCATTTGCAAAAGCAGGCGCACTGGTGCCGGTTACCGGATTCGGGGCGTCCATTGCCAAAGGGTCTCTGTTGGAGGCAGAGAGAACCGGCATTATCGGCTTGTTTACAGGGGCATTTGAGTTTACAGGGCAAGGGCTGGCAGTAGCCGTTTTCTTCAGCGCCATCGCTGCCCTCTTCTTCAGTCCACGGTCCTGATTATGGCACCTGTAGTTTGCGCTACATATCCGGGCGTTCGGGTAAAGGAAGGTGTCAATCCTCTGTGAAAGAGACTATAGGGTTCCCTCGGGCACTCCTATATTACTATTATTATCCGGCTTGGAGGTCGTTTTTTGAATCCCTTGGCCAGACTTGTCAAGTCTCAGGCAAGACCACCAAGGCGGTGATAGACTCAGGGATTAGGGTTACAGTAGACGAGGCGTGTTTGCCTGTCAAAGCTTTTCATGGTCATGTGCTGAGCCTCTCCGGCGCATGTGACAGGGTATTCGTTCCGAGACTGGTTTCCGTTGAGAAGAAGGCTTACATATGCCCGAAGCTAATGGGCCTTCCTGACATGGTAAGACACAACTGTAAAGGCATCCGGCAAATAATCGACCCTTGCATTGACATGAGCCGTAACTCCCGGGCATATATAAAAGAGCTCTATGCCACCGGTAGGCTATTCACACGGAATCCACTGAAGATATCTGTTGCAAGGCGAAAGGCAAAACAAGCATATGAAGTGTTTGTCCGGCTTCTCCAGGCAGGGCTGACGCCCATTGATGCCATGGCAAAGCAGGACTTCCATCTTCTGCAGTACTTCCGGGATTCCGGCACATCCTGTAATACGCTGTCAAGACATGACGAAGACGTTCGGTCCCCGATCATTGGCGTTCTGGGCCATCCCTATATCCTTTATGACTCATTTCTAGGAATGAACGTTTTGGACAGGCTCCACCTGATGGGTGCAAAAGTAGTGACTATGGACATGCTGCAGCCTGCAGTTGTCGAACAGGCGGCAGCAAAGTCCCAAAAGAGGGTGTTCTGGACCATAGGCAGACGGTTGCTTGGGGCCGGCTACTACTTTCTGATGCCGGGAACTGTGGACGGTTGCCTCCAAATGAGCGCCTTCGCTTGCGGACCTGATTCTTTCATCGGCGAGCTTTTGCAACAAGAATCTGCAAGGAGCAAGCAGAAGGTGCCGTTTATGACGATCATAGTTGATGAACACACAGGAGAAGCCGGTGTCCTAACCAGGCTTGAGGCTTTTATGGATATTGTGGAGAGGTCAATGCTAAGGTGAAACTGACCTTTGCACGTCTTGGTAATTTTCACATCGCGGCGAAAGCTCTTTTTGAAGCGCTGGGAATTGACGTGGTGTTGCCTCCGCCTCCTACCAAACGCACAATGTCCCTGGGTTCGCTCAACTCTCCTGAATTCGCTTGTCTTCCGCTGAAAATGAATATTGGAAACTACTTGGAAGCCTTGGAGAAAGGGGCAGATACTATTGTAATGGTAGGTGGTATAGGTCCGTGCCGCCTTGGATTATACGGCGAAGTCCAAAGGCAAATCCTGGAAGGGATCGGATGCGATTTCAAGATGATTGTTGTGGAGCCTCCACAAGGGAGACCGGACCGCGTCTTTCGGCAATTGTTCGAGATTACGGGAGCGCAACGTATCTCACAGTATGTTGGAGCTCTGCGTCTGGGCTGGAGTAAACTCACTGCCATAGACTCTCTGGAGAAGCTTGCTCTCAGACTCCGCCCGTTTGAGGAGTCAAAAGGTGATATCTCGTTTGCCTATGAAGCCACTTTGAAGCGCATAGATGAGGCGGGTAGCCCGAAAGAGGTAGCGTCTGCCTTGGAGAACGGACAAGCAGCAATGAAGTCCGCCTGCAAGAAGACAGACTCGGACAAGCCGGGCATCGGTATTGTGGGAGAAGTGTTCATGGTTCTCGAACCTTTTGCCAACTGTGAGATTGAGAAGCGCTTGGGGGAGATGGGGGTCGTAGTGCATAGGTCAATTTATCTCAGTGATTGGGTGATGGAACATGTAGTAAAGGACGTGTTTCGCATTTTGCGAAAATCCAAGCTTCCATATGAATTGGCTAGGCCGTATTTATGTCACTTCGTCGGTGGCCACGGCGTGGAGACCATAGCGTCTACCGTAGACTACGCCAGGCAGGGGCTGGACGGGGTAATTCAGGTAGCTCCGTTTACATGTATGCCTGAGATCATAGCTCAAGATCTACTGCCTACAGTCTCGAGGGATCTTGGTATTCCCGTAATGACCCTTGTTCTGGATGAGCATTCGTCCGGCACCGGGGTGTTGACGCGTCTTGAGGCTTTTGTTGACTTGGTTAGAATGTCACGCCGCTCCAGGAGGTGATTCCCGGTGGCAGGCTCAGGTTATCTGGGAGTGGATGTCGGTTCTGTCAGCACTAACTTAGTGCTGATAGATGAGAGAGGAGTGTTACAGGAGAAACTTTACCTGAGGACTCAGGGAGATCCGATAAGCGCTGTGAAAGAAGGGATGAGGCGTCTTGCAGCTGTCGCAGGGGATACTGAAATCCTCGGGGTAGGAACATCAGGCAGCGGCAGGAAGCTGGCAGGAGTCATCCTTGGCGCTGATTGCATCAAGAATGAGATTACCGCTCATGCAGTAGCTGCCAATTGCCGGGTGCCAGGGGTGCAAACAGTAATTGAAATCGGCGGCCAAGACTCGAAAATCATCATTCTCAGGCAAGGGATTGTCATTGACTTCGCCATGAATACTGTATGTGCAGCAGGCACAGGCTCTTTCTTGGAGCAACAAGCAGCAAGGCTGGGTATAGCCATAGATCAATTCGGCAAACTTGCGCTCGGGGCGGTAACCCCTGTAAGAATTGCAGGTAGATGTGCAGTGTTTGCTGAGTCCGACATGATACACAAGCAGCAAATGGGACACAGGATTGAAGACATAATCTCAGGCCTGTGCGAGGCCCTTGTCCGAAACTACCTGAATAACGTCGGGAAAGGAAAAATCATTGAACCGCCTGTGGTTTTCCAAGGAGGCGTTGCTGCTAATGCCGGTATGAAAGCTGCTTTTGAGAAGGAACTAGGCACACAAGTTATCGTACCTGAACATTATGATGTGATGGGAGCCTTAGGCGCTGCGCTAATGGCCATAGAGGAAAAGAACAGAAAAGACGGGCAATCTGCGTTTCGTGGATTTGCTGCCCTTAACAGAGACTACGCTACCCGGACTTTTGAATGTAAGGGCTGTCCGAATCTTTGTGAGATCGTAAATATTACTATGGACAATGAGACTATTGCCCGATGGGGTTCCAGATGCGGCAGGTGGGATTCACTGTAAATGACGGACGAAATCAGCCACAAAGCAACGAACTCCCTTGACCCCAGGTAGCTTGCATGCTATTATGTGAAACAAGCTATCCCTTGGATCAGAACGGAATTGATGGCATAGGTAAGATGAACTATCACTAATACCAAGAGACGCAAACTTGCGGACAGGGGGGCTAGTCCGCTGTTTTTGGATGGGAGAGGCTGAATTGGAGCTATATGGGTCTATGCAGATTACAAGTGACGGGGAGTTAGTGATAGGTGGTTGCCGTGTTACGCGCCTTGCAAGGGATTTCGGCACTCCCCTTCACATCATGGACGAAGAGATGATGCGGTCTAAGTGCCGGGATATGAGGATGTCGCTTCAAAAGTACTATCCTAAAGTCTTTGTGGCATACGCAAGTAAGGCCTTCTGTACTCTTGCCATGTGCAGGCTGATCCAAGAAGAGTCGTTAGGCCTTGATGTGTGTTCCGGAGGAGAACTTTTCACAGCCCTTGAAGCCGGGATTCCTCCGGAGAATGTGCTATTTCATGGGAACTGTAAAACCCCCAGAGAAATAGAAATGGGAGTCAGGGTCGGCGTGGGAAGATTCATCGTAGATAACCTCGACGAGCTTGACTTGCTTTCTGAGATATCACGCAAGTTCAGAAGAAGAGCGCATGTTCAGATCCGTCTCAATCCCGGGGTGGAAGCACATACGCATGACTATATACAGACAGGCCTCATAGATTCCAAGTTTGGGCTTGGAGTAACTGACGGGCAGGCTATGAAAGCAGTGGAACGAGTACTGGCTTCAGAATATCTCGTTCTCGAAGGAGTCCATAGCCATATAGGGTCTCAAATACTTACCGTAGAGCCTTACGTATTGGCAACTAACGTTGTCATGGACTTTGTCGGAGATGTGAAAGAGAAATATGGGTACAGTCTACGTGAAGTGAACCTCGGAGGCGGATTCGGTGTCAGGTACAGGGCTGCTGATACCCCGCTCTCCCTGGATGAATACTCCAAAAGAGTATCCCAGGTCGTTCGTGAGTCATGTCATATCCAACGTTTGGACCTTCCGTGTATCACGGTGGAACCCGGTCGTTATATCGTAGGTGAAGCAGGGACCACGCTATATACTGTCTGTGCAATCAAGGATATCCCCGGAGTCCGAAAATACGTCATGGTAGACGGCGGCATGTCGGAGAATCCCAGAGTCACTTTGTATCAGGCAGAGTACGAGGCAATTTTGGCTAACAGAGCCTTGGAAGAACCTACTGAGACAGTTTCGATAGCAGGGAAGCATTGTGAAGAAGGGGACATGTTGATTGTCGATGCCAAGATGCCGCAAGCTAAACCCGGTGATACACTGGCGATCTTTACTACCGGGGCTTACCATTATTCCATGGCAAGTAATTACAACAGGTATCCCAGGCCGGCAGTGATATTTGCCAGGGCAGGTTTGGCTGATGTCGTTGTAGAAAGAGAGAGTTACGCGAATCTTTTGGCAAGAGACAGGGTACCGGCACGGTTGGCACAAACCGATGCAAGGGACATTAGTCCTCATTTGCCTGCGGCGGGTAACCCAGGCTAGGATAGTTCACGCTCGGCCGCATTTTGTGGAAGCTGAACATTCACGCCCGCCCGCAGCGCGAAATAGTGCGGAGGGAGATACATGGCTAACTTGTCATCTATGCTTTTAACTTTGCCTATAGTATTGTTGTCACTTACAGTTCATGAATTTGCTCATGCTGCAACTGCCAACGTTCTGGGAGATCCTACGCCTCGTTGGGAAGGCCGTCTTACGCTTAATCCTTTGGCTCATTTGGATGTTTTCGGTACTCTGACGCTAATACTTACCCGCAGATTCGGCTGGGCAAAACCTGTTCCGATAAATCCCGCGTATTTTAAGGATTGGCGGCAGGGAATGGCCCTGGTGGGAGTGGCAGGCCCTCTTTCCAATGTGGTCTTGGCTTTCATATTCGCTCTTCCGTATAGATTAGGTATACGCATGCCTTATTACCTTGATCTCATTTCGTACTTTGCCATTCTCATAAATCTCGGCCTTGCGTCATTTAATCTCATTCCGATACCGCCTTTGGACGGCTCAAGGTTACTCCTTGTGTTCTTGAGAGGGAAGAACCTTTACATTTATCAGCAACTGGAGCAGTACGGTCAGTTCATCCTGCTGCTTCTGATTTTTACAGGGGCTATATCCGTGATAATGCTACCTATCATGAGATTCTTGGCCTTCCTCATTACAGGCCTAAGAATGTTTTAGACAAGGGGAGATAGTTCCATGTCGAAACAAAGAATATTCAGTGGCATGAGACCCACCGGAAGACTCCATCTGGGGAATCTCTTGGGCGCCCTTGACAATTGGGTTCGACTGCAAGATGAGTATGAGTGTGTCTTTGCAGTCGTGGACTGGCATGCGCTTACTACAGGATATGAAAATACCGGCGAAATTCAGGAGAACACGAGAAACATGGTTATCGATTATTTGTCTGCCGGAATAGATCCTGAAAAGAGCTTGGTAATCAAGCAGTCTGATGTTAAGCAGCATGCTGAGTTATCCCTTCTCCTATCCATGATTACGCCCCTCTCGTGGCTGGAAAGGTGCCCTACTTACAAGGAGCAGCTTAGAGAGTTGGAGGGTAGGGAGATCATGACCCACGGATTCTTAGGGTACCCTGTGCTCATGGCAGCTGACATCCTGGTTTACAAGGCTCAGGTTGTGCCTGTAGGGGAAGATCAGTTGCCTCACATAGAACTTGCAAGGGAGATTGCAAGACGCTTCAACTTTCTCTATCAACCTGTTTTCCCGGAACCGCAAGAACGTCTCAATGAGGTTGTCCTGCTTCCCGGTACTGACGGAAGGAAGATGAGTAAGAGCTACCGAAACATCATAGAAATGTCGGCAAGCGCTGAGGAAGTCAAGAATATTGTGGCAAACATGGTTACAGACCCCAAAAGGATACGCAGGCGAGATCCTGGTGACCCCGATGTGTGTTCTGTATATGCGTTTCATAAAGTCTTCTCTAAACTGGGTATCGAGGATATTCGAGAGGGATGCGCAAGTGCAGGCATAGGATGTGTTGAGTGTAAGCGGAAGTTAGCCGAGGCACTCAATGAATACTTAGAGCCGATTCGTGAGAGAAGAGAGGCTATCCGGAAAAATCCCGGAATTATTGATGAAGTCTTGGAACAAGGGGCAAATTTGGCCACGGTTATTGCAGAGAGTACTCTCGAAGAGGTTAGGCAGGCGATGAGGATTTGAAGGATGCTCCTAACGAGCGCCTACAACCTATCAAAGCCCTCGAAGAACTGGCGCGGGGCTTGGAGAGGGGAGATCAGGATCCTTCGTCAGTCTCCGCTCGGAATGCTCTCGAGGAGACAATCTCAGAGATAGAGCGCATCATGGGGAAGCCTGACCTGGATTACATCGGAGATTTTCTCTCAGCGGCCAGTGCTGTCATAAAGGCAAAGGCAGAAAAGCTATTACCCCCGGAAGAACATGAAACCGGTGAAATTGAGGATACCGGCGAGAGAGAAGAAGAATCCTCATCATTGGACCTGGAGAGGGAATGGTCTAACGAAGCCCTTTTAGCGCACCTCATGGAATACCGGGTGTTTCAGGATGCAGTTGAGGAATTGGCCAGGCGCGATGCAGCCTGGCGCGGTGTATTTCCGAGAGGCCGTCCCATTGAAACAAACGATGACGTGTCTCTCGCGTCCACTGAAATAGGACTTGCGCATCTTCTCTCCGCTCTAAAGGATATTCTGGAAGATGCGCCTCGTGAAGAGTTTTCTCATGTCCCCCAAGATGAGCTCTTTCTCGAAAGAAGTATGGATCACATCCGCTCGTGTATTCGAGAGAAAACTAAAGTAGCTTTCTTTGAACTTTTCCTGAGGCCTGTCACGCGCTCTAACGTGATAGGGGTTTTTCTTGCTCTTCTTGAGCTGATTCGTCTTAGAGAGGTGGTCGTTCAGCAGGATCGGCATTTTGGTGAGATCATGATAGCCTTTGTGCCGGGGGGATAAGCCTATGAATTACACTGAGGCAAGAGCGATAGTTGAGGCATTGATCTTCGCGTCACCCGGTCCGATTTCTCAAAAGCGCATAGGGGAGCTCATGGATTTAACTTCTCGAACAATAGAATCCATAGTAAAAGACATCCAGGATAAGTACAGGCGAGACAAATCAGGCATTCAAATAGTCTTTGTAGCAGGCGGTTATGAGATGGCTACAAGGCCTGAGTTTGCTGACTATGTGTCCAGACTCAACGTAGAAGTCAGACAGAGCCTGTCACGCCCTGCCCTGGAGACACTGGCCATAATTGCGTATAGACAGCCAATTACCAGGCCGGAGTTGGAAAATATCCGCGGTGTCAGAGTGGACAGTGTTCTCAACACACTTATGGAGCGACACCTAATTCGTGTGTCCGGTAGAAAAAAAGCGCCTGGCCGTCCTGCATTGTATTCTACTACATCAGCATTTCTTCAATGGTTTGGCCTCTCGTCCCTCGATGAGCTTCCGCCTCTTGCGCAAGCTTCCGGTTCTCTCCTGGGAATATTGGGTTCTCGGTAGGGAAAAATATCATTATGATCTATCGGAGTGAGATCTTTGTATGAAATGGGTTTTTCCGTTTCTCACTCTCAGTGTGGCAGCATTGGTTTTGGCTGTGTTCTCTACGCCTGTACATGTCCGCATACAACTCGCCCTCAATCGAAGGCAGACATTTGCCAGAGTCAGCTTCGGGATCATAAACGGATTGATATGGTTCACTGTATATAGGGCTCATAACACGGCAGAATCAGAAGAACGCGGTCAAGGAGAACTGATAATCAGATCCCTTGAGGAGCTCATCAGGCATCCTGAAAACACTTATGAGCTTCTTGGCCGATTTATGGGTAGGACAGATAAGAGTGGGCCTCAGCAAGATGTCCCTGAAGATACGCGCGGAAAACCTGAAACACCAAGGGATAGATTTGCAAGACCCATAATTATGCAGGCTCTCAAGAGAGGTCTGACTCTACTCCGCTTTCGAGTCCGACTGGTTTTTGGGGCCGGGGATGCGGCGACTACCGGTATCGCTGTGGGGTTAATCCACACTCTGCTAGGCACCGCCATGGCTGTGTTTGCGACGAGACTGAGATTTCCCAATGATCTTCCGGAAATCACCGTCGTACCTTGTTACAGTCAAGTCTGTGTTGACATGGAGCTCGATAGTATTGTTGTATCCAGGCCGGGCCATGTTGTTTTCCCGGCGGTCTTTGGGCAAAACTAGCGGTAGGCGCAGCCTTGTTTGAAAGGAGAAATGGACATGGCGGATCACCCAATTGATGTCTTGATGAAGACAACCATGGACAACATAAAGGAAATGATTGACGTCAACACAATCTTAGGAGATCCGGTCGAGACTTCGGACGGAACGGTAATCTTGCCCGTATCCCGAGTAGCCGTGGGGTTTGCAGCAGGTGGCAGTGAGTTTGCAACTTCAAAGGAAGGACAGGAGGGGAAAGCGCTGTCGGAGGAGACCACCACAGACGGGGCGGGGTTCCCGTTTGGGGGAGGCGCAGGTGTAGGACTGACCCTCTCGCCGGTGGCATTTCTTGTGGTCAGTATGGGCCAAGTCAGGGTTATGCCTGTGGAGGGCATTGGCCCGCTGGAGAAGCTGATTGACTTCGTGCCGTCCTTCTTGGCCAAGGGAGCTCCGGGTGGGAAACAGAGCACAGGGAATATTGCCTGTAAACCAAATGTACAAAGGGATGCTCACTGACATTGCCAAGCCTTGCGAATGTCAGGTTGCATTGGCATGAGTAATGTCGTAAGATCGTCTGGAACATAAGGTTACCATAGGTGGTATTCTCAACCAACGGATAACGTCTTTGTGGGAGATGGTATGATGCGGCAGTATGCAGTCATCGGCCTGGGGAAGTTCGGCGCGAGTGTTGCCTGTACTCTGGCAAGACTGGGACATCAAGTGCTGGCTGTCGATATCGATGAAGACAAGGTTCAGCGGGTGGCTGACGAAGTCACCCATGCAGTTCAGGCAGATGCGACAGATGAAGACATTCTCAGGGCACTCGGTATCCGCAATTTTGACACGGTCATAGTCACCATCGGCCATGATGTGTTGTCCAGCATACTTACATGCTTGATCCTTAAAGACCTGGGGGTGGATTACGTTGTCGGAAAAGCCACTGACGAACTCCACGGCAAGCTGCTTGAGAAACTCGGGGTAGAAAAGGTGGTCTACCCCGAACGGGATATGGGTGCAAGGTTGGCCGCCACCCTTACGTCTTCAAATATCCTTGAGATTATTGAACTTTCCCCGGAATACGGTGTGGTTGAGATCGCAGCTTCCTCCGGGCTGATTGGTAGGACTCTGCGTGAGTTGGATCTGCGTGCCAAATTCGGTGTGAACATTGTTGCGATTCGCGGCGCTGACAACGAAGTCAAAGTATCACCCGGGCCTGATGACGTCATTGGGAAAGGCGATGTCCTGTTAGCTCTCGGCACTACAGAGAGTCTGGGCAGGTTGGAGAACTTGAAGTAGTGTTGTCTTGATTGGTGGTTTTTCGAGTGGAGAGGCTTCAGAAGATTCTTGCAAATGCCGGCGTTGCTTCACGTAGGGCGAGCGCAGAAGTTATCAAGGAAGGCCGCGTTACTGTTGACGGGAAAGTCATACTCGAGCCGGGCGCGAAATTCGATTGCTCCGCATGTGAGATAAGAGTCGACGGTAAAGCTGTCAATGCCCATGATAAGAAAATATATATCATGCTCAATAAACCTAAAGGGTACATTTCTACGGTCTGCGATCCTAGGGGGCGCAGAACAATACTGGACCTTGTTTCACCTATGGGCACACGGCTTTTCCCCGTAGGCAGACTTGACCGGGATACTGAGGGATTGCTCCTCTTAACAAACGACGGCCATGCGACTCATGTCTTGACTCATCCTAGATTCAGAATATATAAGACGTATCTAGCCGTTGTCAACGGTGTGCCCGATGAAGACAGGCTGAATCTATTACGTAACGGGGTGAGATTGCCGTCCGGGCACATATCGTCCCCGGCCGCTGTGAGGCTGATTACGGCGTCCGGAAACTGCGCTTTGGTGGAAATCAAGATTGGCGAAGGCAGGAAACGCCAGGTTCGTGAGATGTTTGATTCCATCGGACATCCGGTCCAAAGTCTCACAAGGACTCATCTTGGCGAATTAGATATCGGAGATTTGAAAGTCGGTTCATGGAGACACCTTACTGCAGCGGAAGAGGACTGGATCCGGAAGGTGGCAGCAAGGTCGGGAGAAGGGGTAGGGTCTTGCAAAAGGACATCATAGTGGTAGGGGCTGGGCCTGCAGGTTTGATGGCTGGAGGAAGAGCTGCATCGCTAGGGGCGACCGTGGCTCTTCTGGAGAAAAATAGCCGGCCCGGCCGGAAGCTTCTTATCACGGGGAAAGGCAGATGCAACTTTACTAATGATACAGACGTGGACGGACTCATAGCCGGTATGCCGGGTAACGGGAAGTTTCTATATTCAGCTTTCTCACGATTCGACTCTCATGACCTCCGAGAGTTTTTTCGGGAACTTGGAGTGGAGAGCAAAACAGAAAGAGGCAAAAGGGTGTTTCCTGCGTCGGGAATATCCAAGGATGTGCTGCGAGCTCTGGTGATGTATATAACGAAGAGCGGGGCGAGGCTGAAGTGTAACTCCAAGGTGAAAGAAGTCGTTGTTTCAGGCAAAAGAGTGCAGGGAGTCGTATTTAGCGTAGGTAACGGGGAAGCTGAATTTGTACCGTGTGACGCAGTGGTAATCGCCACCGGGGGAATCACCTACGCTGCCACAGGTTCTACAGGCGATGGCTTCAGAATAGTCAAAGAGCTGGGACACACTATCGTCCAACCCAGAGCGTCTTTGATCCCCCTGGAGACAGTTGAGTCATGGCCACGAGAGGTGGCAGGGTTGACCTTACGCAATGTGCAGGCAACATTGACGGTAGACGGGTGTAAGGCCGGGTCGGAATTCGGGGAAATGCTGTTTACTCACTTTGGGGTCTCCGGTCCTATCATCTTGTCATTATCACGGGCAGCGGCGTCCGCCATGGTTCACGCAAAGCCTGGAATTACGCTGACAATCGACATGAAACCCGCACTCTCCCGTGAGCAGCTGGATGCCAGAATCTTGCGGGATTTTGAGAAACACGGAGGGCAAACCATACTAAATTCCCTGGCTGACCTTATGCCTCGACATTTGATCGACGTAATTTTGCAGGAAGCCGGCGTGTCCGCCTCGAAACACATATCTCAGGTCACCAGGGAGGAACGACTTCTAATAGGCAAGACTCTGAAGGAACTTGCATTACACATAACTGGATTAAGACCGGACGATGAGGGGATTGTCACCGCAGGCGGGGTAGCCGTGGATGAAATCGATCCTCGCAGAATGGAATCCAAGCTTGTCCAGGGATTATACTTCGCAGGAGAAGTCATTGACATCGATGGTATGACCGGTGGATTCAATTTGCAGGCTGCTTTCTCCACAGGTTACGTTGCAGGGCAAAGCTGGGCTGAAGGAAGGTAGAGAAAGGCTGTATGAGTTCAGTGTCTGGTGAAGGCAGCGAAGGTGTGGACAGACTGCTATGTTTCCTTGAGAGGGTGTTCGGCATAGCATTATGCCTGTTTCTGGCCTTGACAGTCTTGGGGCAGGTTATTCTTGGCACGCCGGAAGGAAGATCCGGCTTCAGTAGGGCTGAACGCCTGGAGGGCATTAGGCTGAATGTAGATACTCGCACCGAAGATAATTCCCACTGAGTATCTTGACAAGTATATGCACCAGGTATATTGAGGAGAGATTTATTGAGGGAGAAGAGGAATCTGCGATGTATACGTCGAATAGCATAAAAGCGAGTAAAAACAATATAGGTCCGGTCATTGCGATTGACGGGCCTGCAGGCGCAGGGAAGAGCACAGTAGCAAAGGCTGTAGCAGAAATGTTCGGTATGGCTTATGTCAGCACAGGCCTTATTTACCGGGCTCTGACCCTCAAGGCAATACTCCTCGGAGTAGATGTCCAAGAAACCGAATCCATAGTCACACTGGCCAAGACCACCGAAGTTGCTGTCATACCCGATGGCGGAGAGTGCCGTGTTCTCCTTGACGGTGAAGATGTGACGGTGGGACTGACATGCCCTCAGGTGGGCGCTTGTGTATCGCAAGTAGCCGAGATTCCTGAAGTGAGGGCTGCTCTTTTGGATATACAACGAGCCATAGCCAATAGGGGCTGTGTAGTGATGGACGGAAGGGATATCGGAACAGTAGTTGTGCCTGACGCGGATGTGAAGATATTCCTTGTGGCAGATCTTGATGAGCGCGTGCGTAGACGGGTAATTCAGGCCCGTGAGCGAGGATATGACGTGGTAGAAGAGACTATTATCAGTGAAATAATGCATAGAGACAAGATTGACAGTGGGCGGAGAGTAGCCCCCCTTAAACCGGCGCCTGATTCTATTACCATCGACACCACGGGAAAAACCCCTGAAGAAACCATTATGGAAGTGGCAGGTGTCATTTACGAGATACTTAGTAAGGATAGGATTAAGAACGCGTCAGGAGGCAAGGGGGAAACGCCTTGTTTTACGTGATCATTAGGGCAATTCTCAGATTCGTCATGAGAATTGCCTTTCGCATGCAAGTAGAAGGTAAAGATAACGTTCCGAGCGAAGGAGGCGTGCTCCTGGCGGCGAATCACTTAAGTATGCTCGATCCTATAGTAGTAGGATGCGCCATAGACCGGCCTGTTCGATTCATGGCAAAACGCGAGCTGTTTGACAATCCTTTTCTGGGAATGATAGCTCGTAGCCTGGGCGCTTTTCCCGTACGCCGCGGAAAAGACGACAAGGACGCATTTCATAGAGCTCTCGAAGTGCTGAGAGACGGCGAAGTTTTGGGAATATTTCCTGAAGGGACCAGAAGCCTCGATGGTAGGCTGCAGAAAGCATATTCCGGGGCAGCGGTTTTGGCAGAGAAGACCGGCGCTTATTTGGTGCCTGTAGGGATCATTGGCACAGGCAAAGTAATGCAGAAGGGCGCTGCCCTTCCTAAAGCGGGACGTATTGGTGTGAGATTCGGTAAGCCTATTATTCCAGCTGAGGTGTGCTCGATGATTCCTCCGAACCAGTCCTCCTTCAGGCCTAAAGAAGCCATCACGAATCTTATGATGGAAGAGATTCAGAGGTTGGTCATGAGCTTTTAAGAATCCTCAGGTTAAGTTTAGTGTGATGTTGGGAGATAATAGGGAAGAAGGTAGAACGGGTATTGCAGGTTGTAATTGGTGAACACAGCGGGTTTTGCTTTGGGGTTAAGCGAGCGGTTGAAATTGCTGAAGAGACAGGCAGTCAAGGTGTCGCCTTCACCCTCGGCCCCTTGGTTCATAATCCTCAGGTTGTCGCCAAGCTGGAAGAAACAGGGGTTATCCCGATATCGGATTTGAATGAAATCTCAGATGGTTATATGATAGTGCCGTCGCATGGACTACCACCTGACGTCATTGATGAAGCGCATACACGAGGGCTAAGAGTTGTTCATGCCACTTGTCCGTATGTCAGGCGCGCACAAGAGCGGGCCGCTGAGTTGAACCGTAAGGGTTATCAGGTGTTTATAGTTGGTGACGAAGGACACAAAGAAGTAGTTGGTCTGTTAGGTTGGGCCGGAGATAATGCAAGAGTAGTTATGACCGGTGAAGATGTGGCATCCGGTTTCGTCGAGCCCAAGGTCGGTGTTGTTTGTCAGACCACCCAGACAGTCGAGGCTTTTCGCCGGGTTCTCGCTGCCCTTGCCTTAAGGGCGAAAGAGCTTATGGCCTACAATACGATATGTAATGCTACTTGGAAAAGGCAGGATGCTGCGCGCAAGTTGGCACGATCAGTTGATGCCGTGGTCGTGGTCGGCGGGCGGGCCAGCGCGAATACGCGAAGGCTTGTAGAAATCTGTGAAGCGGAAGGCGCTAAGGTCTACTGGGTGGAAGGGCCGGGAGACCTAGATACCCTGGACTTTTCAGGACTCGAAAGGGTGGGGTTAACGGCGGGGGCATCAACGCCGAATTGGGTTATCGAGGAGGTCGTTGAGAGGATGAGCGTACCGGATGAAGGGAAGATAAATGAGTTGGGGGTAGAAGAGATTACTGAGGACAGAAGTATTGACGAAATTGAAACCGTTGAGGTAAGTGAAGACGCAATGGAGGAAATTCCCGAGGATTCAGAAGAATGCGCTGATACTGATAATGAAGGGGAAGACAAGGAAGTTCCAGAAGAGGACTCTGAGACTTCGCAGGTGGACGAAGAGGAGCCTAAAACTTCACAGGTGGAAGAAGAGCCGGATGTTACAGGACCTGAAGGGGAGGAGCCAGAGACTGTGGACATGTCGCTCCAGCCGGCACTTGTGGAGGGCGATATAGTGGAAGGCACTGTTGCCGCAGTCGAACCCGAGCGGGTCCTTGTCGATATTGGACTTAAATCCGAGGGTGTAGTGCCAAGGAATGAGATCTCCAGAAGGCAGGTCCAGTCTTGCGAAGGTATAGTCAATGTAGGCGACAGGATAGAGGTTTTAGTCGAGAAACTGGAAGATAGTGGAGGCGAGCCTCTTCTGTCCAAGCGGAAGGCTGATATTGCCAGGGCATGGGATGCAATTTTCGACGCTCTTGATAACGAAGCCATAGTTGAAGGAGAAGTCACGGATGTAGTCAAAGGCGGTATCGTCGTGGACGTCGGCCTGAGGGGTTTTGTTCCTGCTTCGCATGCAAGCATCCGTCCTATTCAGGATCTCGGCCAGCTTCGAGGGGAGACCCTTCGAATGAAGGTTCTGGAAGCTGACAGGGACAAGAAGAATGTGGTTCTTTCCGCACGGCAGGCGCAAGAAGAGGAACTGGCTGAAGCCAGGAAACAGGTGCTCGAATCTTTAAACGAAGGTATAATCGTGGAAGGCGTTGTTAGGCGTGTCGTCAATTTCGGCGCCTTTGTCGACATAGGCGACGGAGTGGAAGGCCTTCTGCACGTTTCAGACATGGCCTGGACCAGAACGGAAGATCCCCGGGACGTAGTCTCGGAGGGAGAACGAATAAGAGTGAAGGTGCTGGCTGTAGACAGGGAGCGCGAGCGGATTTCATTGGGTCTAAAACAAACCCTTCCGGATCCATGGGATGACGTGACCACAAGGTACCCAGTAGGTAGTATTGTCAAAGGAACAGTCACCAAGACAGTTGACTTTGGCGCTTTTGTCCAGTTGGAACCTGGGATTGAAGGCCTTGTGCACATCTCGCAATTAGCTGATAGACGAGTTGAGAAGCCTGATGAAGTGGTCAGCCCCGGGGATGAGATAGCTGTAAAGGTTATCAGCGTAAGGCCGAGAGACCATCGAATCGGGTTGAGCCTGAAAGAAGCCCAGTCTGAAGAGGAAAAGCGGGTCTATAAGAAGTATGCTGATAAGTCCGATAGCCAAGCACTCACAATTGGTGATGTCTTTGGCGATATTCTTAAGAACTCACAGGAATAACGGAGTGTATTTGCTCTGAAACGCGTCTCGATTGATACAGGCTTGAATGCCGGTTGACACTGGGCCGATGGTTAAGAAACCATCGGCCTTATTACTTCTCTAAGGAATAACCCTTCTGAGATAGGGAAAAGCTATTTTCCAGGGTGTGGAAGAGAAACTGTTTCCATGGACGAAGGGGGCTTTAGCATGACAGTAGGGCTCATTCTGCTGCTTGCAGTAAGTGTCGTGATTTTCCTTGGGTTTGCCCACAGGGTTCTCGATCGCATGCACCTTAATGACAAACAAGCCTTGATAGCTGTTTTACTGATTCTTGTCGGAGGCTTCGTCGACATTCCCATATATCGCGGTCTTTGGACAATTAGCCTCAATCTTGGGGGCTCAGTAATCCCTGTGATCATTGCAATATATGTATTAAGCCGCGCTGATACCCCGTCTGAGACCAGACGAGGCATTCTCTCTGCGGTAGCAACAGGGGCAGCACTGGTAGCCATATCAAAGGTATTCACGTTCGAGGAAGGCAGAACCATAATTGACTCCATATACGTTTTCGGACTGGTAGCGGGAGCGATAGCATACTTACTCGGTAGATCCAGGCGTGCAGCGTTTGCAGGCGCAGTGTTAGGCGTTGTGCTCTTGGATATTGCCCATCTGGTGGAAGTAGTAATCAGGCGGATGCCGTCCACTGTAAACATAGGCGGCGCCGGAGCCTTTGACGCAGTAGTAATTGCCGGTATCATCGCCGTAGGCCTTGCGGAAATATTCGGAGAAACCATGGAACGACTGCAAGGGGGGCACATCCCTGACAGTAAAGGTAGAGCAGACAAGGTCCCGGAGGCTGTAAGCCGTGAAACGGAAACACTGAGCGAAGAGTCTGAAGAATAAGCGGGGGTATGAACATATGACCTGTATTAGGCATGAATGTCATCGCAGTCGGAGAAGTCGACTCTTACGTACAGCTCTCCTGATCACTGCTATTGTTACTGCAGTCTTAAGTTTGCTGTTACAAGGAGCTGCATTTGCCGAACATGAACTAGGTGAAGGTTACTACACTCTTGTTGATGAAGCTAACAATGAAATCTTTCATACTGCGATTGTGCTTCTGCCCGGCGACGTGTTTATTAATGAAGACAACAGTGCTTATGAAGTTGTCAGAATTGACGGGCAAACAGCCCGCGCACGATTTACGGAAGCAGTTGCACTGGATAACGGACATGAGGCTTCCGGAGAGAGTATGGTGTCTGTGTTATCCGGTATCGTAGGGAGTATCAGTAGGAGCATCAGTCAACTGTTCCTTGCCGGGCAGCAGCAAACAGGCAAGACCGTGGTGCTCTACAATACACATAGCGATGAATCCTATGCACCTTCAAGCGGCACGTCGACAAAGGATTGGGGTGACGTTTACAAGGTTGCCGCTGCATTTGAGCAGGCTCTTAAGAAACACGGTCTTGATGTGGTAAGGTCTACTGATAATCATAATCCCCATGACGGCGGAGCATACACCCGTTCAAGGCGGACTTTGGCCCAGTTGATGAAGGAACGGCCTGTTGCCGCTTTTGATGTTCACAGAGACGCTGTTCCTGCTGAGGCCTATAGGGCTAGCGTACAAGGAGAGGACGTGACCAAGATAACACTGGTCATAGGTCAGCAAAACCAAACCAGAGGGCAGAATCTCAGCTTCGCAAAGAAGCTGAAATCAGCTGCTGATTCCAATGCGCCAGGCCTCATTAAGGGGATTTTGTGGGCCCAAGGGAACTACAATCAAGATATGTTACCCAGAGCCGCATTAATGGAAGTAGGTGCACACACTAATAGCCTGGAAGAAGCGGAAAGGGCTGTAGGGATTTTCGCATCTGCAGTTGCGCCCATAATATCGACAGCCGAATCTGTAAGCGGTCTTCAACAAGGCTCTCCCGGTAGATCCATAGTATGGGTTGTGGGCATAATCATTGTGGGCAGTGTGGGCTATGTTCTAATCAATTCCAGGAGACGCCAGAGGCAGTGAACCAGGGAATCTCTCTACAGCCTACAAAGCTTCGTTCAGGCAGGTAACGTGGGGGCGGGACGAGAGTGAAGGTAATATATTACTGTTACGGCAGTTCCCACTCGTCGGTGGTAGCTGCGGCCATCCATCTTGGAAATCTACCTGCCTGCACCATACCATGCTCGCGAGATATCATGAATTTGCCTTATTATGACAAGACAACCACGGATCGACTCGGCACTTGTACATATATGGGGACTGATGATGCCGGATGCGACGTTTATGTCCTCGGTACGGGGCCGGCAAGAAGGATTGTAAGACGTGCGGTGGAAAGCATATTTCAACTTTGCGGAGTGTCAAGAGACTCATATATGCTTGTGGATACCTTGACATCAATAGGAGCCGTTACGAAAATAGGGGGGTTCCTCTCGAGAAGAATGGGCCTTACGCGAATTGGCAGGCCAATGACTATTTGGGGCATACGGCAAGCTTATCCTCAGCTTGCATCTATTGTCGCCGGAGTCAAATCAGATCCTCGCTATATGCAAACAATGGGCAAAAAGCCTGTCAACACTGAGTTGACTATAACGCGATAATCGCCTCGTGGTGCAGTTGACACCGGATCCTCGGTATGGTACACTAAACCCGTTCTCGTGCAGCGTGTGAAAAGGGAGGAACCAATGGTGAACAGTAAGAGCTCGCTTAGAGTAATCGCTATCATTGTAGTTGTAGGCCTTTTGATAATTGGAGCCTTATGGACTCATAATGACCTGAAAGCCGTTGCCAGAGTAAATTCGACAAACATCACGTGGAAGCAATTTAATGGTGCTTTGAAGAAGCAAAGCGGTAACCAGATGCTGGCCGGGTTGTTACGGGAAGAACTCATTAGG
The DNA here is from genome assembly GCA_002398515.1 of Firmicutes bacterium UBA4981. Classification (GTDB taxonomy): domain Bacteria; phylum Bacillota; class SHA-98; order UBA4971; family UBA4971; genus UBA4971. The sequence goes on from DGZL01000138.1 coordinate 48,263, forward strand.
CAAGGGGCAAAACAGTGTAATATCACAGTCACCGACGAGGACGTTCAATCTGAAATGGACAAGCTGGCGGCCCAATTTGGATCTTCAGCCGGCCTTGAACAAGTCTTGTCCCAGTACGGGATGACTGTTGACGATCTAAGGGGACAGATTAAGAGTACGTTGTTACTTGAAGGCATAGCAGCAAAAGACGTGACAGTGGAAGAAGAAGAGCTGAAAACCTATTATGAGGACAACAAGGATAAGTACACAGAACCCGAGCAGGTTAAGGCCAGACATATTTTGGTGGAGGATGAAGAGACAGCGAAAAGTATCCTAAAGCAGCTCGAGATGGGCGAAGACTTTGCTGAAATTGCTAAAGAGAAGTCAACGGATTCAGGCTCGAAAGATAAAGGCGGTGACCTTGGATTCTTCGAAAAAGGCGTGATGGACGCCTCATTTGAAGAAGTTGCTTTCAGCCTTGGTATAGGTGAGACCAGCGCTCCGGTTGAGACAATGTTCGGTTATCACATAATCAGAGCCGAAGATAAGAAACCGGAGAGACTCGTGCCTTTTGAAGAGGTGCGCGATGATGTTCGAAGACAAGTCACAAAGCAGAAGGCGAAGCTTACATCGACAGTGCTAACGGAACTGAAGGATGCGGCTCAGATCAAGATTAACGACAAAGAACTGGAAGACGCTATCTACAGCATAACATATTGAGTTGCTGCGCTAAGTCAGGCGCTGTTATTGGAAAAGATGAATTGTGTCTGGCTTTTGAGGGCGCTGTTGGTTATTATGAGGAGGAGGGCTAGTCCCTCCTCTTGTCGTAAGAATATATATGGGACACTCAAGCCACTGTATGTACAGGTAGGCCCATCACAGACCGGATTACGTCTATGCAAGAGGGGTGACCTTTTATGTATGATCCCATAGTGGCTATTGTCGGCAGACCGAACGTAGGCAAATCTCAACTGTTTAACAGGATTCTAGGCACCCGCCATGCTATTGTCGAAGAGACCCCAGGGGTTACAAGGGACAGAGTTTACGCCCACGCTGAGTGGAGCGGAAGGACATTCACTCTTGTAGATACAGGCGGTATCTCTGCAGGACCTGCCGGCGATTCAATAGAAGAGATGACAATTGCCCAGACTGACATGGCAATCAGTGAAGCTGATGTAGTTTGGTTTGTGGTGGATACAGCTTCAGGCTTAATGCCCCATGACTATGATGTTGCTGACGTCTTAAGGAGATCCGGACGCAAGGTGATAGTCGTTGCCAATAAGGCAGAGGGAGCGCGTTACGATCACCACATAGAATTCTACGCCTTAGGCCTTGGCCCGCCTCATCCTATCTCAGCCACCCATGGGATAGGCATAGGAGATCTGCTTGACAAGACCCTGGAACTTTTGCCCCATATCTCCGCTGAGCCCGACGGACAGGATATTGAGGATGAATCAATAAGACTGGCAGTCCTTGGTCGTCCCAACGTTGGCAAATCGTCTCTGGTAAACTGCATCCTAGGGGAGGAGCGGGCTATAGTAACACCAATACCCGGCACGACCCGGGATGCTTTGGACACGCCTTTTGTGTGGAACGATAGGGGTTTTGTGATAATCGACACTGCCGGGATTCGGCGGATGGCGAGGATTGACAGCCCTATAGAACGCTACAGCGTGTTTCGTGCGCTTCGCGCAGCAGACAGGTGTGATGTAGCTTTCATTGTCTTGGATGCCTCGGAGATGCCTGCTTCCCAAGACGCAAGAATCGCGGGATATGTGGAAGAAGCAGGTCAAGGCATAATTATTGTGGCAAACAAATGTGATCTGATTAAAGGGGGCACGCAAGGGAGAGCTCATTTTGAACAGCGTACAAGGAGCGAAATGGCGTTCATATCATACGTGCCTATTCTTTTCGTGTCCGCCCTGAATAACAAGGGGATTTCCACATTAATGGAGGTTGCGGAGAAAGTGGCTTCGAATCATAGAAGGCGCATCGGCACTTCTGTTCTGAATGAGGTATTGAAAGAAGCCCAATTCAGAGTGGCGCCACCCCAAGACAAAGGCAGGCAGTTGAAGATATACTATGGCGCCCAGGTATCAACAAGCCCGCCTTCCTTTGCTCTCTTCATGAATTATCCTAACCTAATGACTTTCTCCTACAGACGCTACCTGGAAAACACTTTGAGGGAATCCTTTGACTTTCAAGGGGTTCCATTGAGATTCCTGCTCCGGAAAAGAGGATAGACAGGGACGGAGGAGAAATCATGAAGTATGTAGGGGTTCTGGCAGCTATAGGTCTCAGTTACATTTTGGGGTCCATTCCTTTCGGGTATGTTATAGGCAGACTATTGACAGGTGAAGACGTGCGAACTAAGGGCAGCGGCAATATAGGCGCCACTAATGTCCTTAGAGTATTAGGATGGGGTCCTGCGCTTCTTGTCATGTGTTGTGATCTTTCCAAAGGGGCCTTCAGTGTGTATTTGGGTATCCTGGCTCAAGGGACATTGGGCGGTGCATTGTGTGGCATGGCAGCTGCGTTAGGTGGCGCATACTCTGCATTCTTGGGATTTCAAGGTGGCAAAGGCATTGGAGTCGGAGGCGGGATTATCCTTGTTGCCATGCCCATGGTGGCTGCAGTTCTTGTCCCGGTGTGGGCAGGCGTCGTATGGCTTACAAGGTACGTATCCCTTGGGTCAATTACCGTAGCAGCGCTTGCGCCATTTGCAGCTTATGCATTGCACTACCCTCCTGAATATGTAGTCCTTGCTGCGACTATAGGTGGATTAGCCATATTGAAGCATCATTCAAATATCAGAAGACTCATATCCGGGAAAGAACGGAAGTTAGGAGAGAAAGCTGAGTGAGACTAGGGATTATCGGTGCAGGGGGCTGGGGAACAGCTTTAGCGGTGTTGTTGGCTGAAGAAGGCCATACGGTAGACTTGTGGGCAAGGGAACAAGAAGTCACTGATGAAATAAATACATGCCGCACAAATGAAACGTTTTTGGAGGGAGTCTTTGTACCCGAGAATGTTCTTGCCACTTGTGACATGGAAAGAGTCATCGAGATGAACCAGGTTCTCCTGATACCGGTTCCTGCTCAGCATATGCGGAGCGTGATTCGGAAGGCCAGACCGCATCTGACACGGAAACATGTCCTGATTCATGCAGCCAAAGGTATTGAAGACGGAAGTTTAATGCGCATGTCAGAAGTAATAGAGCAAGAACTTCCCGCTGAGATTGCTAATAACGTAGGTGTTATATCCGGTCCGAGTCATGCCGAAGAAGTGGCTCGCAGAGTTCCCACTGCAGTTGTTGCTGCGTCTTGTCATATGCCCGTTGCGAAGCTGGCTCAAGAGGCTCTGATGTGTTCAACTTTCAGGGTCTATACCAGTAGTGATATCACCGGAGTGGAGCTGGGCGGGGCTTTGAAGAATGTAATCGCTTTAGCAACCGGGGTGTCTGACGGGCTTGGATTCGGCGATAATACACGGGCTGCCATTATGACCCGAGGTATTGCGGAGATTGTGCGGCTCGGGGCTGCCCTTGGAGCTAATCCCATGACCTTTGCAGGCCTTTCAGGGATGGGTGACGTAATCGTAACATGCATGAGCATGTTATCAAGGAATAGGAGAGCAGGGATGGCAATAGCCAGGGGAAAGAGTGTTGACAAGATCCTGAGTTCCACAAGCATGGTAGTGGAAGGGATTACCACTACAAAGGCAGCAGTGGCCTTGTCAAAACGCTTCAATGTGGAAATGCCTATTGCCTCGACATTGTACGCCGTTCTTTTCGAAGGTCTGGATCCCAGAAAAGCAGTGGAAGACTTGATGCTCAGAATGCCTGTTCCCGAAACCAGGCTCAAGTTTGAACATATAAAGGATTCGTCAGACTTTCAACCGGGCTCACTTTAGAGACATGATATGACAGGGGAGGGAGCTGGAATCATAAGGGCGTCAGAATACGTCTTTCCAGCGCATAGAGGATGGAATCAAACGGAATGAATTGGCCTGTTTTCATCGGGACTATAGTAGTAGGAGCTGTCAGTGCTTGGTGGATTTTCCGCGACGCCCGCGGACGGGATTACAACCCTGTAATCTGGGCAGTAGCATGCGTCTTCTCAGCTTTGACAGTAAGTGTTTTTGGAACTCTGGCTGTTGTAGTCATATACTTATTCTTGCGTCCCCGCGGAGAACTTTTCGCATGTCCTCACTGTTCTAAGAAGTATATCCATAATTTGGCCTTCTGCCCCCATTGCGGAAAGCCTGTAAAGAAGGAATGCTTGAAATGCCATGATCTCATGGAGCTTGACCAAGATGTGTGTCCTCATTGCGGAATGAGAAGTGCTTAGATAAGACACAAAAGATTAAGTGACCAAGAATAAGTCGGAAGGAATAGATTCGCCGGCGTCGAACAATTAATGTGCTGTCGCCGGGCTGTACTCACGAGCAAGGCGCATTTTCCCCTTTGTGGTGATTCTCAGGCGGCGGAATGCACGTCGAAATTAGTTGCTGCCAGGGGATGGGGGGATTCTACATGGTCGACGGTATCGATAAGATAGATATTCTAATTCACCAGCTGTCTCAACTTGAAGGAGATTTACATAGGCTCACGGGTGACAGACAAGACCTAGCCAGGGCTGAGGTTCAAAGCGTTAGGGTTGAGATCGTAGATCTTCTTATAGAAGCGCTTGATGAAGGAGATGTCTCCGCCAGGCGGGGGGCAGCCTATGGCCTCAGTAAACTGCCTGACAGCAAAGCCGTGGGTCTGTTGATTCGTGCTCTTGAGGACGAGGACGATTCAGTCAGGAGTTGGGCTTCAGAAGCGCTTGGCGAAATCCGGGATGAATCTTCATTGGAACATCTTGTGAAAGCCTTGAGAGACGAGAATCCGTATGTGGCGTACAATATCACGAGAGCGATTATGAAATTCCCCAAGGGTCAAGTAGTTGAAGCTGTCAGTTGCGCGCTGGAAATCACTGATAGGAACACCCGTCGCAGAGCGGCAAAGCTCCTAGGAGAGCTGAGACATAAGAAATCCGTGTCGCGCTTGTCAGCTCTATTAAGCGATCCTGATCCTGCAGTGAGATACGAAGCAGTTGAGGCCCTCCGAAAAATCGGCGACATTAAGGTGCTGGGACGCCTCATTTCCTGTCTGGGCGATGAGTCAGTTGATGTTCGCTATGGCGCCATACAGGCCCTCCGAGCATTAGGGGATGAGCGGGCAGTTAAGCCTTTGGTGAGGATATGTCTTGAAAATGAGGACCTCAGGTCTTATGCGTTAGAAGCCATAAGAGAGCTATGCGGAGATGGGTCTACTAAGCCGGTGCTGGAAGCCCTCGACGAGATACAAGCACTTGTATGTCAAGTCTCCCACCGTGTCTTGACCTTGCGAGAGAAATTCACCCGAAGAGCAAGCAGTTGACGCAGTGAATTTCCTGGTGTCTCATTGTCTTGCATGCGCTTGCACTTCTATCCGAGTGTTTGTGCTATAATTAAATTTGACTGAAAATACCTCTGAGTTTCAAGTGATCGTGGGGTGAGTGTGTGATCTCCCAGGGAGAGGTAATTCTAAGACTTGTCGTTGCTACTGCATTCGGCGGGCTGATCGGACTTGAACGAGAGAGTCATAAACGGCCTGCAGGCTTCAGAACTCATATCCTGGTATGTGTCGGATCAGCTCTCATAATGGTAATTTCTCAATACGCTTTCTTGGAGTTTTCAGGCAAGCTAGGGTATGATCCGGGGCGGATCGCAGCTCAAGTAATTAGCGGGATAGGTTTTCTCGGGGCAGGCACCATCCTTCGGGAAGGCTCAACGATTAAGGGGCTGACAACTGCAGCAAGCCTTTGGGTCGTGGCAGGGATAGGATTGGCTGTCGGCACAGGGTTTTACGTACCCGGTGCAGTAACTACAGGCCTTGTCGTTGTGGTGCTTGTGGTATTTGATCGTTTTGAGCGAAGATTCATGCTGTCAAAACGTGATACCCTTTTCGTGCAGGTAAGCGACAGGCCGGGACAGTTAGGCGCTATTGCATCGGTATTGGGCAGATATGGGGTAAGTATAAAAGAAGTAGATATGGAAACCCTGGGGAAAGGACATGAAGCTGCTATTCATCTCAGCCTTGAAGTGCCATTCTCAGTGCCTAAAGACAGATTACTGGATGAAATCACTGAAGTCGACGGCGTGATTCATGTAGGTTATGAGGAGTGAGCGCTCTCCATGCGAATACTGGTCACTAACGATGACGGAATCCTCGCTGACGGGATAAGCATATTAGCACAGGAACTCATGAAACTCGGCGAAGTCAAGGTAGTAGCCCCGGACAGAGAAAGAAGCGCCACTGGGCACGCCATTACGGTGCTTAGGCCGCTCAGGATACAAGACATCGAGCTCCCCGACTCCGGAATTCAAGCATGGGCTGTTGACGGCACTCCTTCAGACTGTGTCAAGTTGGCTATTGAGGATCTACTGGAATGGAAGCCTGATGTAGTAGTTTCCGGGATTAATCGTGGGCCGAACCTGGGGACTGACGTGCTATATTCAGGAACTGTGTCTGCTGCAATTGAAGGCGCAATATACGGAATTGCTTCAGTGGCGATATCTGTGGCTGCCTTTGACAACTGCAATTATCCTATGGCAGCCGAGTTCGGCAAACAACTTGTTTCAATAGTGGCTAAGAGGGGGCTGCCTCCAAAGACGCTTCTGAACGTCAATGTTCCGTCTGTGGAGAAAAGGGACTTGGCAGGGGTATCCATTACAAAACTAGGCGCCAGGGTTTGGAAAGACGTCTTTGATAGGCGAGTCGATCCCAGGGGTAGGACATACTACTGGATGGCAGGTAACGTAGAGGAGTACGAAGGAGATCTTGATGTTGACTCTGTAGCTGTCAGGCATAACATGATTTCGATTAGCCCAATTCACCTCGATCTCACCAAATATGATTTGATTGAGCAGCTCAAGACTTGGGACATTAAGTTTGGTGATGGATTTTGATCTCAAATCCCCGACAAGAGACATAGAATATATAGAG
>DGZL01000086.1 GCA_002398515.1 Firmicutes bacterium UBA4981
GATCTCCTCATTTGTATATATGCAAATGGAAGACGCAATTCGCAGTGCTTCCGTGGCAACTTCACCACAGGTGAGGTTTGTATGGCTAATCAGCGCCTTTGCTGCTGCCAAAGCCATGGGCCCGCCTGAACCCACTGCCGCGATACCGTCATCAGGCTCGATAAGGTCTCCGTTACCTGAAATCACCAGTAAGCTGGACTTATCTCCAACAACCAAAAGAGCTTCAAGTCGTCTCAAGGCACGATCCAGACGCCACTCCTTTACCAACTCCACCGAGGCTCTCTGCAGGTTTCCATGGTACTCCTCGAGCTTACCTTCGAATCGTTCAAACAGCGCAAAAGCGTCAGCCGCAGTCCCTGCAAAGCCTGCCACGACCCTTCCTTCGTGGAGCCTTCGAACTTTTCTTGCCTTATGCTTCATTACGGTGTTGCCTATGGTAACCTGCCCATCCCCGGCAATAGCCACATGTTCACCGCGCTTCACCGCAACTATCGTTGTCGCATAAAACTCATGTTTCACCACGGCCTACCTCCTAATCACGCTGTACTATGCCCGTGGATGGGCCTTGTCGTAAACTACACGAAGTCTCTTTCTGGTCATATGCGTATAGAGTTGAGTCGTAGAAACACTGGCGTGCCCAAGCAGTTCCTGGACAGCCCGGAGATCCGCTCCATGATCCAGGAGATGAGTGGCAAACGAATGTCTCAAAGCATGAGGACTGATCTTCTTGTCGACGGACGCCTTATCTATGTACTTGTTTACCATGATTTGAACAGCGCGTTCAGAAAGCCTTGTTCCGTTGCAGTTTAGGAAAAGGGCTCGAGATTCTCGCCCTTTTGACGCAAGATTGGGCCTTCCGCGTTCCAAGTATTCTACCAGTGCCTTTACAGCCTTTGTCCCTATTGGGACTATTCTCTCTTTAGATCCCTTTCCGTACGCTCTGACATAACCGGTAGAGGGGTCGATACTGTCAAGGTTGAGACCGACCAGCTCTCCGACACGAAGGCCTGCAGCATAAAGGGTTTCCAAGATCGCTCTGTCGCGGAGTTCGAGAGGCGTATCTCCCGAAGGACACTCCAATAAGGACACGACCTCATCCTCGCGAAGAAAAGGCGGTATTCTGCGCCCTTCTTTCGGAGTTCTGACGCCTTTTGCCGGATTTTGAGAGACAATCCCTTTCTTGCAGAGATAAGAAAAAAAGGCTCGAACAGCCGCAAGCCTCCTGGCAATGGTCCGCCTGGAGTAATTTGCTTTTTGAAGATGCGCCAGATAAGCCCTAATTTCACGATAAGTAATGTTCGACAGGCCCGGATTCTCATTGTCTTCATAGATATCTTCGATAAAACCTATGAATGCCTGAATATCATGGGCATACGCGTTTATCGTATTAGACGAATGGCCCTTTTCAACGGAGAGATATCCAAGAAAGCCGTCAACCTCACCAGTCAACACAAATACAGCTCCCTTACGGAGAACCCAACATTACGCCAGTTAAGCGAACTCCTTCATTTCAGAATTGTATCACAATCATAATTTTTGATCAAGTCTGCAACCAAGGGTTTTCTCGAAATCGTGTGCGATTTCCACAGAAAATGCCGCAATTGCAAGCCTATCAGCTTTCCCGTGTCGTTTTTTATAGGGTTTCGGCAGAATACCGAAGTTGGCGTTCATAGGTTGAAAGGTCCCAGGCTGTGAGGTGGATACATAGTGGCAAAGAGCACCGATGACTGTCTCTTTCGGAAACCGGCAAGGAGGCAAACCCAGCACAAGCCTTGCTGCATTTATCCCGGCAACCAGTCCGGACGCTGCGGATTCCAGATATCCCTCGACTCCTGTGATTTGCCCTGCAAAGAGAAGGCCTTCGTCGTGTCGACACTGTAGCGTAGGAAGAAGGAGCTCAGGCGAGTTAATAAACGTATTTCTATGCATCACTCCGTATCTGGCAAACTCAGCCTTTTCTAAACCGGGGATCATGCGGAAGACACGACGCTGTTCATCCCATGTAAGTCGCGTTTGAAAGCCTACCAGATTTAACAGGGAACGCGCGATATTCTCCGGTCTTAATTGCACTACCGCATGAGGGCGCTCTCCCGTACGCGGATCTCTCAGCCCAACCGGCCTCAGAGGGCCGTAAGCGAGCGATTCCCGTCCACGTTTCGCCAGAGTCTCTACGGGCATACAAGCTTCAAAAACCCTCATGTCTTCGAATTCGTGTAGAGGCGCCGTCTTTGCAGAGACCAAAGCATCATAGAAGCGGTTATATTCGTCTTCTGTCATGGGACAGTTAAGATAGTCATCCCCGCCCCGCCCATACCGAGAACCCCAAAATACCCGGGACATATCCAAAGACTCCAAGGTCACAATGGGAGCTACAGCATCATAAAAGTATAGACTGTCTTCACCTGTCAACTCTGCGACAGACCCGGCAAGACCCGAGGAAGTCAGTGGACCGCCGGCTATTATGCAAGGCCTGTGTCGGGGGATATCAATAACCTCTTCCCTTACCAAGCAGATATTCGAGGATCTTTTGATGTACGAACCGACAAGCCGCGAAAATCTATCCCTTTCCACTGCCAGGGCTGACCCTGCAGGGAGCCTGGCTGCTTCCGCGCATCTCATGATTAGGGAGCCGTAGATTCGTAATTCCTCTTTGAGAACACCGGATGCATTCCGGAAGCTGTCGGACCCCAGTGAATTGGAGCATACCAGCTCCGCCAGGCCCGACGTGGTATGAGCAGGCGTCATCACGTGAGGCCTCATTTCTACGAGGTTGACCCGGATGTTTCTCCGAGCTATCTGCCATGCAGCCTCACTGCCTGCAATCCCACCGCCTACAACCACAACGCCTCTGTCATTAACCAATTTAGCGACACCTACAATCCCGAAGCGCCCTACGAGGAAGAAGCTTTAGACTTACCGGCAATAGGCGCATCTTGTCGAAAGTCACACCCTTCCCTGACACAGGCGAGATAACCCTTCTTACCGCCGCGCCTTACAAGAAACGCTCCGCATTTCGGGCAGGACTTCTTAACCGGCAGGTACCACGTGGTAAACGTGCACTCAGGATACCCACTGCATCCATAGAATTTCCTGCCTTTTTTGGTCTTTCGCTCAACTATCTCGCGTCCGCACAAGATGCAATTAACACCGGTTGAGCGGACGATTTTCTTGGTGAATTTGCATTCAGGGTAGCCTTGGCACCCAAGGAACGCGCCGAATCTGCCGTGCTTCACCACAAGGTTGCGGCCACATTCAGGACAGAGTTCATCAGTGACTTCCTCCGGGATCTTCACTCTGTCGACACGTTCCTCCGCCGCATCCACTGTTTTCTTAAAAGGCGGATAAAATTCGTCTATAACATTCACCCATTCAAGTTTGCCTTCAGCAATCTGATCCAACCTGGCTTCCATGTTAGCTGTAAACGTCACGTCAACGACATTAGGATAGACCTGGTTTAGGACATCCACTACCACAAACCCCAGTTGCGTTGGGTGAAATCTCTTGTCTTCAAGGACTACGTAATCTCGTCTAAGGATGGTTTCGATGATAGGCGCATATGTGCTGGGTCTCCCTATACCGTTTTCTTCAAGAGCCCGTACAAGCGTAGCCTCGCTATATCGTGGCGGCGGCTCAGTAAAATGCTGTTTGTCCTCAAGCCTTGAAAGAAGCAGTCTTTCTCCCTCAGAAAGCTCAGGGAGGATTGGGTCATCCTCTTCAGCATTATCCGTCCCTTCCTGATATAGTACGGTGAACCCCGGGAACTTCACTCGAGAACCTGTGGCCCGAAAAAGGTAGTTCTTAGCTTTGATGTCTACACGAACAGTGTCTAAGACCGCTGATTCCATTTGGCTTGCCACAAACCTGTCCCAAATAAGCTTGTATAGTCTCAACTGATCCCCGGACAAGCGTTTCTTCAGGTCATCGGGGCGACGCGCAACCAGTGTAGGCCTTATAGCCTCATGTGCATCCTGACTGGTAGCCTTCTTCTTGTACCGCCTGGGCCTGTCAGGGACATAGTCCTTCCCATATACGTCCTTAATGAAAGACCTGGCTGAGACTTCAGCTTCAGCCGCGACTCGGACTGAGTCAGTTCGAATATAAGTTATGAGGCCTGTGTTGCCCTCAGGACCAATCTCCAGGCCCTCATACAACTGTTGGGCGATTTGCATAGTCTTGCGAGCTCCGAATCCCAGCTTCCTTGAGGCTTCCTGCTGGAGCGTGCTTGTGGTGAAGGGAGGCGCAGGATTTCGCTTCCGTTCCTTTTCAAGCACTTTGATGACTTCATACTCCGCGCCCTTCAAATCCCTGAGGACTTCCCGGGCTTCATCAGCAGTGCCTATGTTTATCTTTTTTCCGGCTTTCCGCAGGAGCTTAGCGGAAAACTCCCGACAGTCAGCACAGGTTTTTAAAAAGGCGGTAATTGACCAGTACTCCTCACGCACAAAAGCCTCGATTTCCCTCTCTCTGTCGCATATCAGCCTTACAGCAACTGACTGAACTCTGCCTGCAGACAGTCCTCTGCGGACCTTTTTCCATAAAAATGGGCTAAGGGTATATCCGACAAGCCTGTCGAGTATTCTCCGCGCCTGTTGGGCATGGACTCTCTCCATGTGAATAGGCCTCGGGTTGGCGACTGCATTCTTTACCGCCTTCTGAGTGATCTCGTGAAACTCAATGCGACAAGAAGCACTAGAGTCAAGGTCCAGGGCCTTTGAGAGGTGCCAGGATATTGCCTCCCCCTCACGGTCAGGGTCAGTTGCAAGCAACACTTGGCCGGATTTCTTAACTGCCCCTTTGAGCTCCCGGATAGTATCGCTCTTGCCTCGAATAGTGATGTAGTGAGGCTCATAGTTATTTTCCACGTCTACCCCAAGCTTGCTCTTGGGTAAATCCCTTACGTGACCCATGGAAGCTTTCACTTGGTATTTCCCGCCGAGCAGCCTCTCGACTGTCTTGGCTTTAGCAGGTGATTCCACGATAATAAGACCTTTTGACATTGTTACACTCCCCTAATGTATGACATCCCTCATTTGCCTGCCGTTCATCGTGTATTAATCATGGCTACTGCTCATTCTCTCCACAAGGGTCGGTTTGGATCCCACCCTTTTCCGGGTGCAAAAACATTCGTAGAGCTGTATTCATCACAACGAAAGTTAGCATCTGTTCTTTATCCCTCGTAAATACCTGGCGAGACCGGCCTTGTGCCATGCCTGTTCAAGCTCGCACATAGCCACCTGTAACCCTTGTTACTATGCCCTTCAATTCCAGGGAGACAAGGGTTGTGGTGACTGTTGACGGGAAAAACCCTGTCGCGATTACTATATCATCAGTAGACATAGGTGAAAAGCCCAGCTGCGCTAAGACTCTCTTCTCGCGGGAAGAAAGCCTCATTTTGCTTGAATTGTTTTCCAGATTATGCTCTCTTGTAGTCGGTATCCCGAGTTCTTCAAGTACGTCACCAATTCCTTCTACAAGTCTCGCCCCTTGCCTAATAAGATTATGAGTTCCCCGAGAAAGCGGGTTCTCGATTTCCCCTGGAACGGCAAAAACTTCCCTCCCTTGCTCCAAGGCAAAATCAGCGGTAATAAGCGCGCCACTGGTCTCTCCTGCTTGTACTATCACAACACCAAGAGCCAGCCCGCTGATGACCCGATTGCGCCTGGGGAAGTTTTGTGGGAAAGGACATGAGCCAAAAGGGAACTCGCTTACGACTGCCCCGTTTTCGGCTATCTCCTGAGCAAGCTCCTTGTTCTCAGGGGGATATATGACATCAATACCGCTGCCCAAGACTGCAATAGTTCGCCCCCCTCCTGCGAGAGCTCCTTTATGCGCAGCTGAATCGATACCTCTGGCCATACCTGATACTACGGTGAGCCCTTCTTCCGTTGCATTCTTCGACAAGAGCCCAGCCACTCTTCTTCCATAGTAGCTAGGCCTCCTGGAACCCACAATCGCAATTGAAAATGCATCAGACGGCAGGACTTCTCCCAAAATGTAGATAGCGGGAGGAGGATATGACATATTCAGTAAGGCAGCAGGATACGAAGGATCATTCTGAGTAGCTATTTTGACCCCTAATTCCTCAGCCTTTTGAATCTCTCGCATAAGTGCCGTTCCGTCACTGAGCGCTCTGATGCGTCCGGCAGTCTCCTTGCCGATCCCCTTTACTTGGCGCAGCTCTTCTTCCTTAGCCCTTATTATGCCGCGCGCTGACCCGAATCTCCGCATAAGATCGGCGAACCTCCGGCCTCCGACAGTGACTACAGTATTAATGGCAATAGCGCATTCTCTCTCCTCCACGTGACACCCCCCTGGTCACCATGGCAGATAAACATCTAAATAGATCACCATAAGTAATCGCCGGTTCCAGAAAGTGTACGTACCG
>DGZL01000049.1:0-553 GCA_002398515.1 Firmicutes bacterium UBA4981
CCCCGCTGCGCATGCTTTTTCTGTCACTCACGTCTAGCACAATCGAGGATATGAGAAGGCACCCCGCTACATGTCTAATTCACCTTCATCATTTTTCTCCTCTTGTTAATTCGAACACAAAACGATTTCAGCGCAATTTTCCATCCCAACGATAAAGGTGCCAACTCTTATTTGGAGAAATTATCATATAATACAAATTATTGGGAGGTGAAGCCCCTTGGCATACCCTCAATTCCCCGACTTTTTCCAGGTAGCTACTGGGTTTAGGCCTTACCCATATCAAGAAACCCTCGCTACATGTTCAGACTTGCCTCAAGTACTTAGTGTTCCTACAGGTGCAGGTAAGACTGCCGCAGTAGTCTTGTCATGGCTTTACAGGCGACGCTTCTCTATAGATGGAATCGGAGTGAATGCTCCTCGGAGGCTCGTCTACTGCCTGCCCATGCGGGCACTGGTTGAACAGACAAGGGGAAACGCACATAAGTGGCTTAATGCACTGGCAAAGAGATTTGACATGTTTGAAGAGAACCCAGTGAAGGTGTACACGATCATG
>DGZL01000049.1:653-1688 GCA_002398515.1 Firmicutes bacterium UBA4981
GGCTATACATGTACTCGCGGATATGTATACTACACGGAATCGAAAACCCGAGTGGAAGTACCGATCGATGAAACGTTGGCACTGCGCACAATGGAGGCTATTAAGGAACTACGCAACGCAGCCGAATCCGGAAGAATTCCGCCGCCCCTTGTCGACAGTCCGAAATGCGCAGGCTGTTCACTGGTAGGCATCTGCCTCCCAGATGAAGTCAATCTTCTTCGGGGAGCGATCGGTGAAGACTGTACCGAGATCAGGCGGCNNTGAATCTGTGCTTATGCTGGGTCAGGAGGAATGTAGAGGCTCTCCGAGCCTGGAACGACGAATGAACGCCTCCAAGTCCCTCCGGCAACTGATCTCAAAAAGCAAGAAGGCCACCACACCCATGAAGCCCCGAGAAATTGCAAGTGAGATAATCAAGCGTCATACCCCCGGAACGCTGTCTCTCATAATTGTAAACACTGTTGCCCGTGCCCAAGACGTATATGTGCAAGTCAAGAAAGAGCTCACCCGAAAGCCTTCAAAACACAAAGTGTGTGTCACAAAGGCAAGTGATAGGCTAGAGACTGTACCGAGATCAGGCGGCTCGTCCCTGCCCGCGATGATGCAGTGCCACTATATGTTCAGGAGCAAGGCGCGTCAATCTCTAAACGCCATGACATGCTTCTGATTAAGGTAAAGGGCTCAATAGTAAAGGAAGTGCGCTTGCTCGACATCTCCCACGTGGTTCTCTTGGGCAACGTACAAATCACGACTCAGGCCCTTCGAGAACTTTGCGCCAGGAACATGCCAGTCTGCTTCCACTCATACGGAGGTTGGTTCTACGGCTTAGCACAGTCTATGGTTCACAAAAACATCGAACTACGAATCGCACAGTATGACGGAGCATCGGATCCTGAAATGAGCCTGAACGTAGCAAAGTCTATCGTAGTTGGGAAGGTACGAAATCAGAGGACTATGCTTAGAAGGCTTCATCCCGACACTCCGAAGTCGGCTCTTGCTGAACTCTCTCGACTGGCACGACTGGCAGAAGCTGCA
>DGZL01000049.1:1909-2161 GCA_002398515.1 Firmicutes bacterium UBA4981
ATTTCATTAAGCGAGCTGGCGCGGTTTCACTGACATCAAGTGGTAGGAAGAAAGCAATTGCCGCATACGAGAGGCGAGTAGACACATTAGTCACGCATCCGATTTTCAAATACTCGATAAGCTATCGACGAATACTTGCAGTTCAAGCTCGCTTACTCGCTCGCTATGTCTGTGGAGAAATACCTTCATATAAACCCTTCTGTACGAGGTGATCTATATGAGAAGAAGGTTTATAGTTTGCTATGATATCTC
>DGZL01000049.1:2529-4676 GCA_002398515.1 Firmicutes bacterium UBA4981
TTGGAATATCTTGGGCGGCCAGTCCTACCAGATGAGGGGACCCAGGTCATAATAATATAGCCTGCTACTTCTACCCAAGATTCGAGCATCGAGGTGGTGCTCGTAATTCCAATGCACGCTCGAACATCCTAAGACCAGCCAGAAGGCCCAATGTTGTTTGACATCATGTTTTGAGGAGGCTTGCTCTGTGCGCAACTACGGTACGCTCGAATTGAGTGTCTATCCCCCCAGCATAGCCTGGAGTTATTCGAGCTGCCATCTCCATGGCTGAGAAGCCATGGCTCCATTGAAGAAACCGCCTACTCACGAGTCGCTGCCACGTACACGCGATCTTTCCCTGCATGTTTAGCCTGATAGAGAGCATTATCCGCTGCAGATACAAGCAGAGGCACCTCGTCAACGTCATTCGTCCCGGAGCATCCGATGCTGACTGTTATCTCAGCTCCAAGAGGCAACTCACGATCCCGTACTGCTCGGCAAATCCTCTCGGCAATAGTGAGAGCCTGCTCGATGGAGGTATTCCACAAGAACACGATAAACTCTTCACCGCCCCACCTGACAACCAAGTCGTCTCCACGGACAAACTTCTTCAGGAGCGAAGCTAGGATGCAAAGAATCTTATCCCCGAACTCATGACCGAACCTGTCATTCAGGCTTTTGAAGTCGTCAATATCAACAAACAAGACAGCTGCAGGAAGCCTGGTAGCGCTCAGCGTACTGCCGAGATACCTTCTGAATCCCTCCCTGTTAGCAACACCGGTCAGGGAATCCGTGGCAGCTCGAACTGATTCTTGCTGATATGCTTGGGAAAGGTAGAACTGTCTCCATAGAGCATAAATGGCAGAAAGGAAGAACAGACACGCAACAATCCCGCCTGTTTGGGCAAGGTGGATTAGGAGAAGAGAGAAGACATAGTAACTCGGCATAAACCAGCGCACGCTCTTCTTCAAAGAACACGTTAATCTGGGTATGAACTGAAGCTCAGGGTCTCCAATGTATGAGAGCAAGCTATAAGCGCCGGTTAGAACCAAATGATACGTGAAAACCAGGACAAGCCCTCGAATAAGGCCATCTGCGGACAATGGCTCCAAGAGCTTTGAAGTTCCCCAGAAAGCCACCATCATACTATTGGCGGCGAGTGCTGCTATGGCTACACTCCCCATGTTAAAGGCAATCCTGGGAATTTGGCCACGGTTACGTATGCCGTGCCATAGAGATGAAGTCAAAATAAGCCAAGCTGCGCCCGAAAGGCCTGTTGTGCAAAGGGCCGCGATCATAATTGGGTAACCTGGCATAAATGCTGCGTCAGGTGTTAAGAAAACGGTCTTATCCAAGAAGAGAAGGTACGACAAAACCCAGCATCCCACCAGGAGCCAGTCGCTCTCAAGTCCTTGGGTCGCTGTTACCTGTACAATGATTACCAGACCCAGAACACCGGTCACCCATTCATAAATTCTGAGAGATGGTCGGTCACTCACTGGTTTACCCTCCCAGTGAACACTCTCTTGCCTTGTGGATCCCATTAGTAGTAATCGTCTGCGAACAGTGCAAAAGAAAGGCAGTGTCTATATAATACCGTAATCGAGAGAATTTACCAAGCCTTTCCTTTGGGGAGCCTCACACATTCGGGTTTCTCCGACCTACCGACTGCGGCTAATCGCGAGTAATTTTCCAACTTCCACAATAATCAAGAGAGCGAAAGCGACTGCAAATACCATGCCCCATTCCATGGTAGACAGGGTTACAAGGCCTAACGCTTGCCTCAAGGCCGGCACCTGAATTGCCCCAATAGCAAACACAAAGCCTATTGCCACAGAGGCCAGAAGAGGCTTGTTGCTTAGAAAATGGCCGGTATGGAAAATGCTCTTTCGCATACTGCGATAGGCAAATACGTAGACCAGTGATATGACCGCCAAAGTCTCAAAACACAAACTCCTTGCAACAATGATATCCTCGTGTATGAAGAGATAATGGCCGAACATCCCAAGACAAGCCACAGCAGCAGTGACACTGATTGCAGCGACAAGCCCTATGCCCAAATTGCCCAAAATCGGTTCAGACACAGGTTTTGGCTTCTCCTCCATTATCCCGTTTTCGGCAGGCTCAAACCCGAGGACCATGTCGACAGGACCGTCACAAATGAGATG
>DGZL01000092.1 GCA_002398515.1 Firmicutes bacterium UBA4981
TCGCTGATGGTGTACAGCCGGCCTCTCGCTTTGATGATATTTTCGACTCAGAGGACTGATAATGGCGTGGAGCGAAGACCCTCTGCTCCGACGGAGCCACTAGCCATCATCCATCTGCTGGACATGTTTACGAGGCCATAATCCCTTAGATTACTTGTCTGCGACTTCAATGACCAACGATTCCCACGGCTCTAACGTACGGGTCCAAACCTCATGTGCACCCCAGTTGCCGGTGGATTCGTCTCCGTAGCGCATTAGCGTGCCAATGTGTAAGTCTACCCAGAAGTAGTCCAAAGCTTTATTCTCGGAGATTCCCTGCGCCAGTTCGCTGGGAGTAGCTGCGCTATTGAGGTGTCCGAGTTCTTGGTATCCGCGGACACGTAAATCCATGTGCAAGCTTGCATCTGAGATCACGAAGAGTAAGCTATCATCCGGCCCTGCCCGCTCAGTATCGAGCGCAGGCGGCTTGTTAAAACTCCATGCCTCCAACAGAATCCATAGCTCCCCCTTGTAGAGCTCAAGTGCCCTTCTCATAGGTTCTTCGTATTGGTTTCGGCTTAATCTATCAATAAAGCCGTCCCAATGCCACTCAGAATCCATTATACTTCCCTTAGGTATTCCGGGAACTGTGGCGACCGCGCGTCCAAAGCCCTTCTCTATATAGAAACCGGTATACATGTTTGGAGATGACATTCCATCCAATTGAAGACGAGAAGTGAGCAGTTTTTTCCTTCGAATTCTGCAGTTGGTATCTGGGAGACATTTGACGCTCGGCAAACGCTGGGAGGGCGATGAGAATCACGTCAGCAATCACAATGCTTGAAGGGTCGCGCAGCACCATATTCTTCCGGCATTGACTCTACCACTCATGGTTTTCTTCTCAATTGGACCGTGAACTGCAGAGGACTGAGTAAGGACTGAGGAAAGTCAACGGGGGTACGGGGGACAGCACCGAGTGCCGTACGGGCGATGGGGGGCGGCCGCCTCTTGACGTGTACGGGAAAGAGGGTTATACTTGTCTCAAAACTAACATACTAGAATACAAGTATGTCAGAGGATGATGGCTTTCATGAGAAAGAGAGGCATTACGATATCTGAACGTAATACCAAGGCAGACTCCGTATATTCAGAACTGCGTAGGAGGATTGTCGAAGCTGAGCTTGCGCCTGGTGAGAAGCTGTCAGAAGAACGCATTGCAGGAGAGTTCAACGTCAGTAGATCTCCGGTGAAGGAAGCCTTAACGCGCCTTGCAGCCGAGGAGCTCGTAGAAATCTACCCCCAAGTAGGCTCAATCGTATCCCCGTTATCCACAGAGAAATACCGGGACGTTCTGGAGATGCGACTGCTGCTTGAGCCGTACACTGCAGAGAAAGCAGCCTTGAAAGTTACCGATGAGGCCCTCCAAGAACTACAAGCACTTCTTGACGACATCGCAGGAGAAGCGCCCGGCACTCGAGCTTACGCCATCAAACTATGGAAGATAGATGACCGGCTACATGAAGCACTGCGAAAAGCTACAGGTAACAGAGAGATTGATACTCTGCTTGAGGGGTACCACAGCTACGTACATAGAACTCGAGTAGCCACCGGCCTGTGGGCGGATCGTCTCTTGCCGTCTCTTTCTGAAATCAGAGCGATTTTTGATGCACTTAAGCGCCGTAGCCCTACCGATGCCCGTGAAGCAATGAAAATTCACATCAGCAACATCCGAAAAGCATATGAGAAAATCTGCGAACTGCAAGATAAAAACAATAAGTCATCAGAGACCTACGGAGGACAGGAGTCCTCAGTCAATTAGCGATCAAGAGGCATGTAGACGTCAAGGAGGTGATGGGTGAGGTTATCCTTTGTTGTTTGGGTACCGTTTTACTTAAGTCAGAAGAAGGTTACCTATCTAAGGAGGCGTTGATTCATTATGAAGAACAGAATTGTTGTTGTGCTTCTAGTAGCTTTGATGGTAACTAATGGCCTGGTTCTGGGAACTCTCCCTGCGTTTGCATCTACTTTTCCCACCAAAGAGATCAAAGTAATCGTGCCCTGGAGCCCGGGTGGCGCAACTGACGTCATGGTGAGAGCGCTGCAACCGATATTCAAGTCAAAGTTCGGTGCAAACCTTGTCGTGCTTAACAAGCCCGGAGGATCCAGCGCAGTGGGACTTACCGAGATGATAGCTGCAAAACCCGACGGGTACACTATAGGAATAGCCTCCAGCTCTATCTTAAGCCTGATGGCGCTTAACGAGGTGCCGTGGCGGACAGACAAATTCACCAACATAGCCCTGGTATCCGAGGATCCCCTCATTCTCATTGTGAAAGCTGACGGAAAGTTTAAATCCCTCGATGACTACATGAAAGCAGTCGTAGAAAACCCCGGCAAAATAACAGTCGGTACTCCCGGCAGCCGTAACGTAAACCATTGCATGTCCTTGTTAGCTGCTGAAGCTGCAGGTGCCGAAATCAGACACGTCCCGTTCGGAGGCGCATCAGACGCGTTAGCTGCTCTCCTAGGCGGACATATCGATTCAGTGGTTGCGAAACCCAATGACGCTATGGGCCAGTTAAGATCCGGCGATGCCAAAGCCATCGGCGTGTTCATGGATCAGAGATCCCCGGCATTACCTGATGTCCCCTCATTCAAAGAGGAAGGATATGATGTGTTCAAGTACGGGAAAATGGCTCAGGTTTCGTTCATGGTCGCTCCTGCCGGAGTTCCCAAGGATGTTCAAGAGAAGCTTGCCTCAATGTTCAATGAAGTCCTAACGAGTGAAGAGTTCCAGAAGTTAGCCAAAAATAACGGCTTCATAGCAGAACCGGTTGTCGGTGATGAACTTGACGCATACATCACCGATCTGTACGGCTCTTTAGAGAACATAGCAAAGAAAGCGTTTGCCGAGTAACATGACTTTCACATTTTGAACCTCTCTCGAAAGAGGGCCTATTGCCCGGCTGCGGAATCATGGTATAACCCCGGGCGATAGGCCCCTAGGCTCCAGAGTATAATCTCAACGTCGCGGCAAGACTCTGAACTTCTCGGAGGTGAACGCATTGAGAAAAGTAAATCTTGCGGAAGCAATCGTATCGCTTGTGTTAATCACGGTGGCCGGCATGTTTCTTGTTGTGTCCACGTCAATACCCCATTCATCCTTGGCGGATCCCCTGGGCCCGACTGCATTTCCGCAAGCAGTATTTTGGATGATTATCGTACTATGTATGTGTCTTACCGTGATACCGGGTATTTGGCAATTGGTATCGACACGTTCAACCAGGCGCAAGCCTCGAGAGGAGACTGCGCGGAAGAGGCCGGCATACCGCCGATTCATGGAGTCCGGCGACGCGCCTGCATTACTCACGGCAATCTTGCTTGTACTCTACCTCCTGGTTTGGCGAGTGCTCGGGTTTGCACTAACTTCATTGATATTTATTTGGTCCCTGTCATTAATCTTGTCTCCGAAAGATCAACGATCCGCCCTCAAAAGCTTACTGGTGGCGGTTTTCGTTACAGCAATAATTTATGTAGCGTTCGTGCATGGATTTCGCGTTGACTTACCTCAGTTTGCATTGTTTGGGTAGAGCGAAGCTAGGGAGGGAGAACAGATGTCAGGAGTGGGTTCGGCTCTTAGCCAGGTCTTTGCAATTGCATCTAATCCCAGCATTCTTTTGTATACATTCATCGGAACCGGCATCGGGCTGATATTCGGGGCGCTTCCGGGGTTGACAGCCACCATGGGGACGGCGATTTTGGTGCCGTTTACATTCAGCATGCCTGTGGCTGAGGCCTTCGGTATGCTGCTTGGAGTGTACTGCGGAGGAATAGCAGGTGGCGCAGTATCAGCGACTCTTCTTAATATCCCCGGAACACCCTCGTCCGTAGTGACTACGCTGGACGGCTATCCCATGGCAAGGAAAGGCCAAGCTGCTAAAGCCCTTGGCTGGGCGGTAACAGCTTCAGGTGTAGGGGGTTTCATAAGTTGGCTTGCATTAGTCCTCATTGCCCCGCAAGCTGCAAGATTTGCACTTCGGTTCGGTCCGCCTGAATATGCTATGCTGGCGGTCATGGGCCTTACAATAATTGCGAGCATATCCGGCAAATCGATAGCCAAAGGCATAATAGCAGGCCTTGTCGGACTTTGGCTGTCCTTTGTCGGCGTGGATCCGATCGTTGGTAACTTCCGATTCACATTCAACCAGATTCCACTTATGAGCGGAATCTCAGTAATGCCGGCTCTTATCGGATTTTTTGCCATCCCTGAGATACTTAGCGGAACCAGGACTTCATATGAAGCTGTGAAGGCACAGGTTACCAGCAGAGAGATGTTTCCCACACTCCGTGAGCTCTGGGAGCATGCCGGTAACCTTATCAGATCAAGCATTATCGGTACTTTTATTGGGATAATTCCTGCCACAGGCGGAAACATTGCAGCTTTCCTTGCTTATGATCAAGCCAAGAGATTCTCGAAGCATCCTGAGAAGTTCGGCGAAGGAATTCCCGACGGTGTCATTGCATCTGAAGCTGCAAATAACGGTGTGACCGGCGGAGCATTGATCCCCATGCTGACCCTGGGAATTCCGGGTGACAGTGTTACAGCGGTTCTTTTGGGCGCTCTGATAATACACGGCCTCCAGCCCGGCCCCGGCCTGTTTAAGGAACATATAGATGTTATTTACTCAGTATTTACGACCTTGCTTATTGCTAACATCTTTATGGTGGCAATTATGTTCATTGGAATTCGCGGATTCGTCAAGATCCTAAATGTCCCGAAACATTTTCTTACGCCCATCTTGATAGTCCTTTGCCTTGTCGGATCCTACGCGATAAATAACAGTTTCTTTGATGTTTGGGTTACTTTGGTGCTCGGACTCTTCGGATACCTAATGACCCTGGCCAAGTTCCCAATGGCCCCGATAGTCCTGGGTCTTGTGTTAGGCAGGCTGCTGGAAGGGGAGTGCAGGCGCTCTCTCATTCTAAGCGGCGGATCCTGGAGCATCTTTGTGACCAGACCTATATCGTTAGTACTACTTATCATATCCATGGCCTTTGTTTTCGGCCCTTATGTGTCCAGGGCTGTCCAAAATCATAATCAAAGGCGACAAGCAGCATAAACCGGAGGGATAGTTGCCGTGAAAATCAAAGAAGTTGTAGCATATCCATTATCTTGCAGGTTTGACGGGGCCAGTATGCGTTTCGGAGTGGGGAACGTAGTAAAGCGCGATTGTGTCCTCGTTAAGATAACATGTGACGACGGAACAGTGGGCTGGGGAGAGTCCCATCATGCGTTAACACCTACCAGTATCGCAGAGCTCGTAAACTCCAGTCTTGCACCTATCGTGATAGGGTGCGATCCCTTTGATACTGAGGGGATTTGGGCGAAGATATATCGTCGCCAAATTGCGACCCACGGCGCAGGCACAGCCGCTGTAATAGCTATGAGCGGTATCGACATAGCGTTGTGGGATATCAAAGGAAAAGTCTTAGGACTCCCGGTGTACCGACTCATGGGGGGATCCAAAAGGAAGATTCGCGCCTATGCAGGCGGTTTGAGCCTCGGATACGAAGAGGATCTTGCCACCTTGGAAAAGAGTGTAGGAGACTACGTGAGCCAAGGTTACACAGCAATCAAGCTCCGTGTCGGCCATGACGCGAAAGATGATGCAAGAAGGGTGGGGCACCTTCGAAAGACCTTTGGTCCGGACCTAGATATAGCAGTTGATGCTGCTACTCGTTACACGATATGGGATATTCCCGTTGTTGCGGACTACTGCAATGAATACAATGTTTTCTGGCTGGAAGAACCCTTTACTCCTGATGACATCGATACGTACTTAAGATTCAGAACTTACTCCAACACTATGCTCGCATGGGGAGAGAACAACTACACTAAGTATGCTTTCAAAGACCTTCTTTCAAAAGATGCAGTGGATGTTGTACAAGCGGACTGCACGAAGTCCGGAGGCTTAACAGAAGTCAAGAAGATTGCAGACATGACTGAAGCATTTCACAGACTACTCTCTCCGCATACGAGTCAGACCATACTAAGCGCTGCTGCCAATACACACTTAATGTGCTGTACACCTAATGCACTAATCTTTGAAGCGGATCTAGCTCCTATCAATCCATTTAGGGATCTTCTGGCCAGAAATCCTATTAGAGTAGTTGACGGCTATATAGAGCCTACTGACGAACCTGGACTGGGTCTTGACATAGATGAGTCGATAATTGATAAGTATCCCGGAGTACGAGGGTCAGCATACGTATAAGCCCGGTAATCACACTCTCACAGTGGTGAGGGGAGGGTATACTTTGATCATCAAAAACTATGAAGACCTCATATCTCACGGAGAGATCGAAGCAAGAGAAGTTGCCCTGGGGATAACCGAGACTGTCCTCGATGAGGCGGATCCCGGGAAAAGGCTGCGCTCCATTGTGAGAAGAGAGCAGGATACGCTGATTATCAGGGACAGAGAATATGACCTCACCGCTATCGATCATATCTACATCATAGGTGTGGGAAAAGGGGCATTTTCTCTCGTCAAGGTGCTTACGGATGTCCTTGGGAAGAGAGTGGATAGGGGAATTCTCGTAACCAAACGAGGAGAGTATTACCAGCAGCTTGAAGGGATCGAGGTAATCGAGTCAACGCATCCTCTTCCAAGTGAAGATAGCATAAGAGCGGGAGAAGCGGTCCTCGGCCTTGCAGAATCAGCCAAGGAGAATGATTTGGTCTTGACTGCTGTAACAGGCGGGGCCTCGTCTCTTCTTTGGCTGCCGCCGGACGGGGTTCTGCTTCAGGACATAGTGGAGGTTTCTGCGTTGCTCCTAAAAAGCGGGGCTTCAATAGGTGAGGTAAACACGGTTCGGCGTCATCTTTGCCTGCTTAAAGGAGGCAAGCTTCTGTCTCATATCCATCCAGCGGAGAATATCACCTTCTCAATGGTTACAGTCCCGTCCTGGGTCATGCCTTGGCCGGATCTTTGCCTCCCGGATGACAGCACATTTCAAGATGCTATTGATATTTTGAAAATGTTCGATGTTTGGGATCGTGCGTCCGAAGCTGTCCAAGATTACCTGGAGCGGGGATGCCAAGGCCTTGAGCCTGAGACATTGAAGTCGACGGATAACATTAGGACAAACCTATACAGCGTATTGGATCCTGCCATGTTATGTGAAATCGGCGCGGAGCGTGCCGAGTCTTTCGGCTATACTCCGGTGATTCTGTCGAGACACGTTGAAGGTGAAGCGAAAGATGTAGGTATGGCCGTTGCCGGTATAGCCAATGAAATCGGGTTATATGGCAGACCCTGGTGCCCACCGTGTGTGCTTCTCATAGGCGGTGAAGTCACGGTGACTGTATGTGGCACTATCGGAGACGGCGGGCCAAACCAAGAGTTTGTGCTCGGCTTTGCCAAGGGGCTGGGCGATATCAAAAATGTAGCTTGCGTAGCAGTGGATACTGACGGGAGCGACGGAGCCACTGATATCGCAGGCGGAATCGTTGACGGCCTTACGAAGATACGGGCCAGGGAGAGGGGAATCAGCATTGCTGAAGCCTTACGCACTAACACCTCTAAGGCAACTCTGGAACAGTTAGGGGATGCGATCATAACAGGCCCGACCGGAACCAATGTCCTTGATTTTAAGGTCATTGTCATTGGGACTGACTAGGGAGACGCTATTGTCTATGGATGATGTTATGTCAAGTGATGTTGTGTACCGGATTGAGTAGTAAGCGAAGATACTTTAGGTTGCCAAGTGAGGAGGATGCTGCCATGGGCGACAGAATATGTAGCGTCAGTGCCAGGGAGATACTGGGCCCCCACGGGTTCCCCACTGTTGAGGCGCAAGTCATAACTGAAAAGGGGCATACGGGAAAAGGCCTTGTCCCCTGGGGGATGTCAGTTGGGAAGTATGAATCCTCTGTACCTGGCCTCTCCGTCATAGATTTTCCGGGATTCATACTTCCGAACTGACATCCCCCAGGGGACAAGGCCT
>DGZL01000052.1:0-509 GCA_002398515.1 Firmicutes bacterium UBA4981
GTCACATCTACTGTCATGCGTGACGGGGAATACGTGGAAGTGCCAATAACAGAGCTTGTGCCAGGTGATTCCATCCTCCTTGGCGTAGGAGACGTTGTTCCCGCGGATGCCCGTGTGCTTACTGCCAAGGACTTCTTTATTGATCAGTCGACTCTTACCGGGGAGTCGGCGCCTGTGGAGAAACGGCCGTATGAAGGCGCGCGAAAGGCTGCCTCACTGCCTGATATGGATCATGTGGTGTTCTTCGGCACAAACGTCGTAAGCGGCACCGCAACTGCAATAGTCGCAGAAACCGGCAGCAGGACCCAATTCGGACGCCTTGCGCGTACGCTGACTGAGGAGCGTCCCAAAACAGAATTTCAAAGGGGTATTGATCGTTTCACTCAAATGCTGGTTCGTATTGTCGCAGGCCTTGTAATCCTTATTTTCCTGGGTAATCTCTTTATGCGGCGGAGCGCCCTGGATTCTCTTCTCTTTTCCATTGCTGTCGCAGTCGGGATTACCCCTGA
>DGZL01000052.1:755-24124 GCA_002398515.1 Firmicutes bacterium UBA4981
GTTATCGTGAAGAGACTTCAGTCGATACAGAACTTAGGCAGCATGGATATCCTCTGTACAGATAAGACCGGCACACTTACCGAGGGGAAACTGGATCTGAATGCATATACAGACGCAGAAGGCAAGCTGTCTCAGCACGTCCTTGAGCTGGCAGCAGTGAATTCATACTTTCAGGCGAGTCTCAAGAGCCCGATGGATGCAGCAATCGGAGCCCATATCTCCCCTGAAGATCTGAAACGGTACGCCAAAGTGGACGAAATCCCCTTTGATTTCACGCGCAGGCGCGTGTCAGTGGTTGCCGGCACAAGTGACGGCCGTTTTCTGATCACAAAAGGCGCGCCTGAAAGCGTCCTTGAGATTTGCGCTCATGTAGAGCTAGGTGGCGAGACTCGTGACATAACACCGGAACTCCGTCGTACTGCAGGCGACGGATTCACGAGACTTTCAACAGACGGCTACAGAGCTCTTGCTGTGGCATACAAGCCTATCGGCAACGACCGCACAGTCTACTCCATATCTGACGAGAAAGACCTTATATTCGTAGGATACGTCTCTTTCATTGACCCGCCGAAAGCCACTGCCGAGCAAGCGGTGCAGGAAGCGGAGAGGCTCGGGGTATCCATAAAGATTCTCACAGGCGACAATGAGCTTGTGACGGCAAGAATCTGTGAGCGAGTCGGCCTTGAGGTGAAAGGCGTCCTGATGGGGCATGAGGTTGACACGCTAAACGATGATGAACTCGCGCTACGTGCCGAAGAGTCCACTATATGCGCTAGGCTCAGTCCCGAGCAGAAAAACCGGATTATTATGGCCTTGAAGAATAAGGGACATGTTCTGGGCTATATGGGAGATGGCATCAATGACGCTCCGTCGCTCAGGGCCGCTGATGTAGGGATCTCTGTTGAGAATGCGGTGGATATCGCCAGGGAGGCAGCGGACATAATCCTCTTAGAGGCCGGGCTTGATATCCTCGACACCGGAATTATCGAAGGCAGAAGGACCTTCGCCAATACACTGAAATACATCATGATGGGGACCAGCTCAAACTTTGGGAATGTGTTCAGTGTTCCCGCCGCTGTTTTCATCGTGCCTTTCCTTCCCATGAGGCCTGTCCAGATACTCCTTAACAATCTGCTCTACGACTTTGCGCAGGTAACGATCCCCACAGACAGGGTGGATGACGACCAGATAGCGAAGCCGAGGCGCTGGAATATAGACTTCATCCGGAACTTCATGGTAACCTTCGGTCCTATAAGCTCAGTGTTTGATATATTAATTTTTGCAGTGCTACTTAGGGTATTCAATGCAGATAAGGCCATGTTTCAGACAGGCTGGTTCTTGCAATCTTTGGCTACCCAGACCTTAGTTATACACGTGATAAGATCGAGGCATGGATTCCTAAAGAGCAGGGCAAGTATCCCACTGACCGTCTCTACACTGTCAATAGTCGCAATCGGGCTTGTGATACCGTATTCACGCCTCGCAGGGTTCTTCGGCCTTGTTCCGCTCCCGCCTGCAGTCCTTGGAGTGATTATTCCGGTGATCGCCTTATACCTAGCCGTGGTAGGGGCAGTCAAAGGGTGGTTCTACAGAAAATTCGATGAGTAATACCGTTGCCCGCATGTACTGCCTATGTATGATTTCCGTTATATCCAAGTGATTTTGAGAGCTTGAGGCAAACGTCTCTCACTAACACCCCGATTTCGTCCACCCGCTGTCTGGATACTCTGGCAGCAGGGCCGGATACGCTAATGGCGCCGGCTATATGCCCAGTATGATTTCTGATTACAGCTGCAACGCACCTTATGCCTTCTTCATGCTCTTCATCATCTATTGCAAACCCTTGGCTTTTCACTCTTCTGAGGTGTTCCTTGAATGTTAAGAGGTCAGTGATAGTGTTCGGAGTGAAACGTTGTAAGCCCTCCTCTTGCAAGATCGCATCTATTCTGGCTTCGGGCAGCGCAGTCAGAATAGCTTTTCCCAAAGCGGTACAGTGAGGGGAGATTCGATAGCCGATTTTGGAGCGCATAATGAGAGTATGTGGAGTGTCCACTTTATCTATATAAACAATTGATCCCTGATCCATGACTGCAAGGTGTGCAGTCTCTTCCGTTTTTCGGACGAGCTCTTCCAGGAAAGGTCTGGCATGAGTGCGGAGATCAAGTTGATCTAGTTTCGTCTTGGCCAGTTCTACTACGCGCATTCCCAGGGAATACTTGCCGGTAATATCATTTCTTGCGACATAGCCTTTTGATTCCATGGTAGCTAAGAGTCTTGATGCTGTGCTTTTGTGTACACCCAGCGCTTGTCCTATTTCTGTGACTCCGGCTTCATCCCCGCATGATTCAAGATAGTCAAGGGCCTTGAGGGCGTGTACCACAGAACGTATCGTGCTCCTGCTTTCTCCGGTGCGACGCTTCGCTTGAGTCAAATCACGCGAAACATCAGTCTTGCTCACCATGTCCACGGGATTCTCTCCCTTCCTGTAGCTGTTCAAGATCTCGCGATAGGGAAAACGATAAGGTCGAATAGGAAAGGCAGCTATTACTAAAATCTCGTTCATTATACATTATACACCAATTAGGGTGACCTGCAACTTGGTTCCTTCCGGGGTTATTGCCTGTAACCGGAAGGAAATTCAGTAGTTTACCAAGCGATACCTTAACTATGATGAAATACCAAAAGCGTCCATGTGACTCATTTCTCCACGTAACGCGCGGATCCAGGCAATGCCTTAGAATAATTTTTGCTGGGAGGCAGGATTTCTGGGTTGAATGCAGAAAAAAGTGTAGCAAGTAGGCAACGTAGTTGCAGTAGACGCAACCACTCCCAGTGTGAATAAAGGGGCAGAATTAGCTTGCAGGTCACGGATTTGCAGTGGCTTACCCTTTGCATTTAGATCAATAAACAGCAGTTATGTAGGAGGCATCGGGATGGATAAAGAGCAGTGTCTGAGGGAACTCACTGATACCGGAGTAGTTGCGGTGATCAGGACGAGAAGTGGAGACGAACTTGTCAATGTGTGTCAGGCGTTGGCAGACGGGGGAATAAAGGGCGTAGAGATCACTATGACTTCGCCAGGCGCTATTGAGGCTATCTATCAGGCATCTAAGATCCTGAAAGGCAAGGCAATCATCGGCGCCGGGTCTGTCTTGGATCCTGAGACTGCCCGTTCCGTCATGTTAGCAGGTGCAGACTTCATTGTAGGCCCAACCTTGAATCTGGAACTAATCCGAATATGCAAACGCTATAGTAAGATTGTAATTCCAGGGGCTTTTTCACCGACGGAAATTCTTACAGCTTGGCAGGCAGGGGCGGATGTCGTTAAGGTATTTCCCGCAACACGGTTGGGTCCGTCATTTATTAAGGATGTCCTAGGACCCTTACCTCAGGTGAAACTCACACCGACCGGTGGGGTGAACCTTGAAAACTTGGGAGATTTCATTAAAGCCGGAGCAGTTTTTGTCGGCGCCGGAAGTGCTTTGGTCAGTAAGCAGTTAGTAGCTGACCAGGATTGGGACGGGCTGGCGAAGCGGGCCGCTGATTTCGTTTTAGCTGCGAAACTTGCACGAACCAAGTAGGTAGCCGGCGGATTTAGCATCAGACAACGATAAATAGGAGGAATAAGCATGGCTGTCAAGGTAGTAACTTTCGGCGAAATAATGCTGAGACTATCGCCCCCGGGTTACCAAAGATTCATCCAAGCTACATCGTTTGACGTAGTTTATGGCGGAGGCGAAGCTAACGTCGCGGTATCTCTTGCCAACTATGGGCTTGATGCATATTTTGTGACAAAGGTTCCTGGGCATGAGATAGGTCAATGTGCGGTAAACGCCCTGCGTAACCTTGGAGTTCATACTGACTATATTAAGCGCGGAGGGGACAGGCTCGGGATATACTATTGTGAAGCAGGGGCTTCCCAGAGGCCTTCGAAGGTTATATACGACCGGGCGCGTTCATCTATCTCCCAGGTTCAACCCGGAGAATTTGATTGGCCTGCGATATTTGAAGGCGCGGACTGGTTTCACTTTACAGGGATAACGCCTGCACTCAGCGACAGTGCAGCACAAGTAACTCTTGAGGCGGCACAGGCTGCAAAGCGTCAGGGAGTGAAGGTCAGTGTCGACTTGAATTATCGCAAGAAGCTATGGTCTCCCGAAAAAGCTAACCGTGTAATGAGCGGGCTTATGGAGTATGTGGATGTGGCTATTGGCAATGAGGAAGATGCGGAAAAAGTCTTCGGAATCAGGGCCAAGGGTTCAGATGTGGTTAAGGGCGAACTGAGCGAAGAGAGCTACTATGAAGTTGCCCGTGAGCTAGTCAATAGGTTCGGTTTTGAGAAAGTCGCCATCACTTTGCGAGAGAGCCTATCAGCTTCTGACAACAACTGGTCCGGAATGCTTTATGACGGACACGATTTCTACACATCCAGGAAATATACTGTTCATATTGTGGACCGAGTCGGAGGGGGAGACTCGTTTGGCGGAGGGCTTATATACTCTCTGGTGACAGGGAAGGCGCCCCAAGATGCCGTAGAGTTTGCGGCAGCAGCGTCTTGCTTGAAGCACTCGATCCACGGAGACTTCAACCTAGTCAGTGCTTCTGAGGTCGAAACACTTGCAGGCGGCGACGCATCAGGGCGGGTCCAGAGGTAGGAGATTGCGAGTGCTTGGAATGTATGAATTCAGGGGAGAGTGTTTCCAGTGAGAAACAGAAAAATACTGCGGGATAGGCTTGCAGAAGGTGAAACAGTATTCGGACCGTTCATGAAATTAGCGTCACCCCAGATTGTGGAAATCGCAGGCCTTGCCGGCTTTGACTTTGTTATTCTCGATACGGAACACGGTCCGCTAAGTTTCGAGACAGTTGAGAACCTTGTGAGGGCTGCAGAAGTCGTGGACATCGCTCCTCTCGTAAGGGTATACGACAAGAATACTTCACTGATTGTGCGCAGTCTGGACGTAGGCGCCCAAGGGGTTCTTGTTCCTCATATTTCAAGTGCCGCTGAGGCTGAAAGCCTGGCAGAGACGGCAAGGTTCGCTCCTCACGGTGAACGCGGCGTCTGCCGCTATGTGAGGGCCGCTGAATTCTCAAGTTTGGACAGGTATTCCTATTTTGACAAAGCAAATCGAAACACTCTTGTGATTGCCATGATCGAGGGTGAAGACGGTATTGCAAGCCTCGATGAGATATTATCAGTCTCCGGGATAGATGTGGTATTCATCGGACCCTACGATTTGTCGCAGTCTTTGGGGATACCGGGCCAGGTTACAGATGCAAGAGTGGTAGAAAAAATGAGAAAAGTGGCAGATGCAGTAAGGTCTCGAGGCAAAGTGGTAGGTACGTTCGTTGATAACGCGGAAGCAGCCAGGAGATGGGCTGATTTAGGCGTACAGTTCATTTCTATCTCTGTCGATGTCGGTCTGGTGTATAACGGTATGCGAGACACAGTTGTCGCGTTGCGAGGCGAACATTTTGAGGATTAATCTAAGAAGGATATAAACTTGAAATTTCGGTAGGTGTACATGAAAGGAGGAGATGATGACCTAGAATCCGTGGTAGCACCAAATAATGATCATTGATAAGGGGGATGTTTATGTTTAACAGAAAGCTACTGTCTATCATTCTGGTCATGCTAATGGTTGTCCTTATGGCTGCCCCGACGTTTGCCCAGGGTCCTGATACCTTGAATAAGGTGCTAAACCGAGGCGTCTTGAGAGTAGGGGTGCTGACAACAGGACCTCCTTGGGGATTTTTGGATGAGAAGTATCAATTAGTCGGGTTTGACGTCGACATAGCCAAAGAGATGGCTAAAGAACTAGGAGTTAAGCTCGAGTTGGTTGAGACCCTCAATATCAACCGTGTTCCCTATCTAACTACGGACAGAGTTGATATTATCATTGCCTGTTTTGCAAACACCCTCGAGAGAGCGAAATCCATAGCGTTCTCAGACGCGTATGCTCCGTTTATGCTCGTCCTTTGTGGTCCTAAAGATGTAAAAATCAACTCATTGAAAGACCTGTCCGGGAAAAAGGTTGCCCTGGGCAGGGGAACAACCTCTGACCTGATCTTGAGTCAAAAGGCGCCTAAAGATGCTCAACTTCTTCGCTACGAAAGCCCGACAGATGCTTTCTTAGCTGTTGAGCAGGGTAAGGCCCATGTATTCTCAGAAGGATATGATCATGCCATGTATCAGATTAAGAATCATCCCAACTGGGAACTCAAAGGCGAACCTTTTGCAAAGACCTACCCCTGCATGGCAGTGAAGCAGGGAGACCAGGTGTGGTTAAACTGGGTGAACCTATTCATACTACACAAACTTAACGACGGTGTTATTCAGGATCTATACAGCAAGTGGTTCAATATCCCCTGGCCTGAAGCCGGGATATGGCCTAGCTTCTAAACGGTGGACGGAACAGCTCTTCCCGGGATGGGATCATCCCGGGAAGAGCTGTCAACTCATAACAGTGAGTTGCTAGGGTAAACCGCTTTCGGGGAGGAGTTGGTAGTACCAGTGGGTCTAAGATGGGAAGTTCCATTGAAGAATCTACCCTATCTGCTAGGTGGGGCATTATTGACTTTGAGGCTCGTCGGTATCTCAGTGGTATTCGGTATTTTTCTAGGCATCGTGGGAGCAATGGGTCGTACCAGCAAGAGCAAGTTATTCCACGGAATTGCCACTGCTTATGTGGAGCTCTTTCGGAATACTCCGTTCCTGGTGCAAATCTACTTCGCGTATTTCGCTTTACCTACTTTTAATATCGACTTAACACCGGGACAGTCAGCGCTCTTGGTCATGATATTAAATACCGGCGCTTACATGAGTGAGATTATCAGAGCCGGAATAGAAGCGGTGCATAAGAGTCAAGTCGAATCCGGGTATTCTCTGGGAATGAGTTACCTACAGGTTTTTAGATACGTAATGTTACCTCTTGCAATGAAAGCAATTGCTCCACCCCTTGGCAATCAAATTATTTCTATGACTCTGTCTTCCTGTGTCATATCCCAGATTTCTGCTGAAGATTTGACATTTCGGGCCATGATGTTGGAGAATAGAACCTTTAGAAGTTTTGAGATCTATATTGTAACAATCTTGATCTATTTCTTGCTTGCCGAATTCCTTTATATAGTGATTGGGTACATCAATAGGAAGGTTTTCGGTATTGCTGCTAAACAGAAACTACCTACAATGATTTGAGTGGTTTTAGCCTAGGGGGGTGAGATCGTGGTATTTGGAAAGCTAAGTGTAGCTGATATTAACTATCTATGGAGAGGGACTTTGCTGACCCTAAGACTTTGTCTGACAGGTATTGGCTTGGGGCTTATACTCGGTGTCATGTTTGGCATCCTGCGCGCGAATCCTAGACGGACTCTTACTAAGATGATCGCTACAGTATATATTGAATTTTTCCGGGCGGTACCCCTTATGCTGCTCTTTGTAGTCGGATACTTCGGCATTATATCTCTGGGATATAATGTAAGCAGATTTGGGGCAGTTGTGGGCGCTATATCACTTTACACAGGTGCTTATATCGGTCAGGTGGTAAGAACCGGAATAGAGTCAGTGGGAAGGGGTCAATGGGAAGCCGGTGTATCATTGGGAATGAGCTATCCTGACACCCTGCGTTACGTAATACTGCCTCAGGCAGTGAAAATCATGATTCCTCCTGCCATAGGAATTGTGATTGGAGTCGTCAAGGGTAGTTCACTTGCGTCAGTTGTAGGCTATGTTGAGCTTGTGTTAGCCGGTCGACATGTCATTCAAAGGACATATGCGCCCCTGCTGGTAATGGGGACAATCGCAATGATATATTTTGTTATTTGCTACCCTTTGTCAATTCTTAGCAAGAATCTTGAAAGGAAGTTGTGAGCAAATGCTAATGCTTGATGTGAAAGATGTACACAAACATTTTGGACAACTGCATGTTCTCAAAGGTATTTCGCTGCAACTTGAGCGAGGCGAAACAGGTGTATTGTTTGGGCGCAGCGGTTCAGGCAAAAGCACCCTTTTGCGATGCATCAATTACCTTGAGTCCATAGATAGCGGAGAAATCTACGTAGATAACGAACTCGTTACTCCGGAGAGAGCAAAACTAAGAAAGCTCAGAGCGAATATCGGATTTGTCTTTCAACAGTTCAATTTATTCCCTCATCTTTCTATCTTGGGAAATGTAACACTAGGCTTGAAGGTTGTAAGGAAGACCCCGGAAGATGAGGCCAGGGAAATCGCCCTTATAGCTTTGGAAGATGTAGGCCTCAAGGAGAAAGCAGAGAATTATCCGGAAGAACTGTCAGGGGGACAACAGCAAAGGGTAGCTATTGCCCGTAGCATCGCCATGAACCCCAAAATGATTCTTTTTGATGAACCTACATCCGCATTGGATCCTGAGCTAATCGGAGAAGTGCTGGAAGTGATGAAGGATCTGAGCCAGCAGGGTATGACAATGCTGGTCGTAAGCCATGAAATGGGTTTTGCCCGGGAGACTGCAGACAAAATGTTCTTCTTACACGGTGGCAAGCTGGTAGAACAAGGACCTCCCTCCGAAATCTTCAGGAAACCGAAGACTGAGGAATGCAGGCGGTTCATAGAAGCAATTCTGTAGTTATGGATGATGTATAGAACTGGTGTCAGACTACTCATGCAATCTTCTCCGACGGCATCAGCCCAATGATGATCGAGAACATAGCCAGCCATATGCAGGCAAATATGATGCTGCAGTACTCTCTATCAGAATCAGCCATCCGGACTTGATTCATGACTTTCTCTATTGTCGATAACAACCGGATTACTACTTTCTGAGTTGATACTACTCAAATACGACCCTGCAATTGAGTGGGACATGTGAGGAGAACTTGATATTACACGAGGAGGTAGCGTGTGGGTGAATGCAAGAGATATTGAGCAGAAGGTCGACATGACATATATACAGAACGTACTGATGGAATTGATTAAGATCGAAAGCATAAACCCTCCTAAAGACGGTGGAGAAAAGAAAGCAGCGGAATTTCTAGCCGGAAAACTGCAGGAATTAGCGATTGACGCTGAAGTACATGAAGTAGCGGACGGCCGGGCAAATGCAGTCGGGATAATATCGGGTAGTAATACCGGTCCGACTCTTGTGCTCAACGGACATTTAGATGTGGTGGGGGCTAACCCTGAATACTGGGATAATCCCCCCTTCGACCCTGTGATCAGGAATCGGAGGATTTACGGCAGGGGAGCTGCGGATATGAAGGGCGCCATTGCTTCAATGATTGGCGCTGTCAAACTAATCAAAGAAGCAGATATTTCCTTAAAAGGTAGAGTGCTGCTGTCTTTTGTCTGTGATGAAGAAAGCAAAAATCTAGGGACTCTGGATTTCTTGCAGAGGTATCCTGACGTTGACTATGCGATAATTGGCGAGCCCACCAGTTTGAACTTGGTTACTGCGCATAGGGGTGTTGCAAGGTTCAGGATAGGGGTAGGGGGAAAGGCAGGTCATGCCGGGGAACCGGAAAACGCTGTCAATGCCGTTTGCCTGATGAATCGAATTATCAGCGCACTCCAGGACTACCAACAGATAATCAGCAAGAGAAAACACAGAATGCTGCCTTCGCCTACTTGTTCAATTACGACCATTAGGGGCGGGCAAACGGATAATGTTATTCCTGATACATGCGAGATCACAATCGACCGCCGGTTAATTCCCGGAGAGGATATCGAACAAGTGGAAAGTGAACTCAAGGAAATTATCCAGGGAAAAGCCGGCATTGAAGAAGACGGCTATACTATGGAACGGTATATTTTTGTGGGGCCGGGTGAATTGGAACCTAATAGGCCGTTTTTCAGCACAATAGAGGCTATTTACGGCGACTATTTTGATGTTCAGAATGTAGAGACGCAAGGTTTTCGAGCAACTTGTGAACAGTCATTGTTCATTGACAAGGGAATAGATACTGCTGTCTTCGGTCCCGGAAGTATTGGCCAGGCGCATCAAGCCAATGAATATGTTGAAATTGATGAACTGAGAAAGGCTGCGGGCTTTTACTATTACAGTGTTTTAAGCTTATTAGGCCGCAAAGGGAATTGACTCATTTGAGTATCGTATAATTAAGCCAAAGGGTTGCGAAAATAAAAGGGGAATTATTGCTCTCTTTGCAGAAGGAATCTTGAACGATAACCACAAAGAGTATAAGAGGCAAAACCTCTATAGAGACAGATGTGTTCTTAACCGGAACAAAGAATTGCATGAATCAGGATAAGGAGGAGTCACAAATGAAAGTGGAAGAAAGACTTAAAGAGCTCGGAGTTAAGTTGCCTGAACCAGCAAAACCCGTAGCCGCATACATACCTTGCGTCAGGACAGGTAACTTAGTTTTCATTTCGGGCCAGGATTGCAGGATCAACGGTGAACTGAGGTATAAGGGCAAAGTCGGTGAGAATGTCACCGAAGAAGAGGCTTATGAAGCTGCTAAGATTGCCGCCATCAATCTCTTGGCTATCTTGAAAAGCGCCATTGGCGACCTGGATAAGGTCAAGAAAATCGTCAACCTGCACGGTTATGTCAACAGCGCCAAAGGCTTCGCAAGGCAGCCTATGGTTATCAATGGAGCTTCAGAGTTCTTGGTTGAAGTTCTTGGAGATAAGGGCAAACACTCCAGATGTGCATTATCATGTAATGAACTTCCTTTTGATACTCCGGTTGAAGTCGAAATGATTGTCGAAGTCGAAGATTAGGCTAAGCAACAAGATACAGCAAGGAAGGAAACATCAGTGTATATAAGCAATTTAGCATGCGTGGCTTGTGGTAAGAAGTTGCTACCCGGTCTGAACTATAATTGCCCTGATTGCGGTGGTATTCTGACAGTTGAATATCATTATGAAAGAATCGATAAGGACAAACTCAGACGTGATTTGGAGAGGCCGATTGAAAGCATATGGCAGTATAAAGCCTTACTTCCGATAGAAAACGAAACGAATATAGTATCGCTGAGAGAAGGCGCGACTCCGCTTTTAGAACTAGGAAACCTTGGAGAAGAATACGGTTTCGAATCTGTGATGGTTAAGGATGAAACGCGTAATCCAACCGGTTCTTTCAAAGATCGTCCCACCTGTGTTGGAATTTCGAAAGCTATTGAACTCGGAGTAGAGACTGTAACAATTGCGTCATCTGGTAACGCTGCAGCTGCTGTAGCTGGGTATTCTGCTAAAGCAGGGATTAAGAGCTTCGTTTTTGTACCTGAAAGCACGCCCTTGGGGAAGGTATGTCAAGCTTTAACTTACGGAGCACGGATTATCAAAGTTAAAGGGAACTACAGTAATTCTTTCAAACTGGCTTTGGAAGCGACCAAGAAGTACAACTGGGTAAATCTCACTTCAACTTTCCTGAATCCATACACCCTCGAAGGAGACAAAACTGTAGCATATGAACTCTATTATCAGCTAAACGGCGAAGTGCCTGACTACGTCGTCGTTCCCATTGGAGCAGGTCCTTTATTACACGGCATTTTGAAGGGATA
Organism: Firmicutes bacterium UBA4981; assembly: GCA_002398515.1. Taxonomy (GTDB): domain Bacteria; phylum Bacillota; class SHA-98; order UBA4971; family UBA4971; genus UBA4971. Next base: position 12,255 of record DGZL01000052.1, read on the forward strand.
CAGAGAGCTTGAAGCACTCGGCTTTATCAGGAAAACACCCGCTATGGTCGGGGTGCAAGCTGAACGATGTTCCCCTATTGTTCAGGCATATGAATCAAACAGTCAAACTGTGAAATCAAGTGAAATAGGCTCAACAATTGCTTCCGGTATTGCAGATCCACTCATAGGTTATGAGCAAGATGGCACCTTAACTCTGAAAGCGATTTGCGAGAGTAAAGGAATTGCAGTAAGTGTGAGTGAGGAAGAAATTGCAGATGCAGTGCATGAACTAGGCAGCAAAGAAGGATTGTATGCGGAACCAACCGGGGCAACATGCTGGGCTGGATACAAGAAGTTGCTTAAGGAAAATAGAATCACCGGAGATGATTCGGCTGTTCTTATGTTGACCGGTCATGGTCTCAAACAACCCCTTGCCGGCAGTGCCCAGGACGAAGAAATCCCTGTTGTGGTACCTAATCTGTCTGCGCTTGAGGAACAGATCGATTTATGAGTAGGGGGAGAATAAGCATGCATTATCAGATATATTGCGAGAAATGCGGCATTGAATTAACTGACAAAATCTCCGCCGGCAAGAAATGTCCCGAATGTAACGGATCTCTGAGGTTTAGGTACGATTACAATAAAATCAAAGGACAAGTCATTAGGAAAGACTTGCCAGGCATATGGAAGTACATTAACTTACTCCCGGTAAGCAAGGACAGTAATTTCATTACCTATTCTGAGGGAGAAACTCCGTTGCTACGCAGCAATAATCTAGCTAAGAAACTAGGCTTACGGGAACTGTTCATAAAAGATGAAACCCAGAATCCAACCGGGAGTTTCAAGGATAGAGCTGCTGCAGTATCCCTGACAAAGGCGGTGGAATTCAAGAAGGATCTGGTGGCCATCGGTTCAGGCGGTAACGCTGCTGCTGCTGCTGCTGCTTATGCTGCCAGGGCCAATCTGGATTGTTTTGTTTTTCTTCCTGCAACTACACCGATGGAAAGGGTTGCCCAGTCCTTAATCTATGGGGCAAAGGTTATCAGGGTCAAAGGTTCCATTAATGATGCCATCAAATTAATATCCAAATATCAAGATGAATTTGACTGGTATGAATTAACAACTGCAAAGCCACTAAATCCCTACCAGGGAGAAGCAGTCAAGACCATAGCTTTTGAAATATGTGAGCAAATGAAAGGCGTTGTGCCTGACTGGGTGATAACACCGGTAGGCGGTGGCGGGATATTATCACAGTGCTGGAAAGGGTTCAACGAATATAAACAGCTGGGGTTAATTGATTCTCTTCCAAAAATGGCAGGAGTTCAGCCTGCGGGTTGCGCGCCATTGATTAAGGCCTTTGATGATAAGTGCAAACCTGACGAAATTAAAGTATGGGAAGGGAAGCCGGAGAGTATTGCTGTGACTATTGCCGATGTCTTTCCCATTGACGGCGAGGCTGCACTTAGTGCAATCTATGAATCAGGCGGAGTTGCAGAGAAGACAACTGATGAGGAAATAATTGAGGCCATGAAACTAATGGCTCAGAATGAAGGCGTATTTGCGGAACCGGCTGGGGCAGCGCCTCTGGCGGCTGTGAAGAAACTGAGAGACAAGGGGATAATTGGTTCAGATGAAACGGTTGTAGTTGTGGCCACAGGACACGGTCTAAAAGATCTAAACGCCGTTGTGAGTAATGTAAAGCGTCCACCTATCCTTGAGTCAGAGGAAGAGTTGCCGGTCATTGTAAAGAGATATCTTGGATAGAGGCAAGAAGTCTGATATCCCTCATGCAAGCAACACGCATGAGGGATATCTTTTGAAACTATAGAAGATCGGGAGTCTCTGGCAGGAGTCTGCAGACCCCCGTCGAATACTTATCTCAAGCGCAACATGATTGCGACTTGCACAACACGATTCACTTGAATACGTAGTCGGATTTCGGGGGTATACAGAGCATGGCTATGCATGGAAGAACTTATGACTTGATGATTCCGGGTCCTGTGTCAGTTGACGCTGATGTTATGTTAGAGATGGCTTCTCCGGTAGTGGCGCATTACGGGACGGAGTGGACAAGGTTCTACTTAGAGACAATTGAGACAGCCAAACGGATCTTCCAGACGCAGAATGATCTGTTTATCAACGTGGGGTCGGGACACTTAGGTGTGGAATCTGTCATATGCAGTATGGTCGAGCCTGGTGAGAAGGTAATCGTCGTGGAAACGGGCCATTTTGGTCATCGCATCTCTGAACTGGCTGAGGCTCATGATGTCCACGTGCACCCTGTTGAAGTGGAATGGGGCAAGGCGGTAAAGCCTGACCAGGTTGAGAAGGCCATCCTCCGAAACTCAGACGCGAAGGTATTGGCACTGGTCCATAACGAGACTTCAACCGGCTTGATGAATCCGATTAAGGAAATAGCCGAGGTCTGCAGGAAGCACGGAGTCCTACTTGTTGTAGACGGCGTGTCCTCTATAGGAGGAATCGATCTCAGGGTTGACGAGTGGGGCGTTGACGTTTGTATTGCGGCATCGCAGAAATGCCTGGAAGCACCTCCCGGATTAACGTTGGTTTCAGTAAGTGAGAGAGCGTGGAAACACATGAGGGCACGTAAGACCCCTATCCGCGGATGGTACCTGAACCTGCTAAAATGGAAGGATGCTGCGGTTGAGGGTAAGGATGTTCAGCCTTACTATATAACGATGGCGGTGAGCAACGTCATAGCTCTGCGTGCCAGCATGGAGAAGATCCTTCAGGAAGGATTACAAGCTCGATTCCTACGTCACAAGAATGTAGGTCACGCATTTCGCCAGGGTGTCCGCGACTTAGGCCTCCAAGTGCTGGGTGCGGACGAGGAAGCATCCGGTATAGTGACTGTAGTTCTTCCGCCTGACGGCCACACAGAGTCTGAGTTCATATCGTTCCTTTGCGACGACTATGGAATACAGGTAGCAGGAGGCCTAGGTAAACTTGCAGGGAAAGCCATTCGCGTAGGTCACATGGGACCGGGTGCGAAAATGACAAAGATCATGCCGGTTCTGTATGGCTTGAAACAGTGGCTAATCAGCCTTTGATTTCTCTGCCCTTTCTGCCAGTCTTGTGAGAGCATCATTCCATTTCAACAGGGATCCTGTAATGATGCAGACGATTCTTGTCTGATCTACGATAACAGTGTCCCTGACAGCCTTTATTACACCGGCCAAAGACGCTGATGATGCCAGCTCCGCCAATATTCCTCTGTGAGTCAAGAAAGACGCAGCGTTCATAATCTCTTCCTCACTCACGGAGATGCTCCATCCGTCGACTTTCCTCAGAGCATCCAAAGCATGCTGTCCGGTTGAGGTCTCATTAATTGATGCAGCCATAGATCCGGCAGTGTCAATGCGTCTTACCTCTGTGAGACCTTGTGCATGGGCCTGGACAAGTGGAGCTGCCAGATCTGCCTGGCAAGCGAGAATATGCGGAATCCGGGGGATCAGTCCCTGATCTCTTAGCTCACACAAGCCTTTAATCACGCCATACAACAGATCTCCGCCTCCAACGGGAATAGCAATTACGTCCGGTATACCTTCTTGCAAATCGCGGATAATCTCATAGGCTATGGTCTTGTAGCCTTCAGCACCGAACTGTGTGGCTACCGGAAATGCCGTCATTCCGGTGGCAGGGAACCAACCCTTATCGACGTATGGCCTAATTGCTTCTGAGCTGTCTTCCCAGGAGCAAAAGTCAACCTCGGCGCCCATCACTTTCAGAACATCGACAAGTGTCTGAGGCGTAGAATGCGGGAGCATAACAGCTGATTCCAGATCATTGGCATGGGCATATGCTACGGCTGCCATAGCAGCGTTCCCTGTAGACGCACATACGATTCCAGATGCGCCCAGGTTGCGGGCGACAGCGCCGTTGATTACCGCGAACCGATCTTTAAATGAGCCGGTAGGATTCATAGTCTCATTCTTGATCAGAATATGTGAGCCACAGGGTAAATTCAGTCCGTCAGAGCAAAGATCAATTAGCGGTGTGTTGCCTTCGCCTAAAGACCGATATGTAAGAGGAATAGGGGGTAGAGCCTCAGCAAAGGTCTGAAGGCCGTCCCCGCGCGACCAAGGCTGGAAGACCACTTTAGATTGGTAGGATAGTTCCCAGTAGCCGCCGCAGTATGAACATGTTGTGCGTCCTTGAACCAGGTTTGAAGTGGTTCTGCCACATTTTCCACATTGCAGTTTCACGGTCTCACCTCTTATTTGTCATACATGTTACGTATCTATCTGATTACCCGTTGTGCCCAAGTGATTTTGAGAGCCTGAGGCAGGCGTCTCGTACCAAGATTCCGATTTCCTCTACTCGCTGTCTCGACACTCTGACAGCCGGGCCGGTAACGCTGATAGCTCCGACTACACACCCGGTATGATTTCGGATTATAGCTGCAGCGCACCTCATGCCTTCTTCATGCTCTTCATCATCTATTGCAAATCCCTGGATTCTCACTTTACGAAGGTGTTCTTTGAACATCAAGGGGTCGGTGATAGTATTCGGAGTGAAATTATGTAGGCCGTCCTTCTGCAAGATCGCATCTATTTTGGCTTCGGGTAGCGCAGCAAGAATAGCTTTTCCCAAAGCGGTACAGTGAGCGGAGATTCGATAGCCGATTCTGGAGCGCATAATAAGAGTGTGTGGTGTATCGACTTTGTCTAAATAAACGATTGACCCCTGATCAAGTATTGCAAGGTGTGCAGTCTCTTCTGTTCTCCGGACGAGCTCTTCCAAGAAAGGTCTGGCATAAGTGCGGAGATCAAGTTGATCCAGTTTGGTCTTGGCTAGTTCCACTACGCGCATTCCCAGGGAATACTTGCCGGTAACATCATTCTTTGCGACGTAGCCTCTGGATTCCATGGTAGCCAAGAGTCTTGATGCTGTGCTTTTGTGTACACCCAGCGCTTGTCCTACTTCTGTAACTCCGGCCTCATCCCCGCATGATTCGAGGTAGTCAAGGGCTTTTAGGGCTTGTACTACAGAACGTATCTTGTTCCCGCTTTCTCTATTGTGATGTCTTACTTGCGGCAAATCCCGCAAACGATCAGTCTTGCGTACTGCGTCCATCATGTTCTCTCCTCTTCTGCATCAATCGAGGCATTCTCATCGCGCTTCCGAGAGACTTCCCCATTATTCATTATACATAAAGTTGCATGGCCTGCAACTGGGTTTCGTACAGGTTTCGGTCAGCAAGTGAAGGTAATTCAGTAGTTCACTGAGTCTCTTCTGCACCTGTGACGCAAGGTTGAAGTGCCTATGCAGCCTTCTCGCTTAATCAACGTGTCTGTCTAGGTAGTGTCTCAGAATAATTTGCGCTTGTCGGAAGGATTTTTGCGGTGCATGAAGAAGAATTACCACGACGACAACAGTGTTGCAGACAGCGCAACCACTACCGGTATGCGAAGGCGAACATTATGCTTGCAGCGTGCGATCTTGCGCGGAAAACCTTCGGAATCAGGGTGGAGTCAGAGGTAGGGCACAGATAGTGTCTGCTGTGTAAAAGCTGCTGGAGTTTCTAAGGGAGGGTGAGATTGAAGTGGGCAAGAAATCTCCGCTTATGCCAGGTAAGTTTGGAAATATGTATCAAATGCCGGAAGATATCAGGATGGGGCGAGACGAGGAAAAGAAAGCCTGGGCCTGCGGCCTTTTTATGGCCATATCTGACGCGGACGCATATGAGACCAAAGATATTTCAATCAGTAACGCAGGGAAGGTCTATGAAAGACTCGAAATTCACGACCGGAGCCCGCAGATGTATACAGTACTCAAAGGCAAAGTAGAAATTCCGGCTTCTGAGACCCTAGATGGAGCGAAAGTCACTTACACAGTAAGTGAAGGAGAGGCTATCATACTTAATCCTAAAGTATGGCATGGCGGAGCCTCAGGGATAGATGTTCCTGCAACAGTCTTCGTTGTGCTAGACGAAGGCACTACGCAGCACGATACGAAGAAGGTAAATCTCCAAGTCCCTGTCAAGCTGGGTCCTTGTTGAGCGAGGTCCTTCCCATAGCGGAGAATTGTTAGTGTGGTTAGGGTATAAGTGTGGCGGTTCTTCTCAACCTGAAGCAGTAATCAATGCTCATTACATGGTTGCTTTTGAACGTATGATTGGCTGGGAATCTTGAAGTCTTCTGCTGTAAAGATATTAGCTATTAGCAAACGACGTGACTTATCAGTGAATGTAGTAAGTAATGCAGCCTGTTGGGAGGAACCGCCATGTTTGATCTAGTATTGATTGTCACAGCCATGCAGATCTGGCAATAATCGATAATAACGGGTGTTGCCCAAAGGTCATGCAAGGAGTCGCTACTGAGGTAGTGGGCAATTGTGGCATGAGCCCTTCCCCTGCAGCTGACAGTGGGCTGGATCTGCTGGAAAAGTACACTTCCCCCATTCTCGGAGCGCCACCTGCCCTTGGGCGTGAAGAACCTTCAATGACTACCCTAGAGACGATCTCTGTTACTAGTGTTCTCTTGCCTCAGTGGGTACTGGAGGGCTGGAATTGAACTGCGGAAATCGACGCTATCTGCTTGTGATAGCTCTGTCTCATATAATCCTTGATATGTACAGCGGGATGCTTCCAGCGTTGATACCGCACCTTCGGGACAAGTTCCTGTTATCCTACAGTGCTGCCGGAGCACTTCTGGCCTGGTCTACCATGACATCTTCCCTGATTCAGCCGGTACTGGGGTTTGTGAGCGATATGACAGGGGGGTTAGGGCTTGTCATAGGCGGGTTGATGCTCTCATCACTAGCCATTGCTGCTACCGGGTATATAACATCATACCCGCTCCTCGTTGGTGCCGCTATTATGGCGGGGCTTGGAAATGCAGTATACCATCCACAGTCTGCAAGTGTAATGGCGAGACTGTCAACAGAACAAAGGAGCTCTGTTATGGGTCTCTATGGGGTTGCCGGAAGCATCGGTTTTGCCCTTGGACCTTCCGTGTTAGCTATGGCATTGGCTATCGGCAACTCTTCAATGTTTTGGGTTGTGACTTTACCCGGGATACTTATGGGCATAACGATGAAGGTTATGAGCCAGGCCTCACAAATCTTTGCTAAGCCATGCGCCGCGCCGGCAAGTTCACCGGTTAGGACACAGGAGACAGACGAAAATGGATATCTGAACGGAAGCAATATGTGGGTGGCTGAGATTTTGCTTCTTGGCATAGTTATGCTACGTTCATTCATGCAGTACGGTGTCGTTACCTTCTTGCCTCAATATGTAACGCAGATCCTGGGAGGATCAAGCAATATCTCGCCAAGGCTTCAGTCGCTCTTTCTTGCTGCGTGTGCCATTGGGACCTTTGTTGGGGGTTTTGCATCAGACAGGTTTGGTAGACGGTCACTCTTCATCGCGAGCCTAGTGTGTCTTATACCTATACACTGGGCCCTATGCAACACAAGGACTGTTTCGCTCTTTACGATGTTGCTTGCGCTTGAAGGATTTGTCCTTATGTCCACCTTCTCAGGTGGCTTACTAATGAGTCAAGATTTTCTTCCACGCCTTACAGGATTAGCTTCGGGCCTCCATAGCGGGATCTGCACAACCATGGGAGGCGTCGGCGTAGCAATTACGGGTTTGGTAGCAGATACAAGAGGACTTGCTTTCGCCTTTGGTTCACTCGTCTTGTGTCCCATAATCGGGTTGTGTTTGACGCCTTTGCTGCCCCGTGATAAGAGACCGAGGATTACGCATACTTCGGGCGCAATTTCAGAATGAACAGACTTTCAGGTAAGCCAAGATCTGATTTCTGCTTCTGTCGGAACTCTGCCTTCGCACTTCTTATCCCCGTCTAAGAATACTGCAGGAGTCAACATGACACCCCGCTCTACGATCTCGTTGAGATCTGTGACATGGACGATGTCTACTTCGAGACCGAGTCGGCTTGCGACCCCTCTAATTGAATCAGCCATCTTATGGCATTTGGGGCATCCTCTACCTAAGACTTCAACTTTCATCGTGATAATCCCCTTCGCCCATACCGGCGCCCATTAATCCTTGTATTACCGAGATTTCTGTCAGTGTGGCAAAATACATGAAAGCGCTCATGACAGAGGCAGCCAGATTCCTATCCTTCGAAAAGCGCCTTCACTTCCTTGAGGTGATGAGTAATGGGCAAGTGTTGAGGGCATAAGTCTTCGCACTTCTTGCACTCGGTGCAGGCTGCAGGATCAGCATTCACTTTCTTCAGATAAGCATAGTTGTCTCTTGAAGAATCCTCTGCTCCATATGCGAAAAAGTCATTATAGACTGAGAAAACATCAGGGATAGCCACATTATTAGGGCAGGGGACGCAGTAATTACATTCAGTGCACGGGATCTTTACGCGATCTTTATATATGGATTTTGCTTCACCAATCAGATGGAGGTCTTCATCGGTTAAGGAATTCGGTTGGGCGTTATCGGCTATATGCAAGTTCTCAATTACTTGATCCATAGAATTCATTCCGCTGAGGACGCAAGAGACCTCAGGATGGTTCCATACCCACCTGAGTCCCCATTCAGAAGGGCTTCGTTTGATTTTCGCCTTGTTCCATACAGCCTGTACGTCATGAGGCACGTTCTGTGCAAGTTTCCCACCGCGGAGAGGCTCCATGACTACTACGCCGAGACCTTTTGAAGCCGCATATTTCATACCGGCAAGGCCTGCCTGGTAGTAATCATCCACATAGTTTAGGTGAATCAGCGTAAGTGTCCATTCATGCGCATCAACGATCTCACGGAACACATCAATAGAGTCATGGAATGAAAACCCTATATGCCTGATGAGACCACGACTACGGGCATTATCCATATAGTCCAAGACTTTCAACTTCTTCGCTTTATCCCACAGATCCTTATTGAGGGAATGCAAGAGATAGAAGTCTACGTAGTCAGTGGCAAGTTTGTCCATTTGTTCAGATAGGTACTTATCAAAATCATCGGGAGACTCCATGAGCCAAACAGGGCACTTAGTAGTAAGGAATACTTTTTCGCGGTATCCGTCTGCCAAAGCCTTACCTACAGCATTCTCTCCTTGGCGACTATGATAGTTATAAGCAGTGTCTATATAGTTTACACCATTGTCGATAGCATATCGTATTATACGAGAAGCTTCGTCTGTATTGACTCCGGAGTTGCCACATTCGGATACAGGCAGTCTCATACAGCCAAATCCCAAGGCTGAGACACTGAGGCCCGACTTGCCTAACTTTCGATATTGCATAGCGATCCCTCCATCTCTAGGGCTTGACCGGGACAGGGACAGCGTAAGGACCGTCTTTTAGGAACGCGACAGATGGTTCGACTCCTGTCTCTTTGTACTCTCTCATTGCCTTGGCCACAGCAAGTTCCACCATGTCTTTTGCGTCATCAAGATTCCGTGAATAACGGCGACTCGCCGGCAGAAGCATGTTTCCATCAATACCCGGCAGAATCTGCGCGTCTTTTTGTGAAATATGCGGCGCGCAAAATGTGAAGTTCTCCGTAGGGATTCTGGAGAATACTCTTGACCACATCTGAACCTGCCATTGCTCAGGAATGAAGTTCCAGTCTTTGCTTGTTATCAGGCGCATGTAATCCTTTGCTCCGTTTAGTGTCAGTAGGTGAATAAGAGTGCGATAGTAAGCGCTTCCTACGGGATCTTTGTCTACGGTGTTGGCAGCCATTATCAATCTCGCCCCGGGCTTAAGGGTAGGTATGGATACTACCCCGGCCTTACCTGCTTGGTAGTGATTGATTCCGACAAATCCGGCATGGGTTACAACAATGTCGTATGTCTCGTGCAATGGTATAGTCACATATTCCCGTATTCGCTCTACAGCTTTCATGTGCGCAGCTTCGAGATCTCCGGCGTAGACTCCTGTAAGCCTGAATTCGTTATCTAGGGTGACATTGACAATGAAATCCACCCCGGCCATCTTAGCGACCTCAAGGGATTCCTCATGACAAGGATTTCCCTCTAAGACCAGGTCAGCAGAGTTAGGCGACGACAGAAACTCCGGCCCGTGGAATATGTGGGTGCTATCCTCTCCTATGAGGCCGGGGCAAACCGCCTTTCTGCCTCCTGAGGCGCCTGCCATGAAATGGCTTTCAACAAGGCCGGTGAGGATCTTTACGTCAGACTCAACATATAACTTGTTTATGAATACCTTCGTTCCCCGTGAGGTGACGCCTAGAAACCGGAGATTAGATTCATCCCTGCAATCATGGCACACAACCCTTATTCGCCTGTCAAATACAGAAGGGTCGAGCATGGTCGCAAGTTCATCTTCTGAAAGCTCTCTATGTGTGCCTGTAGCCACAATAATTGTGATGAACTCAGGTCTTACTCCAAGTTTGATAAGCTCATCGATTATTGGAGCGAGGATTCCCGAATCCCCGGTATACGGCACAGGCCTTGTATTATCCGATATTACTATTGCCACCGTCAATTCTCGGGCGGATTTCCCTTTGCCATTGATGATCTGGGCAAGTCCGGGTGATCCGATAGGGTTATGTATGCCTTCAAGAACTGCGTCTTTAGGTCTGGTAATCGGTGTAGGTTTTGACATTTCAAGACAGTGAGTTCCGCAAGGCAACTGAATTTCAATGGTATTATCTCCAAATCCTACAGTGAATGTTGGCATATCCAAACACCTCATATCGCTTTGTTGATTACAGGGAAATGCAACACCATTATACTACATCATGTCATCTTAGGCATATCATACGATTTGCAGGTTCCGGAGAGATGCACGACAGAGAGTAACTATAGGCTAAACTGAATAATCCCGCCTGACATGTAGCGGGATTACTCTTGGATTGCCTCCTTTTTGGCTCTTCTATCGCCTTCAATACCGTGGACAATTATGTCCATGAGTTCCTCGACGCTAGTCTCTTCTTTGCGGAAGTCTCCGACTTTTCTTCCGTGTTCCAGCACTATGATCTTATCAGCTACGGGATACACGTGGTATAGGTTATGAGTTATGAAGATAACAGAGAGGCCTCTGTTTCTGGCTTCATTAATGTAACTTAGGACTTTGTTTGTTTCATGCACTGACAATGCGGAAGTGGGTTCATCAAGGATGAGGACCCACCAGGCTAAGGGCATGACGCGCCTTTGCGGTAATCGAGCTGATATCCATTTTTCGCATGCGAAGTCCGTACGCCACGTTTTCGAATACTGTAAGGTGGGGAAACAAGGCATAGCTCTGAAAAACCATGGCAGTATCACGTCTATGCGGCGGGACATCGTTTATTACCTTACCGTCCAATAAGATCCTACCCGAGCTAGGCGTCTCGAATCCTCCTACCATACGCAGAGTCGTCGTCTTGCCGCATCCTGACGGGCCTAGCAGTGTGAGGAGTTCGCCTTGGATGAGTTGGAGTGAAATTCTGTCTACTGCTACAGTACAGTCTGAGTCGGTATCTCTATGTCCGAAGATCTTCACAACGTCTATTAGCTCTACGCTGTACCAATCCATGGCTCTGTCCCCCCTGAAATAACCGATTCTTTCGGAAGTCTCTGTGCCCCGCGTCTCCAGGGCTGATACACTAGGAGATTGATAATTCCTATTGCAGCCAGCACCATGGCTATGATAACAACACAGAAAGCAGCTGCCTAAGCAAGATCGGAGTTCTCGACGGATCCCAGCACGGCAACGGTGATGAGTTTCCACCGACCTGATACCACAAACACAATTGCGCTGATGGCCGTCACGCACCTGACAAAGCTAAAGACCAATCCGGAGAAGAAAGCAGGCGCAATCAGCGGCAAGGTAATCTTTCTGAAAGTAGTTCCGCTGTCTGCTCCAAGGTCACACGAAGCTTCTTCAATGGATGGGTCTATTTGCTGAAGTGCAGCTATACCCGATTGAATTCCGGTAGGCATATT
>DGZL01000053.1:0-17635 GCA_002398515.1 Firmicutes bacterium UBA4981
GGTTGCCTTGACAAAATCCGGCCCGTAGGCTAGTGGCCGAATTTTGACGCCCCTCGTTCCAATCACCGGCCTCAGAAAACGTACGTACCGTGCGGGGCCACCCAAGACCTCGGAAAGCGAGCGAAAACTAATGAACTCATACTTAGGCGTAGACATACAGGCTGTATGTTCTCCGGGATGACTTGCAGGAGGCAATTGTAATGAATTTCCATGGCACAGGCCGGAGGATGCCCGGATTTGTGCTGGCTTCTGCTTCACCTGCTCGAGCTGCCTTACTAAGACAGATCGGCCTCAGATTTGAAGTATTGCCCAGCAGAATCCGGGAAGACGATATTGATTCCGAAGGCCCTATAGACAAGGCAGTATCTCTCTCTCAGGCGAAAGCTCAGCATGTAGCCGGATCCTTGACTGACAAAGTGATAATAGCCGCTGATACTGTTGTTGTTCTGGAAGAGGAGATTCTGGGAAAACCGGAGAATGAAGATGCAGCTTTTGGAATGTTAAGCCTCTTGTCAGGCTGTTGGCATCACGTTGTGACCGGCGTGACCGTGCTGGATACATATACAGGCGCAAGCTGTTCATCCCATGAGGTCACCGGAGTGCGGATGAAAGAACTCTCCCCTCGAGCGATTAAGGCTTATGTCGAAAGCGGTGAGCCGTTGGGTAAAGCAGGGGCTTACGCTATACAGGGGAGGGGGGGAGTCTTCATAGAAAGCATAGAGGGCTGCTATTTCAATGTAGTCGGCCTTCCTTTGGCAAAACTGGTAAATATATTCTATGATATTGGGATTAATATCTACGACGAGCTATTCAGGAGGTGACGAGGCTTGCCGGGAAAACCCAAGGAGAAGGTATCTTCCACCATCAAACAGATGCCTGTCAATGAAAGACCAAGAGAGCGCCTTCTCCGCGTAGGCCCCTCTGCCCTTTCTTCAGCGGAACTCATATCAATTATCGTGCGTACCGGAGTCCGCGGGCAATCCGCTTTATCGCTCGCCACTTCCGTCTTACAGACATTCGGCGGTGTCCGTGGCATAGCTTCTGTTTCTACTCAGGATCTAGCGACTCAGAAGGGGATTGGGCCTGCAAAAGCAGTCCAGATCAAGGCTGCAATAGAACTGGGCAGAAGGGCTTTTATGCTTGAGCCTGAGGATCTCGTTCAGATAAACGGGCCTCGTGATGTGGCGCAGCTGATAATTGGAGACATGCGCTATCTGGACAGGGAACATTTCAGAGTAGTAATCCTGAACGCAAAGAACAAAGTGGAAGACGTGGTTACCATTTCCATCGGTTGCCTGGACAGTTCTCTTGCCCATCCCAGGGAGGTTTTTAAGGAATGCGTGAGAAGGAATTGCGCTCGAGTGATTCTTGCTCATAATCACCCCAGCGGTGACCCTACTCCCAGCGATGCCGATATCGCTATCACGCGTCGGCTGGCGAGTTGTGGAATGATCCTCGGCATTGAAGTCCTCGACCACATAATTGTCGGAGACAACAGATATCAGAGTCTGAAAGAACTCGGCTTGATGGATGGAGGGCCGGTTGGACGTCAAATGATCGCTTCAATGGACTGGGAGTCCCCGGAGCCTGGCAGCCTTGAGCTTGACGCATAAAGAAAGGAGAATAAGTAGCATGTTTCTTGACCCAATTCTTGCGCTGTTTTCCAGGGACCTTGCCATTGATCTGGGGACTGCGAATTCCTTAGTTTACATAAAGGGAGCGGGTGTGGTACTCAGAGAGCCTTCCGTTGTTGCGATTCGCAGAGATTCAGGAAGCCTGCTTCAGGCAGGAGAAGAAGCTAATCGAATGGTGGGGAAGACTCCGGGTAACATAAATGTCATTCGCCCGCTTAGGGATGGCGTAATAGCTGACTTTGACATGACGGAGATGATGTTGCGCCACTTTGTTGTCAAAGCTCACAACGGGAGAGGACTTGTGCGCCCCAGAGTCATTATCGGGGTGCCTTCAGGTGTCACCGAAGTTGAGAAAAGAGCAGTGGTGGACGCTGCATTACAGGCAGGGGCAAGAGAGGCGTATGTTATTGAAGAGCCGCTTGCTGCGGCCATAGGTGCAGGGTTGCCTGTGTTCCTACCGTCAGGCAATATGATCGTGGATATCGGTGGAGGAACAACGGAAATCGCCGTGATTTCATTAGGCGGTATAGTTGTGTCAAGATCTATTCGTGTTGCCGGGGATGAGATGGATGATGCCATAATGCAGTATGTAAAAAAGACCCATAATGTTGTCATCGGGTCAAAGACCGCTGAAAACGTGAAAAAGAGTATAGGCGCAGCTTCGTGCAGTGACCCCGAGGAATTAATGGAGGTCAAAGGAAGAGATATGGTTACAGGCTTGCCGAAGGCTGTACAAGTCTCATCCGGTGAAATTGAGCAAGCACTTAAAGACCCGCTTGCTGAGATAATCGAAGGAGTAAAGCAGACTCTGGAAAAGACTCCTCCTGAACTCGCAGCTGATATAATTGACAAAGGCATAGTGTTGTCAGGGGGCGCATCTCTCATCGAGGGTCTTGACTTTGTGCTTCAAGAGGTGACGGGAATACCTGTAGTCCGAGCTGATGATCCGCTTACTTGTGTTGTGCGCGGAGCAGGGATGGCACTTGAGGATTTTCGGAAATTCAGGCGATTGCTTACCAGTTCTTCCAGGGTGGGCTAGGGAAAACAGCCGAGCAGGGGTGGCTTGTTTGTGCAACATGAATCCAAACGAAAGACTTACGCGGTACTCCTGGCGCTAGCAGCGCTGGCTTTGATGGCTACCATTTACATAACTTCAGGCGAACGAGATCGGCTGACACCGGTGGAGTATGTCGTTCGCGAAATCTTGGCGCCTGTACAGACAGGTCTGTTTCGTGTAGTCAGTTGGGTGAACACCGTTGGCAGGAACCTGGCGAGCTTGAGGTTTTCCGTACGCGAAAACCACCTTCTGAAGAGGGAAGTAGCTGCGCTTACAACTGAAAACGTATACCTTGAAGAGCAGAGGCTTGAAAACATCAGACTCAGGAAGCTTTTGAACTTTGAGGAGAGTATACCCCATAAGACGTTAGCCTCTGAGGTTATTGCCAGAGATCCGGGCAATTGGCTCAATACAGTGACTGTAAATAAGGGGACAGGTCATGGTGTCCGGAAAGATATGGCTGTCGTATCTTGCGAAGGCCTTCTGGGACGGGTAGTTACGACATCTCGAAATACTGCGAACGCGCTTCTGATTATTGATCCTCGATCTGCTGTAGGCGGTGTTGTGCAGCGTAATCGCTCTTTGGTTCTTGTTGAGGGCGACCCGGGAGCTCCAGGCATGTGTCTTGTGAAATGTCTGACAATGGAGTCTGACCTTATGGTGGGAGACAAGGTCCTATCTTCCGGGCTGGGTGGAATCTACCCCAAAGGCCTCATAATTGGTGAGATTGTGGAGCTTATTCCAGGGAAGTACGGGGTGGGATCTGCCGCGCGTCTCAAGCCGGCTGCGGATTTTGCGCGATTGGAAGAAGCCCTTGTCATCTTGGAACCATCGTCATCGTCTGACATGCCTACACTTGGCGAGGAGGCCCATGAGCCATGAGATACTGGGCCTTAGCTATTTTGTCCGCATTGATGGTAGCTTTTGAGACTACTGTCATTCCCTACATTTCCATTGGTGGTATCGGGCCTGACATTATCGGAAGCCTCGTAGCGCTCGTGAGTATGCTAAACGGTAGGCAGGTCGGGCTCTTTGTGGCGGTTGTGGCGGGCCTTATGGAAGACGTGTCATCCGGGCAATTTCTAGGATTATTCGCCCTTGTTCGCTTGGCAATTGCATATTTGGCAGGCGCCGCTTACCAAAAGGTATTCCAAGAGTGGGTGCTTGTCCCAATGATGCTTGTATTTGTCACCGGATTTGTCGGCGGATGCCTCCAAGTATTCTTGCTGGCTTCTTTTGGTGTGCCTTTTGAATCATACCGGGTAGCGCTAAGCGCAGTGGTTTTTCAAGCAGTATATTCAGCTCTTCTGTCACCTCTCGTGATGCGCATAACCTGTAGCGTAGATGCATATGTCAGCTATGTTTCAGAGCGTCGTAAGTCATTACAACCCTGATCTATTACGTAAACGTATCAAATCCGCCTTTTGTATATAAGCATTGGAGGAGAATATGGTATCTTTGTCACCTGCTCAGGTAAGGCTCAAGTACCTGGGATACTTAGTCATGGCAGTGATTCTGGTCCTGGCTTCTCGTCTTTGGTACTTGCAGATAGTACAGGGCAGTGTATATGAAGCTTTATCCTTGGGGAATCGAGTACGAGTGATTCCTGTTGCAGCCCCAAGGGGTAAAATACTGGATAGGAACGACATTGCGCTTGCTTCGAACAGGCTTGCGTTTTGTGTGTCCGTTGTCCCTCAGGATCTGTCAAATAGGGAGGGGACTATAGCCTGGCTCAGCGGAGTCTTGGGATTGACTCCTGAAGCTATAGAGCAGAAGCTTTCCACTCCGAGGCGCCCGTTCGAACCTATTAGGATTAAGGCGGACGTAGATCCGGATGTAGTTGTTACCATAGGTGAGCGACGAACAGAATTTCCCGGTGTTATCATTGAAGAGGTGCCTGTCAGAAACTATGTTCTGGGTGATATTGCAAGTCATATCATAGGGTATACAAGGGAAATTGACGCAGAGGAGCTGAAGACGCATAAAGGTGAAGGATACAAGCTCGGGGATCTGATAGGTAAGGTAGGGATTGAGAAGGCCTTCGAGGAGTATCTCAGGGGAACGGACGGCGGAGAGCAAGTAGAGGTCAACAGCTTGTCACAGCCTATCAGAGTCCTTGGTAGTATGGCGCCTGTATCAGGTTACGATGTAGAGTTGAGTATTGACAGTAAGATTCAAATTGCAGCTGAAGAAGCCCTTGAAGCTCAACTTGATGCGCTTTCTAAGTCTGAGAAGACAAGCAAAGCGCAGGCGGGGGTCGTTATTGCAATGGATCCGCGTACAGGAGAAATTCTTGCGATGGCGAGCAAGCCCTCGTATGATCCTAACATGTTTGTAGGTGAGCTTTCTTCAAAGGACCTAGAGTTTCTCACGTCTTCTCCCAGCCCACAACCTAATAGGGCAATAAGCCACACGTATGCGCCGGGTTCTACTTTTAAGGTTATAACTGTCTTGGCCGCTCTTGAACAAGGCAAGGTAGACCTTGGCACCAGGTTTTTCTGTGCAGGCAGGGATTCCGCCTCCGGCAAGGCATGTTGGACCGTAGAGCGTGGCAGGAGCCACGGCAATCTCAATATCATAGGCGGGATCAGTGAGTCCTGCAATATCGTATTCTATGAGCTTGGAAGACGCGTAGGAATTGACGATTTGGCAAAGGTTGCAAGAAGATTCGGTCTTGGGCAGTCTACGGGAATAGTCATGTTTCCCAAGGATCAGGCAGGTCTCGTTCCTGACAGGGAGTGGAAGATGAAGAACTTCAAAGGGTATGACCGGACATGGTATCCCATAGAAACTCTGGATGTTGCCATCGGACAAGGGGCCTTGCTGGTCACACCGCTACAGCTTGCAAATGTATATTCGGCTATTGCCCAAAGAGGCATTCTGCGCCGGCCTATGATAGTGAAAACCGTACTTGATTCTGACGGGAGAGTGGTCAAGGAGTTTCAACCGACTGTAGTGAGTAATATTTCCATGTCTACTCAGTCATGGGGCATCCTGGATGAGGGCCTTCAGAGTGTTGTCTCTGAAGGCACTGCGCAAGGCGCATTCATAGGATTTCCCCTACGAGTGGCAGGGAAGACAGGGACTGCCCAAAATCCCCAGGGCCCGAGCCATGCTTGGTTCGCATGCTATGCGCCTCTTGAGGAACCCGAAATAGTGGTCCTCGTAATGATAGAGCACGGCTCCAGCGGTGCTGCATATGCTGCACCTGTGGCAAGGCAGGTACTTGAGGAGTATTTCGGAATTTCCTATGAAGAGTCGGAGTAGGCAGGAATTTCGATAACCCTCGGTGAATTCATCATAAGTGAAATGAGTGCATTTTCTTAATTTTGGAGGATTACTTACACTGATATGAAGACTGAAGACGTCATTTTTAAAGGGACAGGCCATGGGATTTGGATAATTCTCCCTCATGACGAGGATTTTGTCAGGCTTAAGGGTAAGCTCGCAGGCAAGCTCGAGAGCACTGACGGGTTTTTTGCCGGAGCTACTCGCGGGATTCTCGACATAGGAGAGCTTGCTCTCGCGGAAGATGACGTCAGGGAATTGGTCAACATAATTGAATCCTTTGGGATATCCGTTTCTCGAGTAGCGGGAGGAGTAGGGAATAGCATCTCTGCCGTCGTCGGAGAGCAGGGTAAGGGCAGACAGAAAAGGAAAGGCGAACCTCGGGGAAGATATAGTGGCCAGAGGAGCGCGGCTCGGGAACATAGGCGCTCTCACATTCCCACGGAGCAGGCAATGCTGGTGGGGAGGACTTTACGTTCCGGCCAGCGTGTTACACACTCAGGGAACGTAGTATTGCTGGGAGATGTGAACCCCGGCGCTGAGGTGGTAGCAGGGGGAAATATTATAATAGTCGGCTCTCTGCGCGGAGTTGCCCATGCAGGTACACCTGACAATAGGCGAGCTGTAGTTGTAGCCTTAAGATTCATGCCTACTCAACTCAGAATCGCTGACTTTATTGCGCGTTCACCTGACGATGAACATAAGACGCCCAGTGGTCCTGAGGTTGCAAGGATCAAAAATGAACGCATTGTAATCGAGGCCTATTCCGGATGGAAACCTGAACTGGAGGAGGAACCTACATGAATGGGAAGGTGATGGTGGTCACCTCCGGTAAGGGCGGTGTCGGTAAGACGACAGCAGTTGCTAACATCGGTTGCGCCCTTGCCGTCCGTGGCAAAAAGGTGGCCCTGGTTGACGCAGATATCGGACTACGTAATCTCGACATAGTGTTAGGTCTGGAAAACAGGATAGTGTTTGATATTATCCATGCAATGGAAGGAAGATGCAGGCTGAGACAGGCTCTTATCAGAGATAAGAGGGTTCAGACACTCTTCCTCCTGCCTGCAGCTCAATCGAAAGATAAGGACGCTATTGCGCCTGATCAAATGAAGGAACTCACAGGCGAACTTGCAGGCGAATTCGACTATGTCATACTTGACTGTCCTGCAGGAATAGAAAGAGGATTCAAGAACGCCATAGCCGGTGCGAATGCAGCAGTGATAATAACTACGCCTGAAGTATCGGCGGTAAGAGACGCAGATCGAATTGTAGGGCTCCTAGAGGCTGAAGGTATCGAACAACCCAAGCTCGTCATCAACAGGCTTCGTCCGGATATGGTGAAGCGCGGTGATATGCTGGATATCGAAGATGTCATAGATATTCTCGCCATAGACCTTGTTGGTGTAGTCCCGGACGACGAGACTGTGATTACGTCCACAAACAGGGGTGAACCCGCAGTCTTAGACGGGGCATCCAGAGCGGGCGAAGCATTCCGGCGGATTGCAGCGCGCATTGAAGGAGAGGATGTGCCGTTTCTCTCGATGGAAGCCCCGAGTTTCTGGGGGAGAATCAAACGATTCCTCGGCGCAGCGAGATGATTTCAGGAGGCGACATGTGGTGTTTGAGTTTGTGTCTTGGATCCTGGGCAAGAAAGACAAGCCGAGAAGTAAAGACCTTGCTAAGGAGCGTTTGAAGCTTGTATTGACGCACGACCGAGTCGATATCTCCCCTCAGATGTTTGAGAAGCTGAGGCGGGATTTGGCAAGCGCATGTGCTAAGTATGTAGAGATAGATGAGGCTGGTATGAACGTCAGGTTCGATTCGCAAGATCGGACTCTCGCCCTCGTTGCCAGTGTGCCGGTGATTGGGGCCAAGCGAAACCCCTATTCTTCAAAACGTAGAGGTAATATGGGTTGATCCTTGACAGGCGTCTTCTCAGGAATCTGGATTTCGTGCTGATAACTGCAGTGTTGGTCATGTGCGGTATTGGGCTTGCCGTTGTGTACAGCGCAACATACGGCGGGGTAGGGCATGGGCAGCCGGATGACCCTTTTGCTCATTTTAAGCGACAGCTGGTTGCCTTTTTGGCTGGGATTGCATGTATCGTAGTAATCCTTTCAATTGACTATAATTTGGTGAGACGCGCTCATCATTTCTTTTATTGGGGAAACATCGCCATTCTCGTTCTGGTGCTTCTTGTCGGGAGACGTGTTTCAGGCGCCGAAAGATGGCTTAAGATTGGGCCGGTTGTTTTGCAGCCTTCGGAACCGGCAAAAATCGCTGTCATTCTAACCCTGTCTAACTACCTTGCAGATGCTGACATGAATTCCAGACGTGATCTGGTAATAGCGTTTATTCATGTAGCTTTACCTACAGGGCTGGTTCTGCTTCAGAATGACCTTGGGACTGCCATAGTGTCTGTAGGTATTACCATGACCATATTGTTTGTGGCAGGCATGCGACTCAAGGACTTAATGTCCATAGCGGCTATTGGAGCTTTAGTCTCACCTGCAGTGTTCTTTCTGGGTTTGAAAGACTACCAGCGCGCTCGTATTCTGACATTTATCAACCCTTACGCTGATCCCACCGGCACAGGCTATAACGTGATTCAGTCTACCATTGCCATCGGTTCCGGAGGTTTCTTCGGGAAAGGGTTCTTCAGAAGCACTCAAGTAAGACTGAATTTCCTTCCTGCTCACCACACAGATTTCATTTTTTCCGTAATCGGAGAGGAGCTCGGTTTCTTGGGAGGTGTTGCAGTATTAGCTATTTACGCAGTGATTCTCTGGAGATGCCTTCAGGCAGCCTCAGCAGCCAAAGACTCTTTCGGTCAATTGGTTGCAACAGGGATTGCGTCAATGATTCTTATCCATGTTCTAATCAACATCGGCATGACAATGAGCCTGATGCCTGTGACAGGCATTCCCCTTCCTTTCCTAAGCTACGGAGGCAGCTCTCTCATGGCAAACCTCATTGCCATAGGTTTTGTCCTCAATATCAATATGAGACGCCAGAAGATCCTTTTCTAGCGCGGGATTGCTCTGATTCTTGGTCTGCCGGTTTTTTCTGAACTCCCCGGATCCCCTTTATAGAGTTAGGCAAAACGCATAGCTGACATGGACGGTCAATATATTGATAACGATAGGTACAACACTGCTTTGCTTCGGAGGGGGAAACCGCTGTGCCGGGAAGGTTCTTTCTAAGGGCATTGGCTGCCCTGTTCATTTACTGTTGTGTCATAGGCATGTTCCATTGGAGCCCTGGGCTTTCGGGCAGGATTAAGCCACATTTGTATGCAACACTTACAGAAAGTATTGATTTCGTTAGAGTTAAAGCTGTCATAACCGATCTCTTCTCCTACTCTAGAGGGCCGCAAACCGGCTATTCAGAGACTTTGTACATGAAAGACCGGGCGGAACCTATCAACGAAGAGAGGGGAAAGGCCGAACGGCCTATGCGCTAGAGGGGGCGGGTAGGGATAGGTTGTGAGAATTCTCAAGACGCATGGAGTAGATATTCACATCAACCCGTTTTTTGTGCTTATGCTGCTTATGTATGCTTCAGTAGGCCTTTTCCCGGAGACGATGTTCGCCTTCTTGGTAGTGATTCTTCACGAATTGGCCCATGTAGTGGTTGCAGGAGGACTGGGGTGGAGGGTCGAGAGGCTTGAACTCTTGCCTTTTGGCGGAGTTGTGCAGTTTGATAAGGCGTTTTGCGGAACCCCGGGGTCGGAAATAGCAATAGCTCTGGCAGGGCCAATCCACAATCTCATTTGTGCCGGTCTTGTTTTTACCCTCCTGCGCAGGGAAATGCTTCCTCCCGGTTTCGGGAAGTTCGTCTTTGAGCTTAACCTTGCCATGGGATTGTTCAATCTTCTCCCCGCCATTCCCCTTGACGGCGGCCGTGTGATAAGGGCGGTCTTAAGCCATAGCATCGGTGTGGCCAGGGCGACAGCGGTTGCAGTAAACATAGGACGGATAATGGGCTTTGTCATGCTAATCCTTGGCGTCTACTTGGTTTTTGCAGGAGAAGGTAACATTTTCCTTCCGTCCCTCGGAGGGTTTCTCATGTTTGCTGCATCAAGGGAATCTGAAGAAGTATTGTACATGCGCATCCAAGACAGCCTACGAAAGAAGGAGAGATTGATAAAGGACGGATGTATGTGTGCAGAGGTTATTGCCTCATACGAGCAAACCCCTTTGGTGGAAGTAGTAAGAAAGTTCCCGCCTGGGAAAGTCAGTATTGTGATGGTTCTCGACGGTAGCTTAAACATACTGGGATTTGTCACTGAGGTTGCTGTCTTGGAAGGAATGGGCAGGTACGGACCGAGGATCCCTATTGGTCGCATAGTGAGATGACGAGACTTCGTGTTTTCATGGCGAAGACAACGGAAATTTGATAAAATAGCAAATGAACCCAGTGACGACCAGAGATACTAGAGTATTAGGGGACACATCCGGCCAAGAAGAAGGTATTGCTCATAATGGAGATAGATTCGCGGTTACTTGAAAAGATCCTCATGAATGTCGAGAAGCCTATACGTTACGTTGGCGGTGAATGGAATGCCACGAGAAAGAGGCATAACGATGTCGATGTAAAGGTGCTTCTTGCCTTTCCTGATACGTATGAGATTGGCATGTCCCATCTCGGGCTGAGGATTCTTTATTCAATTCTGAACAGGCGAGACGACGTTGTCTGTGAAAGGACGTTCATGCCGTGGATTGACATGTATGGCGCTATGAGGAGTTCCGGTATTCCTTTGTACTCCTTGGAATCCTGTGTTCCTGCCGGAGACTTTGATATCCTCGGTTTCAGCCTTCAATACGAGCTTTCCTACACTAATGTCTTGGCTATGCTGGATCTTGCAGGGATACCGATACTCACATCTGACAGGGGCGAAGATGAACCGCTGATAATTGCAGGCGGGCCGAGTGTGTACAACCCGGAACCGATGGCTGATTTCATAGACGCTATTCTGATAGGTGAAGGGGAAGACGCTATAGAGGAAATAGTGGATGTGTATAAGGATGCGAAGGCAAAGGGCATGTCCCGTCTTGAGCTGCTTCAAAACTTAGCCGGGATATCCGGTGTTTATGTGCCTTCATTCTATCGAGTGTCATACTTTTCAGATGGAAGGATCAAGGAAATCGAGCCTACGAACCCTGCTGCATCGTACCCTGTCAAGAAGAGAGTCGTAAGAGATCTGAATCAGGCTGAGTATCCTGCAAGGGTGGTAACACCCTTAACAGAGATTGTCCACGACCGAGCTGTTCTCGAAGTGTTTCGCGGGTGCGCAAGGGGATGCCGGTTTTGCCAGGCAGGGATGGTGTACAGGCCGGTCAGGGAAAGGGCCCCCGATAAGGTGTTGGAACTTGCGGAAGCTATTTTGAAAAATACAGGCTATGATGAGATTTCCCTTATGTCGCTGTCAAGCGCGGATTATTCCCATGTGCGTGACGTTTGCAGTAGTCTCTTGGATAAACACCGAGACATGGGGATTTCTGTGAGTCTCCCGTCCCTTCGCGTTGATTCGTTTTCTGTAGATCTTGCCAAAGAAGTGCAAAAGGGACGGAGGACAGGTCTGACATTTGCGCCTGAGGCAGGCACACAGAGACTCAGAAACGTAATCAACAAAGGCGTGACTCATGACGATCTCATCCATGCTGCAACTGCTGCGTTTTCTGAAGGGTGGCATAGCCTGAAGCTGTACTTCATGATAGGCTTACCTACTGAGACAGAAGACGACTTAAAGGGAATCGTCGACATGGCAAAAGAAACACTGGCGTGCGGTAGGCGTGAGCTCAGGCAGGCAGGCGTAAGAAAGGCGCCTGAAGTTACTGTAAGTGTCGCATCTTTTGTGCCGAAAGCTCACACGCCTTTTCAATGGCAACCGCAATTGCCAAGGGAAGAGTTGGTACGAAGACAGGCATATCTAAAGAAGCACCTTCGAGGCAAGGGGCTGAAACTTAGGTGGCATGATGTCGACACCAGCTTCTTAGAGGTAGTTCTATCCCGAGGCTCAAGAAGGCTGGGACCGGTGATTGAAGCTGCTTACCGAAGGGGATGCAAGTTTGATGCATGGGACAGCGAATTCGATTTTGATAAGTGGATGCCGGGGTTTAGGTGTGCTGATATCTCGCCTGAGTTCTACGGGAACACTAAGTGGGAGTATGGCGATATACTACCATGGGACCACATAAGCTGCGGGGTGTCCAAGGAATTCTTAACACAAGAAGCAGAACGGGCATTATCCGGTGTATTGACACCTGACTGCCGCTCTGGGCTGTGTTCTGACTGTGGAGTCTGCGGAAATCTTGAAGTCTCGCCAAAAGTCATGTCCGGGGCCTGGAAGGAGGTATCAGAATGACAGCTATGGGAGAGCCCCTACATGACTGTCAAGTGCCGACTTGTACTTGGAGAATCCGGATAACCAAGACCGGTGTGACCAAATACATGTCCCATCTGGATTTTGTTAGGACTATAGAGAGATCGGTGAGGCGAGCCGAATTACCCATTGCGTTATCTGGTGGATTCAATCCCCGTCCGCGGATGTCATTTTCTCCTGCCTTGCCTGTAGGAGTATCCAGTAATTCAGAGTTTGCTGATATTCTGCTGAAAGAATCGGTGGATGTAAATGAGGCGTCTCTAAGGCTGAATCAGTTTTCGCCTGCGGGGATGAGGGTCACATCTTCGCGGATGCTTCCTCCGAACACCCCCGCCCTGTCCGCCATTATCCAGGCTGCATCGTATAGACTGGAGTTGCATGGTGAGACGGAAGTGCGGTTAAACTGCGTTTTGACGACCATCGACACGATTTTAGAGAGGGATTCCATTCCGGTTGAGCGCGTCACGCCTAAAGGTATTCGTAGACTTGATCTTCGTCCGCTGATTTATGAAATGCGTGTAGAGGCACATAACTCCCTTGTGTCAGTTTATGCTACTGTTGCCTCAGGCTCGCAAGGGAATGTCAGACCATTTGATTTGGCCGAGGTTATCCTGGAATCCGGGGGAATTGAAAACGGCGGCGTTTTCATGGATATTACCCGAGAGGGACTTTATACGTTTCGCGACGGCAAACTATGCCTGCCCTGGTAAACGAGTTCATAGTCGTAATGTTCGGTATTCTCCCCACTGGGGACTTATTTGAGGAGTGAGGACGAATGTCCAAGGAGATTGTTGTTAGTACTGGGCCGGGTGAGACCCGGGCAGCGGTTATAGAAAACGGTAGACTTGTGGAAGTGTACATTGAGAGATCTGCTCATCAAAGACACGTCGGTAATATATATAAAGGTAGAGTTGAGAATGTTTTGCCAGGTATGCAGGCTGCTTTTGTCAATATCGGGCTTGAGCGAAATGCTTTCCTTTACGTGGACGATGCGCTCAAGGCCAGGGAAGGGCATTTTGACGACCTAGACATAGAGGATTTAAAAGCCCTTTCAATCAGGGACATTCTCAAGGAAAACCAAGATATCATTGTTCAGGCAACCAAGGAGCCCATAGGCACAAAAGGCGCAAGGGTAGTGACCCAGGTAACTCTTCCCGGCAGGAATGTGGTGCTTATGCCTACCGTAGATTATGTAGGAGTAAGCAGGCGTATTACTGATGACGAGGAGAGGACTCGGTTAAAGAAGGCTGCGGGCAAAGCTAAACCTCGGGGGTACGGAGTCATTGTCCGTACTGCGGCTGAAGGTAAGGACGAAGGTGAAATTGGCTCTGAGATAAAGTTTTTGGTGAAGCTCTGGCGTCGAGTGAAGCAAAAGGCGCGGCGGGCATCTGCCCCTTGTCTTCTGCACCGAGACTACGATTTGATTTACAGGATCATGAGAGATTTTCTGTCTGATGATGTTGACGCTTTCATCATCGATGATGAGCATGAGTTTGGGAAAGCCGAGGATATCATAAACATAATGTCACCCAGGTTACGGAGTAGACTGAAGCTATACGACAAAGAAACCCCGATTTTGGAGACCTACGGAATCGAAGACGAGATTGAGAAGGCTCTACGTCCTAAGGTATGGCTATCGTGCGGGGGGTACATCGTTTTTGATGAGACTGAGGCCCTGACAAGTATTGATGTGAATACCGGCCGTTATACAGGCACCATCAACCTTCAAGATACAGTCCTCAAGACCAATCTCGAAGCAGCCAGCGCCATAGCTCATCATTTAAGGCTTAGAAACATCGGCGGGATAATCGTCATTGATTTTATAGACATGGATTCTGAAGATGCCCGGGAGCAAGTTGCGAAACAACTTGAAGAAGAGTTAAAGAAGGATAAGACCAAGGCGACGGTCCTTGGTTTTACTCATCTTGGCCTTCTTGAAATGACACGCAAGAAAACAAGGCCAGGGCTTCAGGAAGCTCTTACACGATCATGTCCATATTGTGACGGAAGAGGGTTAATACTATCAGAGGAGACTCTTGCGTTCAGAACTGAGCGGGCACTGAAGCGGATTGCCGGTAGGACTGACCAGGAGGCGATGTTAGTCACTTTGCATCCTAATGTGGCGTCGCTTCTCATTGGGCAGGGTGGAGGAAACCTTTCAAGACTTGAGCAGGAAACAGCGAAAGTCATCTATGTCAAGGGCAACCCCAATGTCCATATGGAGGATATAGGTGAAATCATCACCGGGAAGCAGGAAGCAATAAGGAAAATGGCTGTCCCTGTCAGTGTAGGGGATGTAATAGAGGTGGAAATCAAAGAACAACATGCTTCAAATCCGGCAAATGGGATCACCCGAATAGACGGATATATTTTGGACATTGACGGAGCAGGGGGTTTAATCGGGAAAAGAATCTTAGTGGAAATCCGAAAGGTTTTCAGAACTTATGCTAAGGCAAAACCTATCGAGGCAAAAGACGAAAAGAATATGATATCAGCCGTAGATCTTAATGGCTCAACTAACATGGTGATAGCCGGTGACGGACATGTTTGACATAATATATCCCGGTGTGGTAAACTCCTTCGTGCGGGCATTTATCGCTCCGCCGCACGAAACGGGCAAAGAGAAACATGCAGACAGTGTATGTGCCTTGGTTTCGGCGAGACAGAGCGAGAGGAGAACGAGAATTTATGTACGCTATAATTGAGACAGGCGGAAAACAGTACAGGGTAAAAGAAGGAGACATTCTGAGAGTCGAGAAGCTTCCCTTTGAACCCGGAGAGACTCTGGAGTTCGACAGTGTTCTGCTGGTACATGACGGTGATGAGGTTAGGGTCGGAAATCCGATGCTATCCGACGCTCGCGTGTCAGCGAAAGTGCTTGCACAGGGTAAGAGCAGGAAAATTCTGGTATTCAAGTACAAGCCGAAGAAGAACTACAGAAAGCGTTACGGACACAGACAGCCATATACGGAGATTCAGATTGAAAAAATAGAAGTTTGATCTGTTTTCACTGGTTTACGGTGCAGGGGGTGAAGGATAGTGGCCAAGAAAAAAGGTGGAGGCAGCTCGAGAAACGGTAGAGATTCTCAGGCTCAACGCCTCGGAGTTAAGGAGTATGCGGGTGAACGCGTTACTGCCGGGAGCATATTGGTAAGGCAGCGGGGCACCAAGATTCACCCTGGTCTAAATGTTGGAATGGGTACTGACTATACGCTTTACGCTAAGGCAGAGGGACTTGTTTCATATGAGAGACGCGGACGGAAAGGGACTCAAGTAAGCGTTTACCCCGAAGCGATGGAAAGCGTTTAGCGGGTATTTGGTGGTATCAAGTTTGTGGTCATGAATATTGATTTGCCTGGAGATTCAGATATGAAACCCTCGCGGGGGCACCGGTTGTGTCTGCCTGCGGGGGTTGCTTGTCTTATTTGATCCGAGATGCGCCGCTTTGAGGTGGGCTTTGATGTTTGTTGACAGTGTAAGGATTTATGTAGAGGCCGGAAGCGGCGGCAATGGCTGTGTAAGCTTCAGGCGAGAGAAGTATGTCCCAACAGGCGGACCTGACGGCGGGGACGGGGGGGACGGCGGTAGCGTAATCGTGTCTGTCTCTCCAAGGTTACATACACTGATGGATTTGCGTCGCAGGAAGCACTACAAGGCTTCCGGCGGGCGGGCGGGCAGCGGGAAGAACCGGCACGGCAGAAATGGAAATGATATTATCATTGAGGTCCCTCCGGGAACGGTGGTATGCGACTCCTCTTCAGGAGGGGTTATCGCCGACCTCGTTTCCCCTGGACAGGCTGTTGTCGTGGCTGTCGGCGGTAAGGGCGGAAAAGGTAATGCAAGGTTCGCAACGGCAACAAGACAGGCCCCGCGCTTTGCCAAGCCAGGACGTGTTGGTGAGGAGCGCTGGATTGATCTGGAACTGAAGCTTCTGGCTGACGTGGGGTTCGTAGGGCTGCCGAATGTAGGCAAGTCAACACTTCTTTCGCGGATATCAGCTGCCAAGCCAAAAATCGCGGATTATCCTTTCACTACCATCCGACCTTATCTCGGGGTTGTTGACTTAGGTGACGGTAGGAGTTTCGTTGCTGCGGATATACCCGGTCTTATTGAAGGGGCGCACGCAGGATCCGGTCTCGGACATGAATTCTTGCGACACATAGAGCGCACAAAAGTCCTGGTGCACGTTGTGGACATGGCAGGTATAGGTGAAGGGCACGAGCCGATCAAAGATTTTGAGATTGTGAATGAAGAGATGAAACTCTACAATCCTGAACTTGCTTTGCGTCCTACAATAATAGCAGGCAACAAAATGGATTTACCTGAGGCTAAGGAGACTTATGAAAAAACTCGAGATGCCCTGAGCAAGCTTGGGCTAGAGACGTACCCGATTTCTGCGGTAACGGGCGAAGGAGTAAAAGAGCTCCTTGAAGCAATAGCTGAAGCGCTTGACCTCTAAAGCAAAGATCTTCGGCAATCTGCCGAGAACCGTGCTAACGTATCATTGGTGACCATATGATCCGTGGGATAGGAGGTTGGATCCGTTGCAGTTGCGAGATGCCGGCACGCCTTGCGAAAGATCAGGTATCAGAAGAGTAGGGCTAATGGGCGGGACTTTCGATCCTATACACTATGGCCACTTGGTGACTGCGGAAGTCGCGAGAGCCGAGTTTTCATTGGATTTGGTGATTTTTGTGCCTGCCGGGATTCCTCCCCACAAGAAGGGGATAAAGATATCCGGAGGAACGGACAGGTACATGATGACAGTCATGGCGACTGTGACAAACCCCTATTTTGAGGTGTCCAGAACAGAGCTGGACAGGCCCGGACCTTCTTACGCCATCGATACTGTAAGGTATTTCAAGGAACAGTTTGACGCAGAAACTGAAGTTTTCTTTATCACCGGGGCTGATGCTGCCATAGAGATACTGACATGGAAGGACGCTACGGACCTTCTTAAGGAGTGCGGTTTTATTGTGGCGACACGTCCCGGTTGCTCCACAGGTGAACTGGAAAGGCGCCTTCAAGAAGCAAGGTTACATTCAACTCATTGTATCTACATGGTGGAAGTCCCTGCCCTGGCCATTTCATCTACTGATATCAGGCGTAGAGTAGAGCAGGGTGAGCCAATCCGTTATCTCTTGCCCTCGAATGTAGAGACCTACGTTCATAAGGCAGGGCTTTACCGGTAAGGTAACAAGTCATAAATATAAAAATTGAGAATGGTGCGGAATTCCTGGATCTGACTGCAGGAATTCCGCAAGCCATAGA
>DGZL01000053.1:17785-23955 GCA_002398515.1 Firmicutes bacterium UBA4981
AACGGCGCTTGCGGAATTCCTGGATCTGACTGTAGGGTAGTTTACAATGAAAGGGTTCGATGGTATAATAATAGAAACGGTAGAAATTGGAGGTAGAATTGGGTGCCATAGGGACAGGGCAGTAACTGCCGGGCTAACTGAAAAGGCCTCCTGCCTCGATTTTGACTTACCGGCTTTGATGGGTACCAGGTATTCGTAAAACAGGAACTGATCGGGGATTCGGCGAGTGTTTGAATCAATGCGACCTAGATCAAAGTGTAGTGGGTCGCGCCACGATCTGAAATCCATATGTGCGGACAGGGAGCCAAGGCATAACATTGACCTTGGTTTTCCTTTGATAATCACGCGGAGGTGACTCATTGTGACAAAGACCCTTTACGTAGGGAATCTACCCTGGTCAGTGACGGATGATGAACTCACTCAGGTATTTGGGGCTGTTGCGGAAGTCAGAGGATCAAGAGTAATCGTAGATAGAGTAACTCAGAAGTCACGGGGCTTCGGATTTGTAGAGGTGGCGGAAGACGACGCTGAGCGCGTCATAAACGCTATGAACGGCACTGAATTTCAAGGGAGGCCCCTTATTGTTAACGAAGCAAGGCCGAGGCATGATACATACTAGTATCACTGACAATTCAGGAGGCGGAATAATATAGACGGGATATCCATAGTTGAGGCTGCTTATAAAGCGGCTTGGTCTCGCAAAGCAGAGGACATAATCGTCCTGGATGTCCGAGGTATGACCATCATCGCTGATTACTTGGTGTTAGCCAGTGGTACATCGGACAGGCATGTAAGAGCCATAGCTGACGGGGTGCTATACGACATTAAGGAAATGGGCGCACTCCCTCTTCGCAGAGATGGGAATTCCGACGCAGGATGGATTGTGTTAGATTATGCGGATGCCATTGTCCATGTGTTCCACGTCAGAGAACGAGAATACTATGACCTGGAGCGATTGTACAGGGGCGCGCCGGTAATCCGCCCGTTGGCAGAAGAAGAATCGCCCCGGCATTGACAGGTTTGCGGGAACTCTCAGTCATCGACTTGACTTTTGAGGAAAACGTCTGTTATAATCGCAATGTGTTCTGTCATCCACATGTGAATATGCGGGAAGGCAATGAGAAGGAGTAGTAGGAAAGGCAGGAGGCTTTTAGAGAGCCTGCAGTCGGTGAAAGCAGGTGCCGAGCTTGGTCCGAACTCGCCTTTGAGCCTCGTAGGTGAAATGCCGGGTTATTACATCAAGATGTATGAAGTAGCCTACGACGGGTAGCGCACGTTATGCGTGTGGCATGAGCGAGCAGATGATGAATGTGGGGACGTAGCTCAGTTGGGAGAGCGCGTGAATGGCATTCATGAGGTCGTGGGTTCGAATCCCATCGTCTCCACCATTTTTTCAATTCTTTCTGCTAATAAGGGTGGTACCGCGGGAATTAGCCTCTCGTCCCTGGAGATGAGGGGTTTTTCTTTTTTTCGGTGGTTCTTTGATGGTCTTTGTTTATGAATCATTTTCATATCCTAGGGCAACTGTTACTTTGTGAGAAGGTGATTGCACATGAAGAACAAGTACGATTTTGGGGAACTTGAGTCCAAGTGGCAGACAGCTTGGGAAGAAGAAGGAATATACCATGTGAATCCACATGAGACCAAGCCGAAGTATTACGCGCTGGAGATGTTCCCTTATCCCTCCGGCAGACTCCATGTGGGGCATACAAGGAACTATGCCATTGGAGATGTAATTGCCAGGTTCAGGAGGATGAACGGTTTCTGTGTGCTCCATCCCATGGGATGGGACGCTTTCGGGCTTCCTGCTGAGAATGCAGCTATTGAGCGGGGCATCCAACCGTCTCAGTGGACAAGTGGGAATATCCAACACATGCGCAGCCAGTTTATGCGCTTGGGCCTAAGCTATGATTGGCGCAGAGAGGTAGCGTCATGTCATCCGGGATACTACAAGTGGACCCAATGGCTCTTCTTACAGCTGCTCAAACACGGGCTTGCATATAGAAAGAAGGCGCAAGTGAACTGGTGTCCCAAGTGTCAGACTGTCCTTGCCAATGAGCAGGTTG
This sequence comes from Firmicutes bacterium UBA4981, assembly GCA_002398515.1. Classification (GTDB taxonomy): domain Bacteria; phylum Bacillota; class SHA-98; order UBA4971; family UBA4971; genus UBA4971. Next base: position 19,852 of record DGZL01000053.1, read on the forward strand.
TGGAGGGGCTTTGTGAGCGGTGTGATACAGAGGTCACAAAGAAAGAGCTGGAACAATGGTTCTTCAAAATCACTGATTATGCTGACAGACTCCTGGAGAACCTTGAGACACTGGAAGGCTGGCCGGAAAAGGTCAAGATAATGCAGAAGAACTGGATTGGAAGGAGCGAAGGCGTAGAGGTCGTCTTCAAATTGAAGGATACAGGTGACGACATCCCGGTGTTTACCACAAGGCATGATACGATCTTCGGTGTCACCTACCTTGTGCTTGCGCCTGAGCACCCTCTTGTCGAAAAAATCATATCAGGCTCTCCAAGGGAGCAAGAGATCAGGAAGTTCATAGCGGGCGTAAGTCGTGTAAGTGAGATAGACAGAACCAGCGAGCTTACGGAGAAGATCGGGATAGCGACTGGGGCATATGCGGCAAATCCCATGTCAGGCCAGGAGGTTCCTGTGTGGATCGCAAACTATGTATTGCCACATTATGGCACAGGAGCTGTTATGGGAGTTCCTGCCCATGACATGCGTGACTTCGAATTTGCGAAGAAGTATGGTCTTCCCGTTAAGGTAGTAATTGTCCCGCCGGATCAAGCTCATTGTCAATGCGAGACTAATGAGGCATACGAGGAGCCCGGGGTAATGGCAAATTCACCGGGATTTGACGGGATGCCAAGTGATAAGGGTAAGAATGCAGTTGCGGAATTCATGGAGAGTCACGGGATAGGTAAACGGACTGTCAATTACAAACTCCGGGACTGGTTGATTTCAAGGCAAAGATATTGGGGAGCTCCTATCCCGATCGTGTACTGTGATTCGTGCGGAATCGTGGGAGTCCCTGAGGAAGATTTACCGGTTGAGCTTCCACTGGATGTGGAGTTCAGACCTACCGGGCAGTCTCCTCTGAACGACATACCGGAGTTCGTTAACACCACATGCCCGAAGTGCGGAGGTCCGGCAAGACGTGAAACTGATACGATGGACACTTTCATGTGCTCATCGTGGTATTTCATTAGATTCACCTGTCCGAGGACGGACGATAGACCCTGGGATCCTGACACAGCCAATTATTGGTTGCCTGTGGATCAATACACCGGCGGAGTCGAGCATGCTATCTTGCATCTCATGTATTCCAGGTTCTTTACTATGTTTCTCTCTGATATCGGACTCATCAAGACTAAAGAACCCTTTGCTCGCCTGCTTACGCAAGGCATGGTCTTGAAGGACGGCGCCAAGATGTCCAAGTCAAAGGGGAACATAGTAAGCCTTGAGGAAATGTTAGATAAGTACGGCGCGGACACGACAAGGCTTTTCATACTGTTTGCGTCTCCGCCTGAGAGGGATCTGGAATGGAGCGACCAAGGGGTGGAAGGAGCGTCACGATTCTTAGGTAGAATCTGGCGCCTTGTATATGAGTTCCAAAATGAGCTTGCGTCATATGATAGTGCTCAACGAGAGAGATCGGGCCTGACTTCGGAAGAGAAGGAAATGCGTCGGAGGATCCACGCGACGCTGCAGAAGGTCACGCAAGACCTGGAGAGGTATAGCTTCAACACGGTTGTTGCAGGAATAATGGAGCTTGTCAATGCGCTTTACCAGTTCAGGGATGTAGCAAGAACCCGACGTGAGGCCATGGGTATTATGGGAGAGGCTGTTCGCACTGTTCTCCTGATGCTTGCGCCTTTTGCCCCTCACATAACTGACGAATTATGGCATGAAATTGGTTACAAGAGGAGTATTCATGAAGAGAATTGGCCTGCTGTGGATGAAAGCGCTCTAGTTGAGACGCAAATTGAAATCGTAATCCAGGTCAACGGACGAGTTCGCGACAGGATGCATGTGGCCAAAGGAAGAGACTCTGAGTATCTGAGACGAGAGGTTTTGGCCCGCGACAGGGTCAAGGAACTTGTTGAAGATAAGGATATTCGTGAGGTCTTTGTAGTGCCTGACAGGCTTGTAAACATAGTGACATCGTAAGAATTGGAAGAACCAAGCATAAGAGCGAAAGAGGCGGACCGGGTCAACCGGCCTGCTAACCTGACCCCCGTCCCGGGACATGACACCGAGAGGCGGGGGTTGCTGTGTACTTGCGTCCATACGAAAATCCATCCCAAATCTCACCAAAAAACCATCCATTGGGATAAACCCTTTCATGAAGGTGATAGGCGCCCCTTGTTGAAGCCCTAATAGCACACGAAAAACATCGTCGTCGATTTAGAGGATTTCCTGTGAGACAAGCTTTCCATCAGGATGCGACTCACACAAAAAGCTTAGCGGTTTGCCGGGACCTGTTTAGGAGGTGAGCGGAGCTTATGTGGGATTTCACCCGAAGGCAGAAACTGGCTGCCTGTGTACTTCTTCTAGCTCTTGCAGCAGGCGGGATCATCTTGCTGGCCAGGCGAGTCATGAGCCCGCCGATAATTGTCTATCCACGTGCTGTATCAGCCAATATTAGCAGTGCAGGAAGCGCGGACCAAAGCATAGGAAGTGACGGAGACAGAGACCGGGAACGTGAGATAACCCAGAAGTCAGAAGAAGAATCAGAGAACTTGGTGGTTCATGTGTGCGGTGCAGTCAAAAATCCAGGGGTCTACACTCTTCGGAAGGATGCGCGAGTTGCAGATGCAGTGCACCTCGCCGGAGGGCTTGAGGACTCGGCAATAGAAGAAGCTGTCAACATGGCTATGAGACTTCGAGATTCCATGCAGATTTATATTCCTTGCATATCGTCTTCGTCTGTGCCGGCCACAGGTGAGGCGAATGTTGCTGTCGGCGCTTCTGACTTCGGAAAGATCAACATTAACACTGCGACTGCAAGTCAGCTCCGGGAGCTCACGGGGATTGGGCCGACACTGGCTGAGAGGATACTTGAATTCAGGACTGCCAACGGTAGGTTTGAGCGGCCCGAAGATCTTATGAAAGTCTCTGGAATAGGTGAGAAGAAGTACGCAGACCTTAAGAATTCAATCACAGTCTATTGACAACTCCGGAGGTTGAATAAAGTGTCCGGCGAGGATCATCTTTTCCTTATAGGCTGTTTCTTCACATTGGGCGTATTTCTCAAAGAAGCGTGCAGTACCCGAGTGATCTTTGTCGGAAGTTGCTTCGGAGCTTCATGTTTTCTCGTACTGGCCCGACTCCTCATTCAGGATCCGAAAGGCTTGAGGACGCACGTCAACTGGGCGGTATGTGCGTGCGTTGCAGTGCTTTCAGGCTTGTTGGTCATGAACGCATGCGCGTTTCATAGGCAGAGTGTCAGGGAGCTTGTTTCACCCACGTCCGGTCAGGTTCAGGAGATTCAAGGGATTATCACTGACATGCCTGAGGTGGACGATGAAGGAAAATGGAAAGCAATTCTGATATCAGATGCGGTCATGAGCGATAACGGTTGGAGAGGGATGCGCATACTCCTTACAGGGACTACCGAGCCCGAAAGCGGTTTGCAGTTTCAGAAAGGACATATTGTTAAGGTCTATGGGCGTTTCTATCTGTCCGGCGCCTCTCTGAATCCGGGTGAGCCTGATATGCGAAGGATCATGGCGTACCGTAGGCTTGACGGGACGCTTTATGTCGAGACTATAAATGATATCCGTGTTTTGGGTTGGCGTAAGCCTAACCTGTTCCAGCGTGCGGCTGAGTCGTTTAGGGGTGCTGTAGTTGCTGCTTGCAATTCTACCCTTATGCCGCGTCATGCAAAGATTCTCACAGGGATGCTTCTGGGGAACGCTCCGTCTCATATGAGGCCCGCCTTGGAAGCCACAGGCACATCACACCTTTTTGCCGCTTCGGGCCTTCATGTAGGTTATGTGGCCTTGGCAGTCATGACTCTTATTGCACCCTTCAGGCTCACAACTGCATGCAGATTTGCCTTTGCCGGTGTATTCATCTGGGTATATGCAGTCGCGTGCGGTCTCCGTGCATCCATAGTAAGAGCAGCCCTTATGTTTTCATTTGCAGCGCTTCCCAAAATCTTGGGACGGAAGATAACCCCAAAGTCCGCATTGGTCCTGGCATCTCTTGTAATGCTCGCGCTTAACCCGTATTCCGTCTTTGATGTAAGCGCGCAACTCTCATTCCTTGCAGTCCTTTCCATCACTCACCTATATCC
>DGZL01000053.1:24165-33120 GCA_002398515.1 Firmicutes bacterium UBA4981
ATGATCAAGAAGTTGTTGCAGCCTCTTGGAGATCGCTTGTCCGAGGCCTTTGCTATGTCGGTTTCAGCCCAGGTAGGGGTAGCCCCTATCATTGCCTGGTATTTTGGGGTATTTGCGCCTATTGGACTTATTGCCAATGTCCCGTGCGTAATCCTGGCAGGTGCCGCAGTGCTAATCGGCTTGTCCGCCACCCTGGTCAACCTTGTGTTTACGCCTGCTGCTTCAGCGCTGAATGCAGCTAACAGTCTGGTCCTGTTGGGTCTTGAGACAACCATAGGACTCTTGGCAAAGGTTCCTTTCGGAGCTTTTGCAGTGAAAAGGCCTCCGCTTTGGTTCGTACTAGTGTATTATCTGTGCATTATCATTGCAGGGGCTCCGAGGCGCCTAAGAAGAGCCCTTTATTCCCGACGGAATGTGATTGTCCTTCTCATACTGGCACTCTGCGTGGGAACTGTGGTGTATCAGACAGTGAAACGTCCTGAGATTGAAATAGTCTTTTTCGCAGTGGGCCAGGGTGACGCAATCTTCATTCGGAGCGCAGGGGGTAAGTCGTTCCTTGTAGACGGAGGCGGAGTGCCGGGTGGCACGCGGGATCCCGGGAACGATACTATCTTGCCGTTTCTCAAACGTAAAGGGATAAATTACATAGATGCGGTGGTTTTGACTCACCCTCATTACGACCACATCAAAGGTCTTTTTGCAGTGATAGATTCATGCCGGGTCGGCTTGCTTATAAAGCCTGAAATCCCGGAACACATGGCGCCTGATCTTGACCATGCCTTGGCAGACCTGGCAGATGAGAGAAATGTCCCTTTAGTTGAGCTTGGGCAAGGCAGTTGGATAGACGTAGGAGACGGTGTCAGGATATTCGTGCTTAATCCCGGTGCTGATACTTCTTGCGAAACGCATATAGGCTATACTTCAACAGAACTCAATGCCATGTCACTTGTTATGCGGATGGAGTTTATGGAGTTTACCTTGCTCTTAACGGGAGACGCAGGCGAGGCGCAGCTGGGTGCGCTTTTGAGTATGGGAGAAGATCTTGGGGCGAGTGTGTTGAAGGTGCCCCATCATGGTGCAAGAGACGCTCTCAATCCTGAAATCATAGATTCCGTCAGGCCACAAGTGTCAGTGATATCTGTAGGCCCAAACGCATTCTCACATCCGGCGCCAGCGACTGTGACAGCTTTGGAGAAAGCGGGCTCTACAGTCTTCCGGACAGATTTGGACGGAGCTGTGATTGTGCGAAGTGACGGAGAACGTATCCGCGCAAGGTCAGTTGCGAGTCAGCGCCTCGTTACAGTGAGTCAAGAGCGGGGATTGCGATGATGAGTCCAAAGGGTTAAGATAAGAATCAGAAAGGCCGGGGAGCGACAACAACAGAGGAGCGACAACATTGGATGTAATAACAAGTGATATCAGGAGAAGAGAATACAAACCCGTTTATTTGCTGTATGGGGAAGAGGGTTTTCTTCGCGACGAGAGGGCCCGAGAACTGGCGGATGCTGTGGTGGATAAGGATCTTGCGGATTTTAACCATACCGCGTTCCGTGGTTCTGAGGCCGATATTTCCAGTATAGGCTCGGCAATTATGGCTCCGCCTGTGCTTTCTCAGCGGCGCGTTGTTGTGATTTGGGATCTTGACGGGTTTTCAGAGGACAATCGGAAGTCAATTACCAGAGCTTTGGCCAGAATGCCTGACACTACAGTTGTAGTCCTTGTTGCGTCCGGTATTGATCAGAGGACTACACTCTTTAAGACCGTCTCCAAGCAGGGTCGAGCTGTGCTGTTTCGGCGCCTTTATCCGAATCAGGCCTTAGGATGGCTTTCCGGATACACGCGTTCTAAAGGGATTATTATGGATAGGGCTGCCGGAGAATATCTGGTGACAGTCCTTGGGACAGACCTGTCACAGCTGGTGGCCGGTGTGGAGAAAGCATATGATTATGCCGGGATCGCGCTTGGTAAGGAGATGAGAATCACATTGGAACACGTGAGGGCTGTAGTCCTGGGAACGCCTGAATTCGGCATTTTCGACCTTGTCGATGCAATCGGGGAGCGGAATGCCCCAAAAGCCATGAGTTCGCTGCGTCAACTCATGATTTTCCAAGAGGCGCCTCTTAGGATACTGTACCTCATAGCCAGGCAGGTGAGGCTTATTCTTAAGGCGAAAGTCCTAAAAGGCAGGAAGATGTCAAGCCGACAGATAGCGAGAGCCTTAGGTGTACAGGAGTTTGTCGCCGGTAAATGTATTGCCCAGGCAGACAACTTCCGCCTGGAGGAACTGGAGGACGCTTTCTCGGCAATGGTTCAGGCTGATATAGGCCTTAAAACTTCCGGGAGCCCGGATCATGTCATCCTGGAAAGGCTTACCCTCCGCCTGTGCGACGGGCCTCGCTGTTAGGCGAGCCCTTCTTCTTTGGATTCGGCTTTCTCCGACATTGCGTTAAGCTTACGGGTAAGACGGGACTTACGTCTATTTGCCTGACTTCTGTGGATTACGCCTTTTTGTGCAGCCTTATCAAGAGCGCTGCCGGCTTCCTTGAGCAACTCGGAAGCACGAGTAAGATCTTCTTCTTTAAGACTTGTCTCGTACTTCTTTACCGCAGTCTTTACCTGCGATTTCACTGCTGCATTTTGCATCTGGCGTTCTTTCGACGTCCTTGCTCTCTTTATCGCGGATCTGTTGATTGACAAAAAACTCTACCTCCTCATTTTATGGAGAATCACGAAAGTAATTCTACCATGACATCATAGGAAGCGCAACACTCAGAGACAGGAAAACCCACGGGGATAGGCATTCGGATGGCTGGGAAAACTACTGTCATAGGCAAGAGGTGGTTAGCATGCTGCAAGAAAGAAGACGTATTCTAAGAATAACAAGAAATGGCAGTAGCAGCAAGTTGGGTTCTGTCAGGAGTCATGAATATAGTTTCCCCGATGATGATGTAATATGGAAGAATTATAGCGTAAGAACGGACTTGGCCCTCGAAGCGCAGGATCTTATCTCGCAGAGGACCGGACAGGAAGTGCCCGGGGTCATGTCTGAGACAGAAGAGACGCGTTATGCTACTATCACACGGGTTCGGGTCATGACTCCCGAGGGAGAACGTATCCTCGGAAAGGCCAAGGGTAATTACACGACCATTGATTCCAAGTATCTTCGTTCCAGAAGCAAAGAGATTGACGAAGAGCTGGCCCGGATCTTTGCAAAAGAATTCCTGAGACTTGCGCCATTGGCGGAAAACGCCACTGTGCTTGTGGCAGGTCTGGGGAATTGGCAGGCTACACCGGACGCTTTGGGTCCACGTACTATTGAGTACCTAACAGTTACAAGACATCTCCACAATTTTGTTCCTCAAGAACTGAGAGGCGGTATGAGAGCTGTATGCGCCATATCCCCCGGGGTTTTAGGTCTTACAGGAATTGAAACCGGAGAAATCATCAGGGGTGTAGTAGGTAACGTCAGGCCTGATCTTGTAGTTGTAGTTGACGCTCTTGCCTCTATGTCCACACAACGTCTGGGCTCAACGATACAGATGGGCGATACAGGCATCAGTCCCGGTTCCGGAGTTGGTAACAGGCGAATGGGAATTAACCGAGAAAGTTTGGGTGTGCCGGTAATAGCTATAGGTGTTCCTACAGTCGTGACGGCGGAAACCATTGCCATGGATGCTATGGACTTTATGGAGGGACAGAGAGGAGGAGCAAGCCTGCCTCCTCAAGAGACACAGCAGGCAATGGCAAGGCGCAGTTATCTCAAGCAGATGCTGTCTCCCTATTTCGGGTCATTGGTGGTGACTCCGAAGGAAGTTGACGATTTAGTGGAAGACTTAGCCGAGATTCTTGCAGCCGGTCTTAATGCAGCTCTACATCCCTCAATAGACTGGGACAAGATATTGACCTACTTATCGTAGTCTAAGTCTCTCGCCTGGTTCATATAGATAAGTTGTATAAATACCTATGTGAGGGCGAGGGATGTCCTGTGGTTAGGCTGAAGAGGCGCAAGCCTTCGAATGCCAGATGGCCGGCTTTGCTATATGTCGCTTGCCTTCTTGGAAGCCTGGGCATAGGTATGTTCTTAGCTGCACGCTGGAGTGACCCTATTCCTTCCGGTGGTGTGCTACCGGTTCTGTCAGGGATATTAATTGAAGGTGAGACTAGGATACAAAGTCGAGTAGAGAAGATAATCCGCAATTTTTCTCCTCGGCAGGTAATGGAGAAAGCTATCCCTATATTCGGCGGCGCCGACGAGAATCAGGAAGCAGCGAAAAGTCTTATTGGAACCAATGACGTAAGGACTCTCTTATTTGCTTTGTCTGACACGGATCTTGCTGATCCCAGGACCTTCTTTACAGTGGGAATTCCCTGCTTCTCCCTACCCATTACGGGAAAAGCTGCGACCGCACCTGTTGTGCCGGAACACGCTGAGATCTCGACTGAGGGGTGGAAAGACGCCAACCTATCACCTGACTCCGAAGGCGTTTCAAGCAGACAAGCCAGGGATTTGATTACTCAGTTAGAGACACCGGGAGATGCGAATAGGCCTTCTCAAAATGAGCCGGAACTTGACGAGAGAGTAAGTCCCGGACAGACGCGGGGAGGGGATCCCCTGGTAGCCATCTACCATTCTCACAGTTCCGAGGCGTACCGATTGACTTCAGGCGTTGACCATTTGTGGGGGAGTGAAGAGGGGGTCGTACATGTCGGGGCCCAACTTGCCTCGATATTGCAGGAAAGGCATGGCATACCGGTAATCCATTCAAAGAAAATCCATGATTATCCAGTTTGGCGAGAAGCATACACGAAATCACAAAAGACCATTAAGGAGATTCTGGAGACCAACAAGTCCGTCCAGGTTGTTTTGGATATTCATAGAGATGCAGGCTTATCCGCCTCCACCAGTTTTCCGACTGTAGAAGTTAACGGTGTGAGGGCTGCTCGTGTACTCATTGTAGTCACGTCTGATAAGTACGGTTTGCCCCATCCCAGATGGGAAGAGAACCTGACCTTTGCCTACCAACTCAATGCAAAGCTCGATGAAGTATGTCCCGGTCTTTCACGGGGTGTCAGTGTTCGTAATGATGCCAGATGGAATCAGCATGTCCATCCAAGAGCTGTGATAGTCGAGATAGGTTCTGATAAGACTAAGAGACAGGAGGCGGACGTGAGCGCAGTATACATCGCAGACGCAATTTTCCGTGTACTGCAAGACATAGGAACGTGAAAGAAATGAGCAAACTCACCTTTTCAAAAGGAATCATAATCATTATAGCTTTCGTCATACTAGTGTTTTCTTGCATTAACGTAGTAATACAGGGAGAAAGCGACCTTAGCGGCACAAATCATAATCTCCGTGCGATTTCCATAGCCGAGACAGGTGACTCAAGACTAAGAATTTACATATTCGGATCAGTTCACTACCTTCAGATTCCTCCTGCATTTTGCGAAGCGTGGGGTGCGGCGGGTAACGTCATATGTGATTTGGCCCGTGACATGGCAGCTTCCGTGAGACAATCCATAGGGAATCTCAAGAATCACAGACTACCGTGAGAGGATTCAGATAGTCTTAAGGCGAAAATATACTGAGATAACAAGGTGCGTAAGTGTGAAGGAGCAGGTATTCATGTACGCGGTGACTCACTTCTCCGTAGGTTTGATGCTAGGACAGGCAGTGGGCAATTCATACGCTGCTTGCGCTTTAGGTCTGGCAAGTCATGTGGTTTTGGATGTAATTCCCCATTCTGATTACAGTAAGATAATATTCGGAGTATCAGACCTTGCTGCAGTTGCGGCTGTTGCCTGTGTTTCTATTAGAGCAGGTGCAGGAGCGCCCGCGCTGATTGGAGGATTAGCTGCGATTTTGCCTGACTTAGAGGTAGCCGTAGTCCATTTGCGTATGGCCAGAGATCGGGCTTCGTGTAAACATAGACTCTTTTTCCCCAGCCATAGCGGGCTTGTTCGTCATGGCAGATTATCTCTTCCATGGGGTGTAATCACGCAGATTGCTACAGTAGTTGTGGTATGGACCGCATTGCGAGGTGCTTTCATGTAACTTGATGCATTTACGACAAAATGCGCCTTGGAATGCGCTTGACAAAGAGCAAAACAGGGTGATATGTTTTAGTCAGGCAGTTTAGCACTCAATGCATTTGAGTGCTAACGGAAGGTGATTGGAAGTGTCTCCTTACTCCTTGATAGATGACAGGAAAAAGCGAATACTACAGGCTGTCACCGATGACTATATTAGCACTGCTGAACCTGTAGGGTCGCGCACAATAGCCAGAAGGTATGATTTGGGAATCAGCCCTGCGACTATTAGAAATGAAATGGCGGATCTGGAAGACTCCGGATATTTGGAGCAGCCTCATGTATCAGCAGGTAGAATCCCTTCTCAGAAAGGATACCGCTTTTATGTAGACTTCATCATGCAAACGAAGGGCGTGTCCGACGAGGAGAAGCTACGCATTCGGCGTAGGCTTGAAGAGAGAAAGAGGGAGTTGAATCTGGTAACTGAAGAGACTGCCAGGATATTGGCACAATTGTCAAACTATGCTGCTTTTGTGCTGTCTCCGGTTTCCAGGGCTGCGGTACTGAAGAGACTCGAACTTGTACAGGTTGATCCGCAGTTGGTTCTCGTTGTTCTCGTGGTGGACCCGGGTTTTATCAGGACTCACTTGGTTATGACAGAGCGCCAACTCAAGCCGGAGCAACTTGCTTACATCAACTCGTACTTAAATAGCAGGCTCCGTGATATTCCTCTCTCAAAGATTGGGGTGTCGCTTCTTAAAGAGATTACCGCAGAATTGAAGGAATATAGCAATGTCATTGAAGCAACCTCAGAGGCTGTTGTTCAACTGCTCGAGCGTAGGCAGGAAGAAGCAGTAGTCACTGATGGCCAAATCAATATCCTGGAGCAGCCTGAATTCAGGGAAGTAGAAAGCGCGAAGCGAGTTTTTGACTTGCTTGCTGAAGATGACACTGTCTCCGGTTTGCTCCTGGATACTATGAATGCCGGGAACATAAGAATAGTAATCGGCAGGGAAAGCTCTCACCCTAATATGGATATTTGCAGTGTGGTGAGTGCTCCCTATGCAGTTGAAGGTGTGCCTATCGGTGCTATCGGGGTGCTTGGCCCCACTCGTATGCATTATGCGAAAGTCGTCGCAATAGTGGAGTTGGTCGCAGGCCATCTCGGTGAGATCTTGAGTAAAATGCTTGTAATGTAGCCGGGTAAACCTTGTGGTTTTCGCCTTTTCCAAGGATTGTGCTACGTTATGAGCTGCTTTTCGGCACTGCTAAAGGGATATTTGTGGTTTCCGGTGGGGTTAAGATTGCTTAGCCCCACATAAATGTCGGCGAAGGACCGGTGAATTCATCTGTGGAGCGCTTTTGAGTCGCCAGACAAGGCGCTAAGAACGCGAGCCTGATTTTATAGGCGGTGTGAAGATGCCAAAAAAAGATTACTACGACGTCCTAGGGGTGGATCGCAACGCAAGCCAGGACGACATCAAAACGGCTTTCCGTAAGCTTGCGCGGAAGTACCACCCTGATATGAATAGGGACGATCCGTCTGCAGAAGAGAAATTCAAAGGAATTAATGAAGCATATGAGGTCCTCTCTGATCCTGATAAACGCAGTCAGTATGACCGGTTTGGTCACGCGGCGCAGGGTTCAGCATGGGGGCCCGGAGGCTCAGAAACTTCCGATTTTGGCGGGTTTGGGCCGTTTGGGTCGTTCGACAGTATCCTTGACGTGTTCTTCGGCGAAGGGTTCGGAGGCTCTCGCGCTGCGAGAACCGGGCCGGAGAGAGGGCGCGATATCCGCTTTGACCTTGAGATGACTTTGGAGGAAGCTGCCGCAGGGCTTGAACGGGAAATTGAGATCAGGCGACTGGAGACTTGTGATGCATGTAACGGAACCGGCGCAAAACCCGGCACGAGTCCTAGGACATGTCCGGTATGCGGAGGCACCGGCCGGATTTCTGAGACCCGCTCAACTGTTTTTGGAGTTGGCACTGTCAGTACACCATGTTCTAAGTGCTTCGGAAAAGGCACTGTAATAACTGATCCGTGCGGGACTTGTCACGGGCGTGGCAGGGAGCCCAAGACGAGAAAGATTAAGGTCACGATTCCTCCCGGTGTAGACTCCGGCAATCGTCTGAAAATCGAGGGTGAAGGGGAAGCAGGGGTTCGAGGAGGCCGGCCCGGAGATGTCTACGTTTTTATATCGGTTAAGCCGCACTCTGTCTTCAAACGCCGTGGGAATGACTTAGTATGTGAACAGCCGATTTCTATCTACCAGGCTACCCTGGGTGATGAGATTGAAGTTCCGTCTATAGACGGTAAGACATCCCTTCGTATTCCCGAAGGAACCCAGCCGGGCGCGTCGTTTCGTCTGAGAGGGAAAGGCATGCCTGATGTGCGTGGAAGGGGACGAGGGGATCAGTACGTAAGAGTAAAAGTCATAATACCTACAAGGCTCAGTGAAAAAGAGAAAGAGCTCTTCATGGAGCTTGTGAAAATGCAAGGCGAAGGCAGATCCGGCTCGAAGCATGAACCGAAGAAGTTCTTCGATAAGATAAAGGATGCATGGGAGAGGCGAGCGTGATTTCAAAATGCCCAGGTTCTTCATATCAGGTCATGTACGGCCTGGCCGAGTGGCTGCAATTACAGGTAAGGACGCAAGGCACATTACCCGTATCCTGAGGATGGGGCCGGGCGATACTTTAGATATAGTTGACAGTTCCGGGAAAGAGTACTCCGCTCGAATAAGAACCGGATCCGTGCATCGAGTTACGCTGGATGTGGTTAGTGACGGTAGTGGCTTGTCCCGGGAGCCTGCTGTGTTTATCACAATCTTACAGGGTCTTCCAAAAGGAGATAAAATGGACAAAGTGGTGCGGAGGAACACAGAAATCGGAGTCAGCCGCTTTGTTCCTGTTATCACTGAAAG
>DGZL01000053.1:33287-46739 GCA_002398515.1 Firmicutes bacterium UBA4981
ATCGGAGTCAGCCGCTTTGTTCCTGTTATCACTGAAAGGAGTATTCCCAGGCCTGGGGAGGCTGCCCTTGCCAAGCGTGTAAACAGGTGGAGACGTATTGCAGAAGAAGCTTCGAAGCAGTCCGGACGGCAACGGGTGCCTGACGTGCTTGATGCAGTAGGGTTCGAAGACGCAATACAGTTCGCAGCTGAGGAGAAGATGCGCTGCCGAGGCCGGGGACGAGAGTGTCTTATCCTTTTCCCATGGGAACTTGAGACATTAAGGGGTGTTCGGGACATCTTAAGAGAAAGTGCAGGATTTTGCGAGGTCATATGTTTTATCGGCCCTGAAGGCGGCTTTTCTCATGATGAGGCGGAGAATGCAGCAAGGAATGGGGCCCAATTATGTAGCCTGGGTCCTAGAATACTGCGCACTGAAACATGCGCATTAGTGCTAAGTTCAATTATCCTTTATGAAGCCGGGGAGATGGGTTAGTTGCCAGAAACAGGTAAGCGGTGCGCCTTCTTTACTCTCGGGTGCAAGGTTAACCAATATGACACCGAGAGCTTAATGGAGCTGTTTCGAAAACGAGGATATCGAGTAGTTGATTTCGATTCTGAAGCCGATGTCTACTGCATAAATACGTGTACTGTCACGCAGGTGGCAGACAAGAAATCAAGGCAAGCAGTGAGACGGGTGAAACGGCGAAACCCCGATGCTGTAGTGGTTGCAACAGGCTGCTACGCCCAGGTTGCGCCTGAAGAAGTCTCAGCTATTCGTGGAGTTGACTTGGTCATCGGAACTCAAGGACGAGCCGATATTGTGGATCTGGTCGATTTGGCAATGACGAAGAAATCAGAATCGCCGCTGGTTGCCGTAGGAGAAATTACGTCTCGGACTGAGTTCGAAGAGGTGCCTATATCATGCCCTACAAGAAGGATACGGGGGTTTGTCAAGATCCAGGAGGGGTGTGGCGAGTTCTGCGCATACTGCAGAGTGCCTTTTGCCCGCGGCCCATCGAGAAGCCGTAAGCCTGAGCACATAGTAGCAGAGGTCAAGCGATTAGCGGACTCCGGTATTCGTGAGATAGTCCTCACTGGGATACATGTCGGGGCTTACGGTAGAGATTTGGCAAGACCGAATGACCTGGCAACTCTGGGTCTTCCTTGGCTCTTAGAGGAGATTCATAGCATCCCGACAATCGGGCGTATTCGATTAAGTTCTATAGAGCCGATTGATGTTGATGAGTGTCTCATAAAAAAGGTTCAAGGACTCCCGAAAGTGGCAAGGCATTTTCACATCCCTCTTCAGAGTGGGGACGATGAAGTTCTAAAGAGAATGGGTAGGCGTTATCAGACTCGGGACTATCTGCGGATTGTGGAGAGAATCAGGCAAATGATTCCAGATGTGGCAGTCACCACTGATATGATGGTAGGTTTTCCAGGAGAGACTGAAGAGAATTTCCGCAAATCCTATGAGTTTGCAAGGAGCTTAAAGTTTTCCAGAATGCATGTGTTTAAGTTCTCCGGACGGCCCGGGACCCGCGCATTCAATATGGCGCATCAGGTGGATTCCAAAATCCGGCACTTTCGCAGCGAGGAAATGATGCAACTTGCAAAAGAGCTGGAATCAGGGTTTTGTAGATCACTGGTGGGGAAGGACGAGGAAGTACTGGTGGAGGAGTACGAGTCGCGAAGAAGGGTGGTAACCGGCATAGGGAGCAGGTATGTTCGTATAGAGATGCCGGGAGGAGAAGGCCTTGTGGGTACGCTCGTTCCGGTAAGAGCCGTAGGAGCTGCTGATGCTGTCGTTGTTGCAGAAAGACTTTTGCTACATGAAGAAGGATTTGAATCTCAAGGCGAGAAGTAATTCAGAAGAGGTGGGCGACTTGACTGACTGTTTGTTCTGCAAAATCATTAAGAAAGAGTTGCCGTCGGACATTGTGTATGAGGACGATGATGTGCTGGCGTTTCGTGATATCAAGCCGCAGGCTCCGGTTCATGTTCTCATTATCCCCAAGCGCCATATAGAATCTCTTGCTGATTTGACTGAACAAGACAAAGATGCAATGGGCCATGTGATGTTTGTCGCATCAAGACTTGCCCGTGACTTTGGAATAAGTAAAGGGTATAGGGTTGTCGCAAATTGCGGGAAAGATGCCGGTCAAAGCGTTTTTCATATCCACATGCATCTTTTGGGCGGTAGATCTCTCGGATGGCCTCCGGGTTGAGATTGACATCAGCTGTTAGCTGCTGTATTATTGCCACAGGTTTTGTGATACGCGTCTTGTGGGATTCCGCCACCACTTGCAGTAAAGAGTAATAGCTGAAGTCGCGTACCGTCGGTGTGAGATTAGTGGTAGCGGGGGGAGGGAGATCGAGTGTCGGAAGTAAGGATCGGGAAAAACGAATCCTTAGACAGCGCGCTCCGCAGGTTTAGACGGGAGTGCCAGAGATCAGGCGTTTTCGCCGAAGTTCGCAAGCACGAGCATTATGAAAAACCTAGTGTGCGTAGGAAGAAGAAGTCTGAGGCTGCGCGCAAGAGGAAGTATCGAAAGTGACTTATGATTTCTCGTAATGCCCGACTTTGTGTCGGGCATTATTTGAGTGTGCGCCGGGCATGGCGCTTCATACGGGGGGGAAAGTCCCCTGCACGGGTAGGTAACGACCAATTGGTAGCTACGGAATATATTCTGTCGGGCTGTGTGATTGGGGGTGTGTAGCAAATGTCACCGGGATATGTCGGGTGTGCAAAACATAGGAGAACTAAGGGACTGCTTCTTATTTTGTTGTTCATAATCATCGGACTACACGTTGCATCCGTTGCAAGCGTAAATGCGCAAGATGAACTTCTGTCACAACCCGTAGTATATGTAGTTAACATAGAGGGGACTATCGAGCCGGGGCTTGCGTCTTATGTTAAACGAGTGGTGAGTGAAGCAGAGAACGTACAAGCAGACGCAATTCTCATTGAAGTCAACACGTTTGGTGGCCGTGTAGATGCAGCTACAGAAATTCGCGACTACATTATCGGGTTCCCCGGTCAATCAATAGCTTATGTAAAAGGGAGAGCGTGGTCTGCAGGCGCCCTGATTACGTTGGCTACAGAGAAAATAGCTATGTCACGGACAGCCAGCATAGGGGCAGCTGAGACAATCCCTAAAGAAGAGAAGCAGATTTCTGCGCTGAGGGGAGAGTTCGAAGCTACTGCTGAAAACAGAGGACGGGATGCCAGGATTGCTGCTGCCATGGTAGATGCTGACATTTCCATCGAGGGAGTGGTAGATGCAGGCAAACTCTTGACCCTGACCGCCCAAAAAGGAAAGGAACTGGGATTCATTGATCTCATAGCTGCTTCGAGAGGCGAGGTTCTCGCCGAATTCGGACTGGGGGAAGCGGAGATAGTGGAACCGGCTCAGAATTGGGCGGAGAAGCTTGCCCGCTTCCTAACTGATCCCACAGTCAGCTCTCTCCTTCTTACTCTGGGTTTTCTCGGACTTCTGTTCGAAGTCATGACTCCGGGATGGGGTGTTCCGGGGACTGTCGGCATACTGGCCTTATTCCTATTCTTCGGTGGGAGACTGGTAATCGGACTTGCAGGTTGGGGCATTATCGGCCTTTTTATGTTAGGTTTCGTCCTACTCCTCATCGAAGTGTTCCTCATTCCCGGATTTGGAATAACGGGCATCGGCGGTATAATCTCGATTTTCGCTTCCCTTGTGCTCAGCTTCAGAAACATCCGGGAAGCATCGTTTGCCATCTCATTTGCTATGGTAGCATCTTTTCTGGTTGTTGTTGTCATGGCAAAGCGTTTCGGGAAATCAATGGCGTTCGGCAGATTGGTTTTGAAAACCGCTGAACATACCCATGACGGGTATGTGGCAACTCCCATAAGGCAAGATTATGTAGGGAAGATAGGCTACACCCTCACCTTTATGAGACCCAGCGGTACAGTGCTCATAGAAAATGAGCGAATTGACGCTATTACAGAAGGTGATTTTCTGAGAGAAGGGTGTAAGGTAGAGGTAATTAAGGTAGAAGGGCCTAGTTTGGTGGTAAGGGCTTACAAGCCAAGTAGTGAAGGAGGTAATTACGAATGACAGGTGCGTTTGCCGTTCTTTTCCTTCCCATTTTGATTATTGTTTTGTTCCTTGTTTTGCTGAATTTTGTGCCGGTCGGGTTGTGGATTTCTGCGCTGGCGTCCGGGGTGCCTGTTGGTATAATCACCTTAATTGGAATGCGTCTTCGACGCGTGCCTCCCGCAAAAATAATTCTGCCCCTAATCAAGGCAGTCAAAGCAGGGCTTACGGTTGGCGTAGATAAGCTGGAAGCTCACTTTCTTGCAGGCGGGAACGTAGACCGGGTTATCGACGCTCTTATTGCAGCGCAGAGAGCTGAGATAGACCTTACTTTTGAGAGGGCTGCTGCCATCGATCTTGCAGGCAGAAATGTGCTTGAGGCAGTCCAGATGAGTGTCAACCCGAAAGTGATTGAGACACCAATAGTAGCTGCGGTCGCAAAAGACGGAATTGAGCTTAAGTCTAAGGCTAGGGTGACAGTGCGAGCTAACATTGAGAGATTAGTGGGAGGCGCAGGCGAAGCGACTATTATCGCGAGAGTCGGTGAAGGTATAGTAACGACTGTGGGATCTGCAGCAAGTCACAAAGAAGTCCTTGAGAATCCGGACAAAATCTCTCGGACTGTGCTAAACAAGGGGCTTGACGCCGGAACCGCATTTGAAATTCTCTCCATCGATATTGCTGATGTGGACGTCGGTCGAAATATCGGAGCACGGCTCCAGATGGATCAGGCAGAAGCAGATAAGAATATCGCTCAAGCCAAGGCTGCGGAGAGAAGGTTCGCAGCCCTCGCTCTCGAGCAGGAGATGAAGGCTATGGTTCAGGAGATGAGAGCTAAGGTAGTCGAAGCCGAAGTGCAAGTGCCTCTGGCACTTTCAGAAGCTCTTCGTACCGGTAAACTTGGGGCCATAGATTACTACCAACTCCAGAATGTGATTGCTGATACTCGTATGAGGCAGACTATTGCAGGCACGCCTCAAATGCCCGGGGCGCTGGACGGCACTGAAGGCGAGAAGAAATAAGCTATGGACGCTATTTTTGCGTTGATTTTCATAGTCTATATTCTCTCCGCGGTAGTCCAGGCTGTGCTGGGAAAAGATGCACGAAAGAGACGCCAGGGAGCAGGTGAGCCATGGCCCGGGACACATCCTCCCGACAAGACGTCGGATGAAGGAGCTCATATACCTAACGGGTTTCCTTTTCCTTTCCCTTTTGAAGATATGTTTGAAGAAAAGCATGAGGAGAAACCGTCTCGTGACGACCTGGAACAGGGGGATGTGACCGCACAACCCATGGACTACTACGACAGAGAGACGGTGACCCCATGGGAGGATAAGAACTGGGGAAGCCTGGGTAAGAGTCTGGAAGGACAAAGCTTTGAAGAGATTGAGCGTGATGAATTCTATAGTCTTCAGATTGCCGATGACTTTGCTGATGACTTTGATAGTATGGCCTTAATAGGTGATGACATTGCAGAATTCATGGCTCTCTCTGAACCTGCCGCATTCGAGGGGTGGAAACTAACCTCGAAGTCCGCGGTTATTCAAGGAATTATCATGAGTGAGGTTCTGAAACGACCAGAGGCGTTTTCACGTTATCCGGTTATCCGAAAGTAACAGGATATTGAGACCTTGTGCCAGCGAGGCGGCTGCATAAATGAGCAGTCGCCTCGTGTCATTTAGGCTAGGAAGCAAGTTATGCTGAATCCGGGAATAGACTTAGTATTGTCGATTAGACTCTGTCAATGTTCAAGAAAGGAATGCGCTTGCCTGGTATGCGCTGAAGGGGAGCCTGAAAAAGCGTGAGTATTTCAGGGAACAAGCCGGGATCAGGCCGGGCAAAAGAGAGAATCGCAGAATTCTTCGAGCTGCCGAGGGACTCAATTCTTGATGTGCCCAGGATAGTAGTTATAGGAAACGCAGAACTGTCTATTGAAAATCATCTTGGAATAATCGAGTATACATCTGGCAGTGTAGTGATAGCTACAGTCAAGGGATCTGTCACGGTGAGAGGTAAAGATCTTGCTATCTCCAGCATCACCAAGACTCTGGTGGGAGTTCAAGGCAAAATCGAGCATTTGGATTTACCGGTTGAGCCTAGGTAGGAGGGGGGTAGCCTTGACCCTTCGAAGTCTGTGGTCTCTCCTCAAGGGGTATGTTATAATCAGGGTGACCGGAAGGGCTGTTGAGGATTTCATAAATGAAGCCTACACAAGCGGGGTGGAGCTATGGAATCTTCAGCGAATAGATGAACGGTCAATTCTCGGCCATATTTATTTACAGGATCTGCCTGAAATTGGCAAGATGCTGAAGAGGACGGATTGCACAGGTAGAATAGAGCGAAAGATAGGCCTTCCTTTCCTTATCATGAAGCTTTCGAGGAGGAAAGGCTTTGCTATTGGGGCGATTCTGTTTTCTGTTATTCTCTATCTGCTGTCGTCTTTCGTGTGGTTTGTGAACGTGACCGGCTGCGACAAAATGAGTCCCGACACAATCTTGGAATTCATAGCGAAGCAAGGGGTCAAAGCCGGTGTCCTAAGGCGAGAGGTTGATTCCACCTCACTCGGTAGGGCAATCTTAGCTGAGTTTCCAGGTCTTGCCTGGGTGGGAGTACACATAAAAGGGACAACTGTCAATATTGAGGTTGCTGAGAAGACCTTACCTCAGGCGAGGTCAGGGATTACCCACCTTGTAGCGGCAGAAGACGCTCTTGTCACGAACATGATTGTGCTTGCCGGTGAACCTCTCGTAAGTGAAGGAGATACAGTCGCCAAAGGTCAAATGCTGGTAACCGGTATCATCATCTCGCCTTATGGCTATGAAGACACAGACAGAGACAAGCGACATGTTATTAATGCCAAAGGAGTGGTTATTGGAAGAGTCTGGCGCACATACCAGGGTGTTCTGGAGTTGGTACAAGAATTTGAAACCGAGACCGGCAGGGTGGAGAAAGCAGGTCGTCTGTCGTTTGGCCCGTATGAACTACGCATAGGCCCGGAAAGCGCGCCTTTTCAAACATATACTGAAGATCAGTCAGTATGGGAAGTCCCATTCCTTGGAGGGACTAAGCCTTTGATAGGGCTGACCGCCACAACTTATCGAGAGACCGAGAAATCTGTTGAGATTGCAGATGAGGAGGAAGCCCTGGAGGACTTGAAAGAAGAAGCTTTCGCACATGTGAAAGCGAAGATTCCCGGAGGGGCTAAGATCCTTGACGAAAGAGAAGAGCTCAAATACTCTGAAGAGAGGAAATGGGTGTATACTCTGACAATAGAGACTCTTGAAGATATAGCGCAGGAAAGGAGCGAGGACCGGGAAGGTGAACATTGAGACAGCTAAGCTGAGTACGCTGATGCTGGATATTCATGAAGCAGAGGCTCTGTTTGGTAGGCGTGATGAGAAGATCCGGCTAATTGAGAAGGAACTTGGTGTCGTGGTAATGTCCAATGGCCATGACGTGCATATAGACGGTAATCCATTTGATGTGGAGATTGCCGAGAGAGTTGCGAGAGACCTCCTCGAGGTCATAAGGGAAGGTCACAGGTTAACTACAGGAGACGTTCGGTGCTGTATTGAGCTTGCCAAGGAAGGTAGTAGGACAAGCTTGGCAATGATAATGGGAGATGTCATTCAGGTCACAACCAGAGGCAAGAAGATCGCGCCGAGGACATTGGGGCAGAAGATGTACCTAGACGCCATGAGGCGGCGGGATGTTGTTTTTGCAATAGGACCTGCAGGGACAGGTAAGACATATCTTGCCATGGCTATGGCAGTAGCCGCACTGAAGATGCGAGAAGTATCTAAGATAATTCTGACTCGCCCTGTGGTTGACGCCGGGGAGAAACTGGGATTCCTCCCGGGAGATCTGCAGGACAAGGTGGATCCTTATCTCAGACCCGTGTACGATGCCTTATATGATATTGTAGGCGTTGAGACATTTCGGAAACATCTGGACAAAGGTGTTATTGAGATTGCGCCACTCGCTTATATGCGAGGCCGCACACTTGACGACTCTTTTGTTGTCTTGGACGAGGCTCAAAATACTACGCATGAGCAGATGAAGATGTTCCTGACGAGAATGGGGTTTGGGTCCAAGCTTGTGATAACCGGAGACCTGACCCAAACCGACCTGCCCAGTTTGAAGCTGTCAGGACTCAATCAGGTCCGGCATATTCTAGGTGCTGTGGAGGATATAGAATTCATATATCTTACTGATAAGGACGTAGTGAGGCACGAGATTGTTCAAAAGATAATAAGAGCTTATGAGAAATATGATAATGAGAAATCCGCGTCAGACGAAAAAGTGGAAGTGTAGGAGGGATTGTCTGTGCCTATTCCTGTTCAGAAAGGGGGTTCATCAAAACCCGCTTCTCTGATGGAGAAAAGAAAAAGATTCTCGTTAGACCCTACGCTTCAGCGGTGGCTCATAGTAGGCGGAATAGTCTTTATACTGACCATAATACTCATGACTGTACTCATTCCCGGCAGGATTGAAATGGAAGCGGGCCAACCGAGCAGGTATGACATTGAAGCTCAACGAGATATTGTGGATAGGCCTTCTACTGAGAGGCTAAAGGAAGATGCAGGGCGGGAAGCAATCAAGGACGCCAATCTTTCTCAGGCCAATTACGATATCAGTCTTGCAGCCAGTATTTCTGCTGAGGATCATGTAGACTTCATTTTTGACATTATTAATAAGCAACGTGGGGCAGTGGAAACCTGGAAACAGGAATCCGCAAGCAACGTTGGTGAGCGGGTCAAATCCCTCATTCCTGAGATAGTCAAGAAGATTGAAAGTGACTCAGGAGTAAGGATTTCCGAGAAGACAGTCGATACGTTACTCGGGCTTTCTGACGATGAGTTTGACGCAGCAAGAATCGGCGCGAAACAAGCTGCAGGCTGGATCATGAGGGAGAAGCGAATCAGCAAAGAGACGCTGGACGTTGCGAAGAAGGAAGCAGAGGATATTATCCGCGCCCAGCACGCTTCTCCGGAAACCAAAGCAGCGCTGCTTGAAATTGTCGAAGAGCAGATAAGCCCTAATCTTGTGCTTAATCCGGGCAAAGTGGAGCAGGCTCGTGAATCCGCTGAAAAACAGGTCAAACCTGTTATGATCCTAAAAGGACAGACCATCATACGGCGGGGGGAGATTGCCACTTCGGATCACATAGACATTCTACATGATCTGGGGCTCTTGTCTCCGACATTTGATGCAGTGACCTTAGCGTGCATCATTGTGATGATAGTTGTTCTCCTGTTCGGTATGGGTGTTTACTTGTATCTTTATCGGAGGGACATCTGCAGCCAAACTAAGCCTCTCTTGATTCTGGGTACGGTAACAGTCCTGACTGTGTTTCTCATAGCAGTGATTTCATCCATACCATGGGACGGGGCAAGTTTTCTCGTGCCTGCAAGTCTAGGGACTATGCTCATCGCCATACTTGTTGATTCTGAGCTGTCGCTGCTTGCCGGGGTAGTATTCGGAGTTTTAACAGGCATAATCAGCGGTGGTTCCCTTGCTTCCGCTGTCATAGCAATGCTGTCAGGCGTTGCCGGAGCGTTTGCAGTAACGAGAATATCAGAACGGTCTGACCTGATGCGGGCAGGTATGATTGTAGGCACAACTACAGCCTGTGTTATTGCGGTTGCCGGTCCGCTTACAGGAAACTATCAGATCTCACGTATGTGGTATATGGGTGTTCTGAACGGCGTTCTTTCTACGGTAATTACCATAGGCTTTTTGCCGTTCTTCGAGAATATATTCAGGGTTACCACACCTATTAAGCTTCTGGAACTGTCAAACCCTAATCAGCCGTTGCTACGAAGACTCCTCATGGAAGCGCCCGGCACTTATCACCACAGCATTATTGTGGGTAATCTGGCAGAGGCGGCTGCTGAGGCTATTGGCGCTGATTCCCTCCTGGTTAGGGTTGCGGCGTATTATCATGATGTGGGGAAGACGAAGAGACCTTACTTCTTTGTTGAGAATCAGTTGATGCAGGATAACCCCCATGATAAGTTAGCTCCGACTCTGAGCACACTGATTATAATGTCCCATATTAAGGATGGGGTGGATATGGCATCCCGAAGCGGGCTGCCGGAGTCGATCATAAGTATCATAAGAGAGCATCATGGAACTACTTTAGTGCCATACTTCTACCACAAGGCCAGCGAGAATGCAAAGGAAGAAGTCGTTGACGAGAAAGACTATAGATATGTAGGGCCAAAGCCACAGACAAAAGAGTCTGCCATAGTCATGTTGGCAGACTCCGTTGAGGCTGCTGTCAGATCGCTGTCCAGGCCTACTCCGGGCCGTATCGAAGGGCTTGTCAGGAAGATAGTCAAGGAAAGGCTTGCAGACGGTCAATTCGACGAATGTGACCTGACCCTCAAAGATCTTGACGGAGTGGCCAATGCTTTTGTGCGGGTGCTTAGCGGGATATATCATCCTAGGATCGAATATCCTGATGTTGTCCAGAGGGATGCTGATACTAAGAAGGTGCATGGTAGTTAAGGGACTGCTGATTATAGGGGGTACGCAGGTTGCCTGTGGAAATTTCAGACATTCAGACCGCTGTTGAAGTTACACCCGAAATGTCGGACATCGCGAAAAGGGTGGCCATTAAATGCCTCAAGCATGAAAACGTGCATCCAAGTGAGGTTGAGGTAAGCATAGTTTTTGTGGATGATATTCATATTGCGGCATTGAATCGAGAGTACAGAGGACTTGACAGTCCTACTGACGTTCTCTCATTTCCCATGGACGACCCTGGTATCCCACGGGATGAACCTGTTCCTCTGGGAGATATCGTGATTTCCTTGGAGACTGTAGAGAGAGAGGCTTCGGATTTAGGGGGATTCCTCAATTACCTGGCGCTCCTTGTTGTCCATGGGCTTTTACATTTGCTAGGTTATGACCATGAGGCTGATGAGGACGCTGAAGTTATGGAAGGGCTTGAGGCGCAAGTGCTTGCTGATTTGCTCTGATTACGCCGCCGCGAGCGCGCCTGTGTTCTCAGGCGGAGATTGGCTCGAGGATGGCATAACGCAAGCGGTAACTGCGTGGAATAGGATTTGTGCCCTGTCCACATAGGCTTCGTGATACAGACATCTTGCGGCGTGACTGGGGGAGCCATTGGTGAAGACACGTTCTTTGGGTGAGAGCTTTCGGTGTGCTTTTCAAGGAGTTGTTTTCGTTCTCAGGACTGAAAGGAATATGGCGCTCCACTTTCTTGCAGCTGTATTAACGCTCCTCGTTGCTGCCCTACTTCGAGTCACTTTGTTGGAACTTGCGTGCCTGACTTTGACGATAGCTGTTGTTCTCGTATGTGAACTGACAAATACCGCACTTGAGATTCTATGTGACATAGTGTGTCGAGACTTAGAGCCTAGAATAAGAAGAGTAAAGGATGTAGCTGCAGGCGCTGTGTTGGTAAGCGCAATCACAGCTGTTATCGTAGGAATCCTTGTGCTTTGGCCACGAGTTATTTCGGGAACCAGATGAATTCTTGAATCATAATTGGATCGGGATTTAACTGTGGTGTGGCTGAAATTGAGGAGGCTTCGAGTATGAGAGAGTCTTTCCCTGCCGGTCTCAAAGCACTTATAGCCTTTCTTGTCATAGTAATGGTAGGAAATGTGCTCATACTTGCCAGGTCCTTGGAACTTCTGAGGTTCCCCGGGGAGATTACGGATACCGAGGTAGTTCGAGGAGGCGCCAGGGTGATCGCGGCTTATTACGAGAAGACCATTGCCGACGCAGGCCTTTCCAGGAATTCCGCAGTGAGAGATGCACTTGCCAAATTCAAGTTTGAGGTAGAGCAGGCTGCAAGCGGTGAGGAGATTGCGCAAGTGATCTGGGCATATGGCAGAGCAGTACAGGATGTAATTGCCCGTGAAGAGGAGAACCAGCGCAGAGAGTTTGTGCTCTGGGTTGTGAATCAGGATCCTGCGTTAAAAGAGGCCGTGGATAAGGTTGGTATTAACGTGTCACTTGGTCAGGATGGTATCGTATGTATAGACTCAGGTGACATTACTCTGTCGGAGACAACGATTTCCAGACTAAAAAATGATCCCAGCGTCACAACGCTTTCTCAGCCTGTGGACATTGAAGTCACAGACGGAAAGGCTCAACTGGTGACACCCCGTACAGTGCAAGATGCTATGCGAGTGCTCCAAAGCGAAGTAGTGTCCCTTCGCGCGACTCTCGAGAACCTGCGGAAAACGGCGGGATACAGTCAACTCGAGGGACAGGGTATCGTCGTCTCTGTATATGATGCTCGCGGTGGGGGGTACTTGCGCGAGGAGGTGGTACAGGAAAGAGACATCAGGGACATGATCAATGAGCTGTTCGCTGCAGGCGCCACAGGCGTTGAAGTAGGAGGTCAGCGTCTTGTCGCCACATCTTCCGTAAGGAGTGCAGGCCCTCTTCTCCTTGTGGATCAACAACCAATCCCTGTGAATCCTGTGGTGATTAGGGCCGTAGGCGATCCGGTGCTGCTTGAAAGCAGTCTGGAGCTAATCAGAAACAGTCTGAAACCGTGGGGTATACAAGTGGAAGTTGAGAAAAAAGATAACCTAGTGCTCTCTGCCTTCAGAAGGGAGGGCTTGTGGTAATGAAGGCCGGAGACGGCGACAAGGTTCTTACAAAGGAGTCCTTCCTAAGCTCCTTATTGAGACCGATGTTCATTTGCGCGATAATCCTTCTCTTGCTTGACACGCTTATGTTGGCGAGAACACTGTCATTCTTTCATTTTCCCGGTGAACTGGATGAGTTTGGGATGGCGCAAAGAGGTGGATTCGGCGTAGCAGCGCAGCTGGAGAATTTCGCCAAGCAAGTAGGGGCGCTTCATCTTCCTGAGGTTCAAGAGGTCCTTTCCCGGCTCGATACTGCGCTTGGCTTGGCTGCCAGTCCTGCTGAGGTAGCTCGTGCCTTGTCAGTGGAAGCGAGGGAAGCTCAAGAGGTGATAGCTTTTGCCCATGAAGATGCCACGGGTTCAAAGAGCAGGATGGGTGAGAGCGGGCAAATAAAAGAGAAGGTCCAAGAACTCCAAGAAGAAGTAAGGGTATTTCGTGAAGAGCTTGAGAAACTTAGCCAGGCAGCGGGATTGGCTGAGCTCTCAGGGTCGGGGATTATTGTTCATGCTTTTGACGCGGAGGACGGATTCCGCAGTCGTGAAATAATTCATGATAAAGATGTACGGGATATTGTGAATCTACTTTTTTGGAGTGGAGCCAAAGGGGTAGAGGTAGGAGGCAGGCGAATTATTGCCCAGTCGTCCATCAGATGCGCAGGGCCGATTCTCTTGGTGAATCACCAGCCGGTAGCTGTGAATCCGGTGGTCATAAGGGCAGTCGGGGATCATGATGCACTTACAGAGAGCCTCTTTGAGTTGA
>DGZL01000053.1:47035-61705 GCA_002398515.1 Firmicutes bacterium UBA4981
ATACTAAGGGATATGACACGCAACCCCGATAAAAGCCTCGCAGTGCCTAACGTGTATGCCGCGGAGAGGTAGGGCCTGTCCTGTCGCAACCTGCTTACAGCCGCACAAGGCCCATATTCATATTCGGCCGCTTGACCGCGAATAACTTGGGGGGATAGTTGTGGAGGATAGAGACCTAATCGCGCATGCCATGGAAGCCAGGGAATATGCTTATGCGCCGTACTCCCGTTTCAAAGTAGGAGCTGCGCTCCTAGGAAAATCCGGCAGAGTGTATACAGGTTGTAACGTGGAAAATGCGTCATATCCTGCAGGGACCTGCGCGGAAAGGTGCGCTGTAGGGAAGGCTGTCTCTGAAGGCGAGAGGGAGTTTACGGCCATTGCGGTTATCGGCGATTCCCAAGGACCATGTGCTCCTTGTGGAATTTGCAGGCAGGTTCTTTGCGAGTTTAACCCTAATATGAGAGTCATCATGACGAATCTGGTAGGCGATACTCTGATCTCGGCTGCTTCAGAATTGCTGCCCGGAGCATTTACAAAAACAGATTTTCCGGACGCATGACACATGGACTAGAGCTGCAGAGGAGGCCTTAGGAAGGAGAATACTAAAGTTCGGTGCTGGTTAAAGACTTTGATTACTACTTACCCAAGGAACTGATTGCACAAGAACCCACAGAACATAGGGACGAATCACGCTTGATGGTTGTCGGAAAACATGGCAGCATACAGCACAGAAGATTCTCTAACCTGCCGGAGTTCTTGAATCCAGGAGACGTTCTTGTGTTAAATGATACCCGCGTCATGAAGGCTCGTCTCCTGGGAACGCGTGAAGATACAGGTGGGAAGGTTGAGGTTTTGCTCCTCGCCCCTGTCTCTCAGGCCGACTGTGCTTGGCAAGCTTTAGTGAAGCCCGGAAGGAGGGGGCGGATAGGCACAAGGCTTGTCTTTGATCCCTGTCTTAGCGGGGAAGTCGTGGACATTATTGCGTCGGGTGTGAGAGTGATAAAGTTTTCTTCAGATGGGGATTTTGAAAGTGTTGTGGAGAGAATCGGAGAGGTGCCGCTTCCTCCGTATATTGAGAAAGACATAGAAGATTCGGAGCGGTATCAGACAGTCTATGCCCGAAAACTGGGTTCAGCAGCAGCTCCCACCGCAGGACTGCACTTTACTCCGGGTTTATTGAATGCCGTCTCGGAAAAAGGCGTGGGCATTGCCAGGCTTACACTCCATGTTGGGCTGGGCACTTTCAGGCCCGTGAAAGTGGATGTTGTAGAAGAACACAAGATGCATGCAGAGTACTTCGAAGTAACGGAAGAAGCGAAAGATGCAGTGAATCAGGGAATAGCCCGCGGTGGAAGGATTGTGGCAGTGGGGACGACAACCGTCCGTACACTGGAAAGCCTTCCTATGACCGAAGACGGGAAAATTCTTGCTGCTTCAGGCTTGACTTGCAAGTTTATCTATCCGGGCTACAGGTTCAAGGTGGTGGACTCCATAGTGACCAATTTTCACTTGCCTAAGTCCACCCTTCTCATGCTGGTTTCAGCATTCAGTGGCTATGAGAGGATTATGTCAGCATACGAGATTGCAGTCACGGAGCGATATCGTTTTTTTAGTTTCGGCGATGCCATGCTCTTGCTGTAAGACGATAGAAGGGATGTGCCAGGTTAGAAATGGAGTTTCGGGTGGAAGCTACTGCAGACGGAACCAAGGCTCGTGCAGGTGTCCTTACAACGCCCCACGGAGTCATTGAGACCCCGGTTTTCATGCCTGTCGGGACTCAGGGGACGGTGAAAGGCTTGTCTTCCCGTGAGCTTACCCAAGCAGGAGCCGGTATTATTCTGGCCAATACATATCATCTCTATTTGAGGCCGGGCCATGAAGTGATACGTGAAGCAGGCGGCTTGCATGCCTTCATGAATTGGAGCGGGGGGATACTGACTGACAGCGGAGGATTCCAGGTAGCGAGTTTGGCCGGACTTCGAGAAATCACCGAAGACGGAGTTAAGTTTACGTCCCACATTGACGGGTCAACTCATTTTCTCAGGCCTGAAGCTGCAGTCGCTATCCAGGAAGCTCTCGGCGCAGACATCATAATGGCGTTTGATGAATGTGTTCGTTACCCTGCAAGTTACGATTACGTGAAAGCGGCTAATATGAGGACTGTCAAATGGGCCGGCCGGTGTAAGGAAGCAAAGTCCCGAGAAGACCAGGCTTTGTTTGGCATTGTCCAAGGAGGGGTATTCCCGGACCTGAGAGAGGAAAGCGCAAAGGCCTTAGTGAGAATTGGTTTTCCCGGTTATGCAATTGGCGGCCTGTCGGTAGGAGAGCCGAAGGATGAGATGCTTGTTGCCTTAGAAAGCGCAATAGCGCATTTGCCGGAGGATAAACCCAGGTATCTCATGGGGGTAGGGACGCCATGGGATTTCGTGGAAGGAGTTGCCCGCGGAGTGGACATGTTTGACTGTGTATTGCCGACACGCATCGCCAGGCATGGAACTGCATTCACAGCTGCAGGCAAGGTCATTGTCCGTGACAAGCCGTATGAACGGGATTTCTCGCCGCTTGACCCTTTGTGTGATTGTATGGTATGTCGCAATTATACCCGCGCGTATCTCCGTCATTTGATTAGGGCTAAGGAGATGCTCGGGGCAAGGCTCCTTTCTTACCATAATGTGTATTTCTTCATAAAGTTCATGCGAGATATCCGTAATGCGATTGTAAATGGCACTTTTCCTCAATTTCGGGAGGATTTTCTGAGACTCTGTGGAACTATCGGAGAGTAAATACCAGCCAGCGTGGAAAATTACCACAAGAGGTGAAGTAAATGGGTGCACAACAAGGTTCAATGGTGTCGAGTCTGATAATGCTTGCGCTGATGTTTGGGATCTTCTACTTTTTCCTGATAAGACCCCAGCAGACTCAGCAGAAGAAACGACGGGAAATGCTTGATTCCTTGCGCAAGGGGAATACAGTAATTACAATTGGCGGAATCTACGGTCAGATTGTTGAGGTAAAAGACGATTCGCTGATAGTGCAAATTGCCGATAACGTAAGGGTTAGAACTGTACGCGGCGCGGTCAATTCGGTTCTCGGCAAAGGTGAGGTCACTAAGGACAAAGACCCCGAATTGGCTGAGTGACATATGTAGGATTCGGAGCTCTTATTGGAGGGAGAGTACGTGAGTAGGAAATTCCTTGTGTGCTCTGTCCTGCTGTTAGCCTTGTGTTTTTCCTACCCTTCTTTTGCCGGAACCGGTAACCAGGTGGAGGAACTCGCCAAGAAGTACGTTCTGGCAGTTGAATCAGGAGACTACAAACAAGGGATGCAGCTTGCCACAGCAGCAGCAGTGTCTTGGGTAGAATATATGAAGGCTGCCGGGACCCAGCGAGAGGGTCCTGTTGAGATTATCTCATGTGAGAGCACGGAATTTTCCGGTTATTGGCTGGTTAAAGTCGTGTTCCAGGACAAGGAAGAAGACTTCGGTGTTAGGTATGTAAGAGTTGCAAGATCTGATGAATCGGGGTTTGCAGTCATTGATGACGGTAGGCGGGGGCGAGGTTGGGCTTCAGATAGTTTTATGCCCGGGATAATATTCCGAGAGCCTTTTGAAATCGATGGCTTGCGAATAACTGTGTTATCCTTGCTGGAATTACCTTCTGAGATCAAATTCGATATTCTCATAGAAAATCAGCTGGACAGCGAAGTGGCGGTTTATCCCCAGCTTGAGGCATATTACACTGTTGAGACGACGCGAGTCAGGAGAACACATTACTATCCGATTCCCATAAAAGACAATGATATCGACGGGTCGATTGCGGCCAAGACTTCCAAAAGAGGATTTCTTATCTTTCCGAAGTTTATTGCTGATTTTGCCGAGGATCCTAACCTTGAAGGCTTAAGATGGGTTCTCTACATACCATACGGAGTTGACAAGCAATTTGTCATTGAACGTTAGTTTCCTGAGAATTGGGGCGCCCTCTGTGATGGAGGACGCCTCTTTTGTCGACGCTGTCGGTGGTTGGAAGTGGATATTACGGTAAGGATCAAAGCCTACGAAGAATATCAATAGAACACTCCGGGCTGCCACAGCTGTATGACGGATCTTGCATCGATCCCCAGCCACAGTTGGTCTGCCTCCATGATTATAGGTCCCCAGGTTCGGACGAATTCTTCACTTACGGTACGGGTCGCATATCCTCCGTCAGTAGATGCGATCCAAAGAACGGAGCTTCCTTCCGGGGCAGATTGTCTGAACCAGCTTGCCCTTGCCACGACGTAAGTCAGTTGTTCCGGGGCTTGCAGTATTTCCTGCTCCTTTTTCTCTTCAACCAGACTCTTGATATACTTCTCCATTTCAAGGAGTTCTTCTTTCGTATACGCGCGCTCTATAGGAATCACTTCCTTTCACTCTAGACGATCTTTCTCCTTAACCTCTCAAAGTGCTCTTCTTGCATTGCTTCATAGTTGGAGTTTACCTTGACGAGGTCACTTAGGGGGGCGTCAGCCATCACCCGAGCGCATATGCCTCGCAACAAGGCGATACCCTCATTGAGAGACACCACTCTGAAGACTACATCCTCATCATGAGACTTCCTAACTACAAGGTCACCGATAGCCAGGAATTCCGTCATTTCCCTCCCCCCAGGCATATTCACATCCTGGCGCATCCGCATGTTTTCATATCAGGATCAGAGCTCGCATCTTGCGTGACTGTATCAGCTTCCAGTCCTCGCTATAGTCTATGTAAGAAAGGTGTACGAAGTCACAATCTCAGGTATTTTCGGCCACCCGGACTATTATTCGCCAAGTTTTGGTGGCGGGCTCCGGACAACACACCCGACGATAAAGAGGAATTCCGCAAGCCATAGAGCGTAATATGCAGTAAACCGGCGTAAAGCCTGCAAAGGATCGATTGGAAGAGACTGTTGGAGTCTCGAAAACGATGTCATGGCATTGTGATGAGTTATATGATTCAGACAAGGGATCAATTACCATAGTGCGGCAAAAAAGAGTCGCCGCGCAATAATCGGATCCCTCGGACTGGCTCACCAGACGAGCCACTCAACCGTCTGGAAGCCCTCAAATCCCTCGGACTGGCTCTCCAGGCGAGCCATATTCGACTAAGATACCCTATAAGGGGGTCCTATACGCTCTTTCGTAGATGGGTAAGGCTCCCATCTAATTAACAGCCACAACCAGTGTGTTAGTTGGAACGTATATCCAGAAAATCTAGCGCTTGCGGAATTCCTGGACGACGATGAGAGCCAAATTGACAAGCCAATACCTAACTCATATAATGGGGTTGTGCAAATTTGGGGCGGTGAAGGAGGAACCCAGTGTATGAGGCCAGGAATCATCTGGAGGTTTGTCGGTGTAGTTGCAATTGTGGTCGTATGCGCCCTGGCTATCTGGAAGCTCCCGATTAATCTTGGGCTCGATCTGCGTGGCGGCACTCGGATGATCCTCGAAGCCAGGGATACCGAGACAATCAAGGCTGATGATGATGCTGTTTCCCGCGCAAAGGAAGTCATTGAGAGACGGGTGAACCAGTTGGGTGTCGCTGAGCCTGTGATTTACAGGCAAGGAGCAAGGCGTATTATCGTGGAACTGGCGGGTGTAAAAGACCCGCATAGAGCTAGGGAAATCATAGGACGTACTGCTCAACTGGAGTTCAGGGATGAACGCGGCAATATAATTATGACCGGCAATGATTTGAAAACTGCGGTAGCCGGGTATGACCAGTATAGCCGCCCTGCTGTGAACTTTGAACTCACCTTGGAAGGCGCAAGGAAATTCGAGAAGGCGACCTTGGATAATATCGGACGGAGAATCGCTATATACCTTGATGAGGAACTCCTTTCAGCGCCGGTAGTCCAAACCGTGATCAAAGACAAAGGTCAGATTACCGGGTTAGGTAGTATGGACAGGGCAAAAGACCTCTCCATGATGCTCAGAGCAGGGGCTCTGCCTGTGCCTTTAGAAGTGCTTCACGCTGAAGTCCTAGAGCCTACCCTGGGCCAAGAAGCCATAGACCAGAGCAAGGTGGCTGCTGCTATCGGAGCCGGCCTTGTAATCATGTTTATGCTACTCATCTATAAGTTCCCCGGGTTTGTGGCAGACATTGCGCTCTTGATATATGCGGTGATAGTTATGGCTGCCTTAGTCAGCCTTAAAGCAGTGCTGACTTTACCGGGAATAGCAGGTCTTATTCTTTCAGTAGGTATGGCTGTGGACGCCAATGTCATCATCTTTGAGAGGATTAAGGAAGAACTTCGCGGTGGCAAGCGTATACGTGCTGCTATTGAAGGTGGGTTCACCCGAGCTTTTGGATGTATTC
This sequence comes from Firmicutes bacterium UBA4981, assembly GCA_002398515.1. GTDB lineage: Bacteria > Bacillota > SHA-98 > UBA4971 > UBA4971 > UBA4971. The sequence continues at coordinate 53,373 of DGZL01000053.1, forward strand.
TTGATTCAAATGTAACAACTCTGATTACTGCAGGCGCTCTTTACGTGTTCGGTTCAGGCGCTGTCAGAGGATTTGCAGTGACGCTTGGATTGGGAATTGCCGCCAGCATGTTTACGGCTGTGGTTGTGACAAAGTTGATCCTTGTTTCGATAGTAGACAGGAATCCTGAAAAATATAGAGAGTACTTCGGAGTTTAGGGAGGTCGGCGCATTGGATATCATCGGCAAGAGACGAACATACCTTGCCATCTCGGCCATCCTGGTAGTCATAGGGATAATCACTTTGGGAGTGAGAGGTCTTAACCTAGGAGTGGACTTTACAGGCGGATCCCTCATCAGGCTGAGGTTTGACAAGTCGGTTTCAGCCTCTGAAGTCAGCCATGTTTTGACAAGCAGCGCTTTGGCTGACATGAATCTGAAGAAGGCTGTTATACAGCCGATCCGAGGCACATCTGATGTGCAGATCAGAGCGCAGGTTGAGGGTAAGCCATTAAGCAGCGAGCAAGTGAACAGGATAGTAGATGAGCTCTCCGCAGGTTTTGGCGCTGTCAGCCTCGTGGAATCCCAGATGGTGGAGGCAGTCATCGGAAAGGAGCTCCTGAATAAGGCGATCCTTGCCATAACCCTTTCATGTCTCGGCATTGTTGCATACGTGTCTTTGAGATTCGAGTTTAAGTTCGGTGTTGCCTCTGTATTGGCCCTGATTCACGACACCATATTGGTGCTTGGGGTATTCGCTTTCCTCGGAAGGCAGGTAAATAGCCCGTTCATTGCTGCGATCCTCACAATTATCGGTTACTCCATTAACGATACTATCGTAATTTACGATAAGATCCGGGAGAACTTGAAATTCCGAAAGAAGGAGACCGTTGAGGAAATAGCGAATAACAGCATACTCCAGACCCTGACAAGATCGATTAATACAGTTCTCACTACTCTCTTGGCAGTGCTTGCATTGTACTTCTTCGGCGGTGCCAGTATTAAGGACTTCAGTCTTGCCATTATCCTCGGTCTTTTGGTGGGGACATACTCGTCAATATGTATAGCCCCTTCAATTTGGGTGGAGTGGACATTGCGGGACAGAGAGAGAAAGAGGCGTCAAGTTGTTTCCGGAAGAACGAGTCCGAAGGAAGCCTAGGCTCATATTAGAGAACCTTACACTCGTATGATAGAAGTGCGCCTGAGTATCAGGCGCCTTATTTTTTGGGTAATGACCGCAAAGACGCTGGACCATCCTGAAAGTACGAATATGATGATCCAGTCCAGCCCGTCAAGGGCCACAGTGTGGAACACCCCTTGAGCCACCGGCAGGTAAATGGCTGCGAGTTGCATGGCTCCGGAGATTATCACGGCACCTATGAGATACGGGTTTGTTGCCAGGTTTGTTTCTGACAGGCGATGATACTCTGACCGACAATGAAACACGTAAATGAGTTGTGCCATTACGAGACATGTAAACGCCACTGTCCTTGCCTTTGAGAGTTCGGCGTAAAGAGCCAGGGATATTATGAACGCCACAATAGTGCATATTCCGATAATAACTCCTTGAGATGCAATTTTCAGTCCCAAGCCTTCAGAGAATACCCCTTCCCGAGGACGACGTGGTTTCCGCGACATGGCTTGAGGATCCAAAGGATCCACACCGAGGGCAATCGCAGGGAGGCCGTCTGTCACTAAATTCATCCACAAGATCTGAATAGGCACGAGGGGCAATGGAAGACCGATAATCACCGCTATCAGCATTGTCAAGACTTCCCCTGCGTTACACGCCAAGAGATACCGAATGAACTTACGAATATTATCGTATATGGCCCTGCCCTCTTCTACTGCAGCTACGATAGTAGCATAGTTGTCATCTGCTAAGACCATGGCAGCAGCTTCTCTCGTGACGTCAGTCCCTGAAAGCCCCATCGCGACTCCGATGTCCGCTTCTCGTATGGCAGGGGCGTCATTTACTCCGTCGCCTGTCATTGCCACGATATGTCCGCGGGCTTTTAGGGCTTTCACTATCCTTAGCTTGTGTTCAGGGTTTACCCTTGCGAATACCGTAGAATTCTCTACGCATTCCCAGAGCCGGTCATCACTCATGTTGTCCAGTTCACTTCCGGTTATCGCAAGGTTGTCATCACCGGAGAGGCCCAAGGCGCGGGCTACTGAAACAGCAGTGCCCAGGTGGTCTCCGGTAATCATCATTGTGCGAATTCCTGCACCCTTGGCTAAGGCAACGGACTTTCTCACTTCTTCACGAGGAGGGTCTTCCATTCCCGCAAGTCCCACGAAGATGAGATTCGCTTCGACATTGTCCAGGTCTTTTTCGTGTAGCTCCGGTAAATGACGATATGCCAGCGCCAGAACGCGAAGCCCCCGAGACGCCATCCGCGAGTTTTCACTGAGAATCCTTTTTCTCTCTCGAGATGAGAGATCTTGCACCCTGCCTGATTCGAGTATACCGGAACACAGATTTAGGATGACTTCAGGCGCACCTTTTGTGTATGCGATGAGCCCTTTTGATTCCCGGTAAATCATGGTCATCCTTTTCCTTTCCGAATCGAAAGGGATCTCATGCACAGGGGAGTTCAGCGTGCCTGGAGTGTAGGGTAGCAGTCCTGCTTTGACGCCTGCCACAACAAGGGCGCCTTCTGTAGGGTCTCCAAGGATCTCCCATCTGGGAGCCGGCCCTGCCTTTTGCCTCGATATGAGGGACTCTGAGGTTACTGCTTTGCGGTTTCGGGTTAAGGTGGCATTGTTACAATAGAGCCCGATTTCGAGAGCGAGCATAAGGTGCCTTTCGCCTCCTGGGTTGATTCGCTGTCCGGACATGAGAAATTCACCGTAAGGAGCATATCCTACTCCTGTTACCTCCACCTGTTTGCCTCCGACAAAAAGCTCCCTTACAGTCATCTCATTTCTTGTAAGCGTACCGGTTTTATCAGCGCAAATCACTGTGACACACCCGAGAGTCTCCACTGCCGGGAGCCTTCTGACAATGGCGTTACGTCTTCCCATGCGTTGAACGCCCAAAGCCAAGGCGATTGTCACCACAGCCGGAAGGCCTTCAGGGATTGCCGCCACTGCCAGACTGACACCGGACATTATCATTTCTATGAGGTCCCCGCCTCGTAAGAAGCCTGCGATTGCCACAAAAGCGCACAGAGTTATGCTGACCGCAACAAGAATGCGTCCTAAGTGCTCTAACCTATGTTGTAGCGGGGTAGTTTCATCTTTGTCCTCTTGAACCATGTGCGCAAGTTTGCCTATCTCAGTAGACATGCCTGTTTCCACAACGATTCCTTTTCCATGTCCCCTTGTAACCACAGTCCCCATGAACACCATGTTGCGCCTGTCCCCCAGGCCGACAGCTGCGGGGAGAATGTCGTGTGCCGTTTTTGCCACCGGAAGGGATTCGCCGGTGAGAATGGATTCTTCTACTTCCAGTCGCGCAACTTCAATGAGACGGGCGTCTGCCGCTATCCTGGCCCCTACGTCAATCACGAGGATATCCCCTGGGGCAATATCACATGCCTTAACCTCGAGAGGGACTCCGTCTCTGATGACCTTTGCGGAAGGAGCTGCAAGCTGTTGAAGGGCTTCCAGGGAGCGCTCTGCACGATACTCCTGGACGAATCCGAGAAAAGCGTTGAGGATCACTATGGTAATGATGGTGACGGAGTCTCCAAGTTCTCCGAGAACAAGAGATGCCAGGGCAGCTGCGCATAGAACAAGCACCATAAAATCGCGAAATTGGCTGATGAGAATCTGAAGGGGCGAGATTCGTCTCGCCTTCTCTAACATGTTCTTCCCCAAATAACCGAGGCGCCTGCCTGCCTCCCTTCCGGTGAGCCCTGAAATCGTGCTGGTTTTCAGAGTGGAAGATACGGCAGAAGGACTGAGTGTATGCCACAGATGTTGGCAAGGGACCTGCAAGACATGAGACCCCCTTCTGTTTGAACCTGTCAATAATCATTGATATTCACTTGTCCAAAGGATAATACCTTATTGACTGGTACCCTATAGCCCCATATACTACTTTTGACGGGAGCTGGTAAAGTTGATGTTTGACGGCCTTGTAATGGCTGCGGTGGCCACTGAATTCAGACAGAACCTGATTGGTGCGAGGGTAGATAAGATATACCAACCATCCGGGCTTGAGATTATCATGACTGTGCGGCAACCCGGAAAGAACATCACGGTTTTGGCATCGTCAGAGCCTGAGGCGGCTCGCGTTCATATAACACAGGCGGAACGCAGGAATCCGTCTCATCCGCCTCCGTTTTGTATGCTTCTTAGAAAGTACCTCATGAGCTCAAGGGTTCAAGAAGTTGCCCAGGTGGATCTTGACAGGATTCTGAAGGTTACGTTCTTACGATCCAGGGAAGAGACGCCGAAGACCTTGGTGATAGAAGTAATGGGGAGACACAGCAATATCGCGCTTGTTGACGAAAGCTCTAACATGATCCTCGACAGTATCAAGCATATCGGTGTTGATGTAAGCCGAGTCCGCCAGATGGGCCCCGGGATTCAATATATGGAGCCGCCGGCTCAGGACAAGTTGAACATCCTCTTCGTGTCCAAGGAAGACTTGGATGACGTGTTATGCGCGTTTCAAGAGAACATGCCTTCTGTGTCGCTCAGCAGGTTTCTTGTGTCTTCACTTGCAGGCTTCGGGCGGGAGTCAGCTGCCCGAGTTCTTCGTGAGGCAGGCCTCGTGCCTGATAAGCCATGCTCCGGTCTTAACCGGGATAGCGCGGCAAAACTCTGGGATGTTTTAATGCGTCTTGCTGATTCCATTAGTAATGAGAGCTTCCTGCCATGCCCGAGTCAGCTCCTGGATTCCGCGTACTCGCTTAAAGAGGACGAAGATGCGCTTTCCAGCCAGAAGGTAGAACTTCTTAACGTAGTAGACTCTAATATTGCAAGATGCAAACGGAAATGGAAAGCTCAGGATGATGAAGTATCCCAAGCTAATAAGGATTTGGAGTGTCGGAAATTAGGCGAGGTGATACTCGCCAATGTCCCGCAAATAAGTGCGGGCATGAGTTGTGCGAAGTTGACGGATTACTTTGACCCTCAAGGTGAAGATATCGAGGTTCCGCTTGATCCCAGGCTGTCCGCGTCGGAGAATGCCCAGCGCTACTTCACAAGATACGCGCGGGCCAAACGAGTATTGGAAAGCGCAGCCTGGCAGATGAAGATGACCCAGGCCGAACTGGAGTACCTGGAACAGGTATCCATAACCATTCAGCAAGCAGATAGGCAAAGAGAGTTGGGAGCTATCCGTGTTGAACTTATGGAGCAGGGTTATCTTCAAGAGGTTGTCGAAAATAGGGCAAAGCAAAAGAAGCCAAAGACTTCAAGCGAGGTTGCGCTGCTGTCCTTTACTGTTCATGGCTATACGGTTATTGCCGGTAGGAACAACAAGGAAAACGATTTGATTACTATGAAGATAGCCCGCCCGGATGATGTTTGGATGCATGCTTGCGGGATTCCCGGTGCACATGTTGTATTAAGGACAGGTCAAGTGAAAGGTGAGGTTTCTGAAGGAGCGCTTCTGGCTGCTGCAGGGATTGCTGCTTACTTCAGTAAAGGTAGAACTGATTCCAAAGTGGCAGTGGATTATACCCGGAGGAAACATGTGAAGAAACCTAAGGGCACAAGGCCGGGTATGGTAACGTATGATCATCAGAGGACGATAATGGCATCTCCCAGTCTTCCCGCCTCTGATATCACGCAGTAGCTTCCCTGATTTTGCGTTCCAGTTCAAGGACTTCCCCGAGGATACGATCGCCTAAGCGCTCAACTGCTTGAAAGTCCATGCTTTCCGAGTAGATGGCCTGGACCTTATCATATTCCTGTTTCGCCTCATGCAGGCACTGGGTGGCTCTTCGGAATGCCTGACCAAAACGTTGTTTTGCGTCGCAAATGACGGACTCGTACTTGCCGACAGTCGTGTTTGACACAGCTTGGCCTGTGTCGATGACTCTGTCAATATCTTTCATAGGGTCAATAAGATGTGGCCAGGACGAGCTTACCAAGGCTACCCCGAGTTCAGGTATTACTATGTGTTCTACTTTTGACGGATCAAGAGGACAATGGTAAAGCTCAACATTGAAACCGTGACAGAGGGCCCTCTCCGCTACCTTCCTAACGATAGTTGATTTCCCCGTGCCGGGTTCGCCTTTCAGGATGTATCTTCGTGACGCATGCCCGACCACAGTCTGCAGGTGATGAATAGGCCCTGATGCCGTTATGGCGCCGGCAAAGAGGTGTCTTGGTTTGCCCGGGCTGGGTGAAGTCTCTGTGCCGTGCAACGAGTCAGATGAGAGCTCTTCCGCAATGCAGTTCAAGCATCCAAAATCAAGGTCTTGAATATGGCATGCTTCCCAATCATCATGGATGATTCGCGCCTCTTTCAGACGGCGGAACGCTCTTTCAAAAAGTATTGAGACCTCCCTTAATGTTTCAACTACCTCTTGTCTATGTGGGATAAGCTTCTTTCTGTTGAGAAAATCTCCTAGGTTGATGATGCGCTCGACTATCCCGGGGAATCGAGGCTCCAATACATGCGGGGGAGTCCCGTCGAAGAGAGCAAGCCCCAATTTAGGGACAACTACCCCATCGTATGAGACAGGGTCATGCGAGCAGCAAGCATACTCCGTATCGTAACCCATGTCAAGGAGGGCTGATCCTATTCGCCTTATTAGTGTAGACTTTCCTATACCCGGTCCACCCTTGATAATGATGATCATATTCGCGCAAGGGTCGATCATGTAATCATAAAATGAGAAAAAGCCTTCAGGCGTATTTGCGCCGGGGAAGACTTTCTTCAGTCTGCCTTGACTTTGAGATTGCATATTCTCCCTCCTGGCCATAATTGAGAATGTGTCCGTTTCCTTTTTCCCCGACGGTGTCAAGATTGCATGTGATGCCGCTTAGGCGTCAAGAAATGCCGAATATCTGTGGCAACTCACTCAGGGCTTTCTACAACATGGTATTGTCCGAAGAAGGCTTTGGTGCTTGGATAGATCGGACTTCCCTGTCTTTCGGGGCATAAATATCCTTTTTCACACGGATAAAGCGGTAATTCATGGCAAAAACCCTTGTAGAGACCAAATACTGTGTAGTAGAATAGGGAGCAGGAGGAACGTGGATAATGGCTTATAGTATGACAGGTTACGGCCGCGGTGAAAGTTTGGGGCCGGGAATTGGTTGCATAGTTGAGATACGCTCTGTCAATCACCGTTATCGCGACGTATTCATTCGTGCCCCGCGAGAGCTTCTGGAGTTTGAAGATAAAATCAGGCGTCTGGTGGCAGAGCATTTTGACAGGGGTCGCATAGATATTTCAGTAACTTTGGAAGAAGCAGGAGAAAGCCTCACTGCTGTCAAAACTAACCGTGGCCTTGTAGATTCATATGTGTTGGTCACTCGGCAACTTGCACAAGATTTGGGATTGCCATGGGATTTGGGTATTAATGGTCTCATGTCGTTGCCGGGTGTCATGGAGTTATCCCATAGACAGGTTGCTTCTGAAGAAATGTGGAGACTGGTAGAACGGTCGGCTCTTCAAGCCATAATAGGATTGAAAGAGATGAGGGCGAAAGAGGGCACTGTTTTGGCCCAAGATATTGTAAAGAGGACGCAACTGATTGAAGAACTCATAGAGCAGATTAGAGAACGGGCTCCCCGAGTTTTGGAGGATTACAGGATGAGGCTGGAGGCGCGTCTTCAGGAACTCCTTGGTGATACTTCGGTTGATGAGAGTCGAATTGTAATTGAGACCGCTGTATATGCTGATAGGAGCGACATTACTGAGGAGCTGGTAAGACTCGGGAGCCACTCTGTTCAGGTTTACGAAGTAGTAAAGCAGGATGAGCCCATAGGACGCCGTCTTGAGTTTCTCGTCCAAGAGATGCAGCGAGAGGTTAACACGATAGGTTCAAAAGCTCAGGATTCAGAGATTTCCCATAGGGTTGTAGATATTAAGAGCGAGCTTGAGAAAATCAGGGAGCAAATCCAAAACATGGAGTGACCCCGCCACGGCGCAGTAGAGTTTCCCAATAAGGAGGTGAGAGAATGACGTTACCAGAGCTAAGTCCGGAAGCCAAGAGAGCAGCCCTGAAGAAAGCCCAGGAGATGCGCTCGAAGAGAGCCAGAGTCCGCGAGGAGCTCAAGCAGGGCCGGCTCACCTTGGAGGAAGTCTTGGATAGTGCTGATGATGCAGTAATATCCAGGATGCGTGTGTCTTATCTGTTAGAATCCTTGCCCAGAATCGGAAAAGCGAGAAGCCGTAAGGTTATGGAAGAGATCGGTATACACCAATCCAGGAGGGAGCAG
>DGZL01000119.1:0-188 GCA_002398515.1 Firmicutes bacterium UBA4981
TCGAAGTTTCAATCAAATCGTAACAAGCTGACAATAGCTCTCGGTATGGATATTGCGGGAAAACCTGTAGTCGCTGACCTTGCTGATATGCTTCATCTATTGGTAGCCGGAGCCACCGGTTCAGGCAAAAGCGTTTGTCTCAATACGCTCATTGCAAGCCTGCTTTTTAAAGCTACACCTGAAGAAGT
>DGZL01000119.1:442-2629 GCA_002398515.1 Firmicutes bacterium UBA4981
GTTGAACTAAGCGTCTATGACGGCATTCCGCACTTGCTCGCTCCGGTTGTGACTGACACGAAAGAAGCAGGAGGGTACCTGCGGTGGGTTGCTGGGGAAATGGACAACCGCTACAAATTGCTGGAGGAAACCGGAGTAAGGCATATCGACAGATATAATTCCCTTTGCACATCAGGTAAACTTTCTGATGAGAATGCGACCCCACTGCCTTACATAGTAGTCATAATAGATGAACTCGGAGACTTAATGTTAGTAGCTCAAAAAGACGTCGAAGACATAGTCTCCCAGTTAGCCTTCATGGCAAGAGCAGCCGGTATTCACCTGGTGGTAGCTACTCAGAGGCCTTCAGCAGATGTTGTCACAGGTATTATTAAAATGAATATCCCTTCCCGAATAGCCTTCGCCGTGCCGTCTCAAGTGGATTCCAGGGTGATTCTGGACATGGGAGGAGCAGAAAGGCTTCTAGGCAGGGGAGACATGTTATTCTTCCCTGTAGGTGCGCCAAAACCCGTCAGGGCGCAGGGTGCATTCATATCTGACTCTGAAATTGAATCCATTGTCGACTTTGTCAGGGCGCAAGCTCAGCCTACTTATGTTGCTGAAAGCATAATACGGGAAACAACTGATGGCGAGAACATTGGCCAAGAAGACCAACTGTTCGAAGATGCAGTCAGACTGATTCTTGAAACAGAAGAAGCGTCTATTTCAAAGCTGCAACGAAGATTCAGAATAGGCTATACAAGAGCAGCACGTATCATTGACTCTATGGAGTCCCTGGGAATAGTAGGCCCGTATGAAGGCAGTAAGCCAAGGAAAGTGCTTATGTCTTTGGAGCGATGGGAGGCTTCTCAGGGTAAAATGTAAGAGTGATTAAGGTTTGACTATTTCAGGAGGTTGAGGAAACTATGGAAACCCTCGGAGACCACCTGAGAAAAGCCCGTGAGACTTTGGGCTTATCTATAGAGGACGTGCATGATGCTACTAAGATACGTGTAGCATATCTCGTTGCCATGGAGGAAGGCAGGTTTTATGAACTACCCGGAGACGTGTACATAAGAGGTTTCCTAAGAAGTGTCGCGAAGGCGATAGGCTTAGAAGGGGATGAGCTTGTCTCCAAATATGACCGCATTCACAAGGACTCCGAGATTGAACAAACAGAAGTTAATGACCGAGATAAAGCAGATACTCGGGATCGTCATAAGTCAGGCGGAGTGCACCCACTTGCTGCCATAGGCCTTATAATCGTTGTAATCGCGGTTATCGCGCTGTTTTTGTGGAAACCACAGGGGGAATCAGATGCAGACATCGCCGCAGATACTCTAGATATATCGGCTTCCCGAGATAATTCCCGCGATATTCAGGAAACACCCGATGGCATCAGCAAGCAAGGGGAGGACATCGAAGTTATAATAGAGGGCTTTCCAGGCAGTTCTGAGGCGGAAGAATCTGACGATGTCCAGGACATCCATGAACTTACTGCAGTAATCACTGAGCGATGTTGGGTAAAAGTCACAGCTGACGGACACAGAGTCTTCGAAAAAACGATGCTGCCCGGTGAAACGAACACCTGGAAAGCTAATCAGGAAATCCGAATAAGGCTTGGCAATGCAGGGGGGGTTGCTCTGACATATAATGGTGTCCACATCGGCGCACCCGGCGAATCCGGTGACGTTATTGAGTTATCATTTCCAGTTCCTGGCATATAGAGCCCTCTGTCTTAGAGATACTGTGGAAACACCGCAGTTTCTTAACATTTTTGGTCGAAATATGAAGGAAAAAGCATAACAACAGCGAATAGCAAATGGCGTAAGGACTAGGCGCGACCGGTGTAATTCAAGCAAGTGTTCTGTAAGGAGGAAGGAACTTGAACAAGACAGATTTGGTAAATAACGTTGCTGAGAGGACAGGCGCAAAAAAGAAGGATGTGGACATGATCATAGCAGCGACACTTGATGCTATAGGAGAGGCTCTGGCATCAGGTGAAAGGGTCCAGTTAACCGGGTTCGGCAGTTTTGAGGTCCGAGAGCGTGCCGAGCGTGTCGGCAGAAACCCCAGGACAAGAAAGGAAATCTTGATTCCTGCATGTAGAGTTCCGGCGTTTAAAGCAGGTAAGACATTGAAAGACAAAGTCGCCGGTGACTAACTGAGTGGCGATTCACATTTCTTTGGATAAAGCAGGTGGGTTGC
>DGZL01000119.1:2833-34792 GCA_002398515.1 Firmicutes bacterium UBA4981
GCAACCCACCTGCTTTATCCAAATTATTACGATTCAGACACAGAAGGTAAAATCCCGGAACAAGGGGGAAGACTTTGGCAGTAGACTTACACGTTCATTCAAACGTATCCGACGGCGTGCACTCTCCGAGAGAACTCGTAGTTATGGCAAGAGACAGAGGAATCTCCGCCCTGGCCTTAACTGATCATGACAGTGTCCGAGGTGTGCCTTCAGCTCTCTTGGCAGGGGAAGAACTAGGGGTTTTTGTCATACCCGGAATAGAACTTTCTACAGACATAGAAAATGCGGAAGTTCATATCCTAGGCTTCTATATAGATATGACTTCCGCTAAGCTTCATGAAGTCTTGGACATGCTCAAAAAGGGGCGTCGAGAGAGATGTGAGCAAATACTCAGTCGCCTCAGGGCTCTGGGGATGGACATACCATTAGAATATGTTCTCGGCCTGGGCAAGGAAGGGTTCACCGGAAGGAGTCAGATATTCAAAGCCATGGTCAACCTGGGCTTTGCACGACCCGACAAGAGGTACGGGGATTTCCAAAGATACCTTGGCAAGAAAGGTCTCGCTTATGTGGAACATCAGGGTCTTTCTCCTGAGGAAGCTGTAAAATTCGTAAGAGACTGTGCGGGAGTCCCTGTTTTGGCCCATCCGGGGACGGAAATTCCCTTCAACGTCATAGAAAACTTCATCGGCATAGGGTTGGAAGGAATTGAGGCGTATCATCCGACCCATAGTAAGGAAACAACCAAGAAGTGGTTGAAGTTCGCAAAAAGCCGTAGCCTCATTGTTACAGGAGGAAGTGATTTTCACAAAGTAAGCCCTGACGGACCGTCAGGCGTCGGCAGCCTGCCTATACCTGACTCCATCGCCCTTGAGCTTACTCGGAGATGGCTGCAAATCTCATCAGACTAATCCGCTCCGGCGCGTTGAAGGAAATATCAGACATTTGTCGAAACCATAGTAAGTAATGAGTAATGAGAGTGCGACTAAAATTGGACAAGATATTAACTAACAAGAAAATCCTTGTTGTCATCCTTTCTGTTATCTTGGTTCTGCTTGGTTTGGGTTCGTGGTGTCTTTTGGACTCCGATGTACGAAGTGTTCTTTTGTACAAAAGTCCTTACACCTTTCAGATACAGCCGGGTCCCGGCTCTCAGCCACTCACTCAACGTCTGGTCCTTGTTACTGTGGACGGGCTCGAATTCGTAGACTTTGAAGCCATGCTTTCCATAAGAGATATTGCTAATCGTGGGGTCGCAGTGTCTCTCCGGGGGAGCCCGGGACTTGCCCCCATACCTGCTTCCACTGTCCTCATGACCGGCGCTCTTCCTGAGATATCCGGAGTCATCACTAACTGGTTCAACGACGGAGTCATGATTGACAGCCTTTGGTCATCAGCTTCCAGAGCAGGCCTCAATACAGTGATTGCAGGAGATGATAAGTGGAAGCCCCTTTTTGGAAACCTGGTGACACAAGGCATCTATCGGGGGACAGATGACAAGTTATCAAATACTGATGTAAATGATACTATCCTAAAAGACGCTATCACTGAGATCACACAAGGGAAATCCCAATTTATGCTCGTAAGCTTCCTTCCTGAGAGAGGCGGAGCGCATTCTCCGGCGGGCTTAGCACAACAAGATACCACCCGAGAAGAAGCTCTGGCAAGTATCGACATGAGACTCGGCGTTCTCTTGGAAGCAATCGATCTTAGTTCCAGCGCAGTAATTGTCGTCTTAGGCGGTTCGCAACTGACGCAGAAGACATTAGATGAATTTTTCGGAAATACCGGAGATACCTATTTGGTGGCTGCAGGGGCGGGGATTATGACACCTGAGAACCCTCCTGAATCGATTCATTGGGTTTCCGGGCGCATGGTGGACGTAGCTCCTACATGCGCAAGTCTTATGGGTATTTCCATGCCTACCCACTCGCAAGGCGAGGCCATGTTCGGCGTGCTGGACTTGCCGGATCATACACTGTCAGAGATAGCTATCAGACAAACGGCTGCAAGAACTAAGTTTGCCCTTGAGTACATGAATACCTTGCGTAGGCCGGCTAATGAAGATTGGTCCCTTTTCGATGCGTTCCTGCTTCACAACGACGGAAACTACCGAGGCGCCTATGCAACTGCTCTCAGCACTGACGAGGAAATTATCTCTGCCTTGAAGAAAACCAGATCCAGTCTGGTAAGCGCTTCGAGACTAGTATCGATTCCGATTCTTGTCCTTGTCGCCGGATTACTTATTTGTGTCATGACAATGCTTTTACAGAGGGACATAAAGAGAGTTTCCGTTGCTGTAATGGGAGTATTTTGCTACTTTACTGCGTACTATGGGTTGCTGTTTATAAAAGGAACCCTACTTTCGCCAAGCGCTGTTTTGCAGCTCTCGGAGCTCACCGGCTTTTATCAGGGAAGGATTGTCGATTCATTAGTCTCTATGACATTGACTGCAGTAATTGTCGGATGGGTTCTTTCAGGAAGGAAAGAACACCGCACAGGTGGGCAAGGATTCCTTTCAGGTATTATGAGTTTTTGCTTCATATCTCTTGCCCTTGTTGCGCATATTGCTCTCTTTGCCGTAACTGAAGGTTTTGCTTATGCTTTCTATCTCCCTGACATTCAAAAGGGTTTCAGGTGTTTTATGTATCTCATTCAACTGATGGTAGCGGGAATACTATCACCGATATTGGCCGGTCTGTCTGAGGGAGTATTGATCCTGACACCAAAAGCAAGATTGTCTCGCCTTGGACAAAATGAAGGTCTTGGTGAATAGAGAATAAGAAGATGTAGATGGATAAGATATTTGACCATGTTGATAAGTCCAGCGCGATATATGTTAAGGAACTACAGGCATTACTCAGGCAGCCATCGGTATCTGATGATAGTGATGGTATTAAAAAGACAGCTGCTGTCGTCAAGAATCTACTCGAAGACATTTCATCAAATGTGGAAATAATCCAACCCAATCGAGACCGGGCCCCAATTCTGTACGCGGAGATCTCAGGTGAGACCGACAAGACTGTCCTGTTTTACAACTACTACGATGTAAGGTCATCCGGGCCTTTTAGCGATTGGGATTACGAACCGTTCAGCGCTACTATCGATGCAGGCAAAATCTACGCGAGAGGCGCAGCAGATAACAAAGGCGATCTTGTAGCAAGGGTGAAAGCAGTTGAGGCCTTTATCAAGATCAGACAGGCGCCTCCCTTAACAGTGAAGTTCATTGTAGAGGGAGAAGCCGAAATCGGCAGCCCGGCCCTGGTGTGGGTAGCTTCTCACCGCCCGGAGATATTTCGCGCAGATGCATGTATTTGGACGGCAGGAAGCCGAGATGATGAGGGCAGGCTTGAGTTGACATTAATGAACCACACACGCCTCACAGACGGTGATTCGGAGTCTCAAATAGCAGGTCTGGTATGTGAGGCAGTAACAGAGTTCTATAAACGTAATCCGGTAGTCCGGATAAACTCTGACAATATGAGCCCGGTGGTTCAAATAATATCAAAACGAGGCATACCTCTGGTAGGTCTGAGTATCGCTAATAATGACTCGCGCGCGGCAAGTTCCAATGAAAACATCAATACCGCTGATTTTGTGGATGGCATCAAGCTTACCGCCGTAATCATGCGTAATCTTGCTTGTGGCGGACTGGCCTGAGTACGATGCCGTCGTGAGGAGGGGTAACCTGTGAAAGTCATCTGTACCGGCACAAGCGGCTCCGGGAAGCTCGACTACCTTAAACGAGTAGTGAGCGAAGCTGAACGCCTCGGTGTAAAGATCCATCTCTACAATATCGGAGACCTAATGTTTAAGAAGGCGGAGGAACTTGAGTGCCCTACAAGTCCTGAAAAAATCCTGGACCTTTCTCCTTCAAGTCTACGTGCATTACGTGCTGCGGTATTTGAAGAGATTCTGAAAGAGACCGAGAAGGTGGAACACTGCATCATAAGCACACATGGGTGCTTCCGCTGGAAGAATTATCTTATGTCTGCGTTTGATGTGCATTACTTAAACGAACTCCAGCCGGATCTCTACGTCACAATAATCGACAGCGTACTGAACGTATCAAAAAGGCTTCACGAATCGCCTGCATGGAAAGGGCGCCTATCTCTGAAAGATATCCTAACATGGCGCGATGAAGAGATCTTTGTTACAAAGATGATGGCATCTTTCCAGCGAAAACCCCACTATGTAGTTGCGATAGAACAGCCTGCCACCACCATATACAACCTTATGTTTAAGCCTGATATGACAAAGGTCTACCTGAGTTTCCCGATAACCCTCATGATTGATGACACAGAGAAGATGAAAGAGGTCAGGGAATTTCGTGACAAACTGAGAGAACATTTTGAGGTCTTTGATCCTCTGGCTGTAGAAGATACTGAATTGACATATAGGACCGGAGAAGACGGAGAATCTGAAGAAGAGTATTACCTATCCGAGTTGAGTAGGGATTTCAACCTTACAACTGCTGAGAGAGCTAAGGTGGAAGATCAGACTGTTGTCCGTGACTATATGCTGATTGATCAGAGCGATATAGTTGTCGTGTATTACCCTACTGACAAGACGTCTCCGGGTGTGCTTTGCGAAATCATCTATGGTTCCACCAATAACAAAGAAGTACATGCCGTCTTCAAGGAGCGGGTCAGTCCATTCCTTAAGTTCCATTGTACAAAGGTATTCGCTGATGCAGAGACTTTTTTTGACTACTTGAAGGAAACAGGTAGGATTACTCATAAGTAGGAAGTATTAACATTCATGAGGGAGATGGGTATGGAGCTGTTACTCATTCCAGCGGTAAATTCCATAGCTCCACATACCCTTTTTGCAGAATCGCTACGCGATACAGTTCCTCAAGTTCCAGCAAGTATTGTAGTTCCGGTACTATGCCTAATTGCAGTTGCTATTGTATTAGCTGCAGCTATTGTTCTCACTGTAACTGCAAGAAGGTCAAAACAGTTCGCGGAAAGAGTCGCGGAGAGTCTTGGGTGCGGTCTTTTCGTTGCAGGTCTTGACGGGGTGCTTACCTATGCCAACGAAGCATTCTATGAGTCCTTTGACTATGCGCCTCAGGAGGTCATCGGCAAGCGACTGGACGAGGTTTTCGGAGACAACTTATTCCACGACATAGTAGCAGTTCTCGGAGACAACGTAACCGTGAAAAACCCGCCTCGAATTCTGAGGATTGCCAAGGCAGACTCGGGAGATAAGGCAAAACACCTGGAAGTGGATTTGGGATTTGTCTGGAATAACAACACTCCTACAGCAATTAGAGGAGTAGTTCGGGATATGACCGAAAGCAGGCATCTGGAGGAAGAGCTGAGAGACTTAAATGCAATTACTATTGAAAAGGCTCGCCTCTGCAACATACTTGAGACCAGAGTCGAATTACTGGAGGAACGGCTGAGACAATTACGAGAAGTCAATGTCCGGTTGGACAAGAAACTTGCCGAAGCACAGCGTCTACATGGGATAGCAAAGCAGCTGGCAATTACCGACTCAGTTACCGGACTTCATAATCACAGATATTTCCAAGAGCGATTCGCCGAAGAACTGAGACAAACAGAGCAAAACGGTAAGTGCCTTTCTGTGCTGATGATAGATATTGACGGATTCAAAGACTATAATGACACGTATGGCCACATGGCGGGAGACGAGGCCTTACGTACGGTATCAAAGCTTCTTACCTCATCTGTACGTTCTACTGATACCGTCGCTCGCTACGGCGGAGAGGAATTTGTTGTTTTGCTCTTGGGGGCTGATAAAGCCCCGGCTTTCAAGTTGGCGGAAAGCATTCGAGCCCGAATTGAAGACTATTCTTTTCTCCATGAGACTGCGCTGAATGGGAATGACTTGACCGTAAGCATAGGAGTGGCTAGTTATCCTATAGATGGCACGACCAAGAGAGATTTGCTCTATGCGGCAGATATGGCCTGTTACAGAGGGAAACGCCAGGGGAAGAACCGTGTTGTTGGGGCGTGATAACTTTATAGACAAGACCCGGTAAGATACTATTTCAGAAGATGTCTATATGACTTGGAAATGTCCTTTACCATATGGATTTTGTTCTCTTCGATCAAGAGGTCAAGTAAACCCAGGGAAATCGGGGAAAGAATGCTGCCAAATACATCTGTTATGATTTCCCGTTTCTCAGAAGCCGGTATCCCTGAATCAGAGAGCGCTCTCCCGAGAATAGCGTGTGATGAGAGGATACCGTCGATTTCTGCCAGTTCATAATTGACAATGGAGGGATGCCAACGTTCGACTGCTATTGAGAATAGAGCTCGTGCAAGTGTCTCGTGGTTTTCCGTATCCATTGTGTCCATCTTAGTAATCCTCCGTAAATAGTGTCTTCATTTTCTCGCGTTATATGAGTATCTTGTGAAAGGTGCGCAAGGCGAGCCAGGGTTGCAGGATGGGCATGCCGAGCGCTGTGTCAAGGAAAGGCGGGGAATAACAGTGGAAGGCATTGCATATCTTGAAGGAGTTTTTATGCCGATTGAGAAGGCGAAAGTCTCAATAGAAGATAGGGGTTTTCAGTTCAGTGACGGAGTATACGAGGTAATTAAGGCTTACAACGGTATACCTTTCGCTTGCGAAGCCCATTTGGACCGCTTAGAAAGAAGCCTAAAGCTGCTGGATCTACCTTTGCCCGGGAATCGACGGGAACTGGAAGGACTGATAGATGAAGCGATCCTGCGAAGCGGCTTTCAAGACGCTCTGGTTTACTTACAGATTACCCGAGGATACGCGCCCAGGCTGCATGATTTCCCGGACAACGTCAAACCCACTTTAGTGCTGACGGTGCGTAGAGCACGTCCTATCCCTGGGAAGTTATATGAAGACGGAGTCTCTGCGATTGTCACCCGTGATGAGCGTTGGTTAAGATGCGATATCAAGAGCATCTGTCTCCTACCTAATGTGCTTGCAAAAGAGAAAGCAAGTCGTGCCGGGGCCTTTGAAGCAATCTTAGTAAGAGATGACGGTCGTGTAACAGAAGGCACAACTTCTAACGTGTTTGTTGTAAAGTCCGGTAAGCTACATACCGCGCCTCCCGGGAACTGGATACTATCGGGAGTAACCAGAGCAGTAGTCCTTGGCCTGGCATGTCGCGAGGGTATGACTACAATTGAAGAATTCTTTGATCCTAAAGTTCTTGTGTCAGCAGATGAAGTATTTGTCACTAATACGTCTATAGAAGTCATGCCTGTCGTCACTGTTGACAGACAACCTATCGGAAACAAGAAACCCGGTGAGGTAACACAGCATCTCGCCAAGCTCTTTAAGGAAGAAATTCTACGATATAAGCAACAGGCCGAGATTTAATTTCTCTTCTAATGACCTGATCAGGCGGTGGTAAGGTGATTCGTTGCGTTCTTTTTGACCTTGACGGAACACTGGTTCATTTTGAATATGATGATTTCTTAAAGGAGTATTTCAAAGCCACTACAAAGGCGGTGGCCTCATTAGTAGAACCTAAACAGTTTACCGGAGCGCTTATTGCTTCAACTGAAGCCATGATAAGAAACGTAGATCCTTCACGGTCAAACAATCAAGTCTTTTTGGAGGATTTTTTTCAAAGAGTCAATGTACCGGAAGATATTCTTATGCCTATATTCGGAGATTTTTACACAAACGAATTTACTGAGCTTAAGAATACCCTCGGGGTTCAGCCTCACCCCAAAGCCAGAGCAATGCTGGAATTCTTGATTCAAGAAGGCTATGATGTGGTTATTGCCACAAATGCAGTCTTCCCGGTTGAGGCTATTTTGGAACGGATGAGATGGGGTGGAATTCAAGGCTTCCCATACAAGCTAGTTACTTGCTATGAGACAATGCACTTCTGCAAACCAAACCTCAAGTACTATGAAGAGACTCTGGAGATCATCGGATATGAACCTGAAGAATGTCTGATGGTAGGAAACAACATGGATGAAGATATTATAGCAGGAGTCCTTGGCCTGAAGACTTACCTTGTGGAGGATTTCTTGCTTGACAGCGGGGCAAATCAGCATACCCCTGACATGCGCAGCGACTTTAACGAGTTTGTGGAATTTGTGTTTTCAAACGGGGTACAGACATTATGATATTTGCAGTTTTGTTCAAAGCTCCGATAGGAGGCAGGTAGAATTGCGAGCTAAGATTGTCGTAAATCCTAAAGCAGGTCGGGGTAAGGCTGAGAAAGCCATTCCCGTCATCCATCGGTTATTCACAGCGAGTGAAATAGAGTTTGATATCTATGTCACTCAAGCGCCAGGAGATGCTACGAATGAAGCTAAACGTGCAGTTCAACAAGGATATGACGCTGTCATTTCCGCCGGGGGAGACGGAACTGCCAACGAAGTGGTAAACGGCATTGCAGGACATGACGTAATCCTGGGAATAATCCCGTGCGGCAGTGGCAATGATTTGGCTATTAGTATGGAAATACCCAGGAACATAGATCAGGCCTGTGAAGTAATACTCAGAGGAAACACGAGAAAGCGGGATCTTGGCCGAGTTATTGACAGGTACTTTGCGAACTCAGTCGGCATCGGGTTTGATGCAGCTGTAGCCAAGACCGCCAGCCAATCCCTTAGGAACTTCCCTGTCAGAGGAATTCCCCTCTACATCCTGGCATTGTTTAAGACGTTGCA
Source organism: Firmicutes bacterium UBA4981 (assembly GCA_002398515.1). Lineage (GTDB taxonomy): Bacteria > Bacillota > SHA-98 > UBA4971 > UBA4971 > UBA4971. The sequence goes on from DGZL01000119.1 coordinate 11,473, forward strand.
GCAATATAACGGTTGCGAGGCATACATCACTATTGACGACGAAGCAGTAATAAACCTTCACCCTCTGCTTATAGCTGTAGGCATTGGGAAGACTTATGGCGGAGGGATACCTATTGTTCCTTGCGCAATTCCTGATGACGGATTATTTGACGTGTGTACCATTGAAGCCGTTGGCAGCCTGGAGATCCTTAGTAAACTTCCAAAGGCACTCAAAGGGACACATGTAAATGACCCTAAGGCTAGGCTTATGCAGGGAAAATCCGTCCGCATTCAGCTTTCTGCCAAAATGCCCCTTCACATGGACGGTGAAGTATTTGAGGCTGACTCCATGGAATTCTCAATAATTCCCGGCGGGCTTCAAGTATTCCATCCTTAGTGTAATAGACAATATAGCAGCGTGACCCATATTAATTAATGGCGCTGGATAAGGAGAAGTTGTGATAGCAAGTGAAAATCCGTGTAGCATTGGTATCATTAGGATGCGCAAAGAACTTAGTAGACTCTGAAGTCATGATAGGCCTCCTTTCAAAGGCAGGATTCGAGCCGGTTGTCAACTTGAACAAGGCAGATGTTTTGCTCGTTAATACCTGTGCTTTCATAGATGAGGCTCAAGAAGAAGCAGTAGATACCATACTCAGCCTTGCAGAGCTGAAAAAGAAAAATCCGTGCCGTAAGTTGGTGGTCACCGGTTGCCTGGCTCAAAGATTTGCCGAAGATCTCCTTGATGAAATACCGGAGATTGACGCAGTGGTAGGCACAGGCGATTTCGCTGAGATAGTTAAGGTAGTTGAGGACACCCTAGACGGTAAGCGAGTCAAGCTTGTAAGTAAACAACCTTGCTTCATTTACGATGAGACTTTTCCTCGCCGCATCTCAACTCCCAGACATACTGCATACGTCAAGATAGCGGAAGGATGCAGTAACAAGTGCTCATACTGCGTTATTCCTGAAGTTCGGGGTGAGTTTCGCTCACGCCCCATCCATTCAATAGTGGAGGAAGCCAGGAATTTGGCGTCAGACGGCGCAAGAGAACTGATTCTTATAGCCCAGGATACAACCAGGTATGGACAGGATCTTTACGGGACGTACGCCCTGGACAAGTTACTGAAGGAAGTATGTCGAATAGACGAAGTTGAATGGGTACGGGTTCTCTACATGTATCCCTCAAGAGTAACTGATGAATTGATTGAAGTAATGGCCTCTCAGCCTAAAGTCTGTAAGTACGTAGATCTGCCTCTTCAACATGTAGATGATGAATTACTGAAGCTCATGAACCGTCACGGAGGGCACGAAGAAGCGCGACAGACAATTGACAAACTCAGACAGGCTATTCCCAACATAACGATAAGGAGCACATTCATTGTGGGTTTCCCCGGTGAGACAGAAGCCAAGTTTCAGAGCCTTCTGGATTTTCTGGAGGAAGTTCGCCTGGACAGAGTCGGGATATTCACGTATTCGCCTCAATCCGGGACACTTGCGCCGCGCTTTTCCGGCCGCGTCAGGCAAAGCATAAAAGAAAAGCGAAAGCAAGAAGCAATGGCAGTTCAAAGACTGATTTCTAGAGAGAAAAACGATTCAAAGATAGGACGGACCATGAAAGTGCTAATCGAAGGGAGGGCAGAAGAGAGCGAATTAGTCACAATCGGACGTTCCGAGGCGGAAGCGCCGGAGATTGACGGTTTGATCTATATTGGAAACCTACATCCCGAACCAGGTGAGTTCAAGTTTGTAAAGATCACTGATGCAGGTGATTATGACCTAGTAGGGGAGATTGTATCTTCCCACTAGGAAGGAAATGTGAAAGCTATGGAGAAATAATATTGATTGGAGGGCTCATAAAGACTTGTGGGGTAGGGAGGGGGGAAAACGGTGAAAGAAAATGCATGTCAAGAAAGCGCGTACGATGTTGCCTTACGCCAGTATGATTCTGTAGCGGAAAAACTGGATATTGATCCGGGCATACGCGAAATGCTTCGACATCCCAGATTCGCCGTGGAAGTGGCATTCCCAGTTAAGATGGATGACGGGACTGTAAGAGTCTTCAAAGGTTACCGCGTAATCCACAATACTGCGAGAGGGCCCGGTAAAGGTGGGATTCGCTATCATCCTGATGTCACCTTCGAAGAAGTAAAAGCCCTTTCCATGTGGATGACTTGGAAATGTGCCGTAGTAGGACTTCCTTTTGGCGGCGCCAAAGGGGGAGTCACGTGTAATCCTCTGGAAATGTCCCAAGCGGAGATAGAACGACTGACTCGGCGCTTTACAACGGAGATAAGCGATGTAATCGGTCCTGCCACTGATATTCCTGGTCCTGACGTATTCACTAATCCTCAGGTTATGGCTTGGATGATGGATACATATAGTACTCAGAAAGGTAAATTTGTGCCCGGTATTGTCACAGGAAAACCAATTCCCCTCGGAGGCTCACTGGGCCGTGCTGCAGCCACTGCCAGAGGCCTGGTAATCTGCATCAGAGAGGCTGCAAGAGAATTAGGGCTCCCTCTGAACAGTCTTAGAATAGCAGTACAAGGCTACGGCAACGTAGGTTCTAACGTCGTCTCCATACTCAACGGCTATGGATGCAAGATCGTAGGAGTAACAGACGTAATGGGCGGGGTTTGCCGAGAAACCGGCCTTGACCCTGAAGCATTGACGACTCAACTAAGAGAGACAGGATCAGTTGAAGGAACGCCAGGCACTGATAGTCTGTCCAACGCTGAGCTTATTGAACTCGACTGCGACGTTCTGGTGCCTGCAGCTATTGAAAGCCAGATCACAAAAGCCAATGCAGGGAATGTAAAGGCCATAATGATAGCGGAAGGCGCTAATGGCCCGACTACGCCGGAGGCTGACGAAATACTGTCTGACAAAGGCGTTATGGTAATCCCTGATGTACTGGCAAATGCCGGAGGAGTTACCGTATCTTACTTTGAATGGGTGCAAAACCTTATGAATTTCTATTGGACCGAAGAGGAAGTCGCGGAACGCCTGGAGCGAATAATGACAGAGAGTTTCGCTGCAGTCCTCGGCACAGCCAGGGAGATGGGCACTAATCTCCGGGCAGCCGCGTACAACCTGGCTATTATGAGAGTTGCTGAAGCCATGAAACTTCGTGGCGTATGTCGATAGCAAAATTCCATTCACGCAATGAAAGGGTCCCAAATATCGAAAGGAGGTCATTTGAGTAATGTCTAAGTCAAGCAAGTGGGCAGTGATAATTGTTGCGGTGGTCATCATCATCGCCGTCGCAGTAGGTCTTAGGAAGCCCAAGGAGGAAATCGCGGAGGTTCCCCCTGTAAGTCTAAAGGCTGCTATGGTTACTGACGTTGGAGGTTTGGGAGACGAATCGTTTAACGACGCTGCTTACAAGGGTCTTAAAGAAGCCGAGGAGAAGCTGGGCTTTGAGATTACAGTAGTGGAATCAAAGAAGATGGATGACTATGAGCCTAATCTTAGAAGCTTAGGCGACCAAGACACAGATATCAGCTGGGCTATTGGATTCCTGCTGACCGACGCTGTAGACACCGTCGCCTCTGAATACCCTGATCTCAAGTTCGGACTCATCGATAGCGTAGTAGAGCAGCCTAACGTTGCATCAGCCACCTTCAAAGAAGAAGAAGGCTCATTCCTGCTTGGGGTAATTGCTGCAAAGATGACTGAAACCGGAACCGTAGGTTTCGTCGGTGGTATGGAAGTGCCGGTTATTGAGCACTTTGACGCAGGTTTCCACGCCGGTGTGCGTGCTGCTAATCCAGATGTTAAGGTGCTACGGGGTTACACCGGGAAGTTTGATGACCCTGCAAAGGGTAAGGAAGTGGCTCTTGCCCAGTTCAATCAAGGCGCGGACATCATCTTCCATGCCTCAGGCGCATGTGGCCTTGGGGTTATTGAAGCTGCAAAGGAACAGGGAGACGGGTTCTGGGCTATGGGCGTCGACTCATGTCAACACCACCTAGCGCCTGATAACGTAATGAGCTGCATGATGAAGCGCGTAGATGTTGCTGTATTTGACATAACAGAGAAGGTGAAGGACGAAACGTTCGAGCCTAGCCACTATGTATTCGGTCTGGCTGAGGACGGAGTAGGCACCTGTGATAGGACTTCCGACCACGTTCCGGAAGAGGTCCTCGATGAGGTGGAGAAATATCGAGAAATGATAGTAAATGGTGATATCGTCGTCCCGTCTACCTACACTGAGCTCGAAGCCTTTACACCGCCGGCAGCGTAGCTCCGGGTGGTAGCCGAAGCTGACTCAAAGCTTGCCGGTAAGCGAGGTTACATGTCCGGATAGTTACAGCAAAGAAAGTAGGTGCCAGGTGCTGTTCTGCACATGCAGCGGTGCCTGGCATCTTTTGAGAGGGGGTTCCTAACCCTGAAAGGACCGATGAGTACCCCTGTAGTGGAAATGCGCGGAATAACCGTAAAATTTCCCGGGGTAGTTGCAAACGACAATGTCAGTATAGACGTCTACTCCGGAGAAATTCTCGCGCTATTGGGTGAGAACGGTGCAGGCAAAACCACCCTAATGAACGTCCTTTATGGTCTCTACAGGCCAAATGAAGGCGAAATTCGTATCCGGGGAGAGCGTGTTTCTGTCAGCAATCCCAATGACGCGATAAAACTGGGCATTGGCATGGTACACCAGCATTTTATGTTGATACCGCCTTTCACCGTTGCTGAAAACATTATTCTTGGTGTTGAACCCGTGAATGCCGGCGGTAAACTCGACATGGATAAAGCTATACGTGATGTGGAAGAACTGTCGAATCAGTACGGGCTTGTTGTGGACCCTCGAGCAAGAGTCGAGAATATTTCCGTAGGCATGCAGCAAAGAGTTGAAATCCTTAAGGCGCTGTATCGAGGTGCTGAGGTGCTCATCCTTGATGAGCCGACAGCAGTCTTGACTCCCCAAGAAGTAGACGAGCTCGCCGGAATTATGCGCAGCCTTATCCATCAAGGCAAGTCCATCATATTCATCACCCACAAACTACGAGAAGTCATGGCCATAAGTGATCGTGTTGCGGTCCTAAGACGAGGCAAGTGCGTCGGAACAGGAGAGACTCAAAATACTACAGCTGAAGAACTGGCCCAAATGATGGTCGGCCGCAAAGTAGTCCTCTCTCTTGAAAAGGAACCGGCAAGGGTAGGCGACAGTGTTCTCAAGGTTGATAACTTGCACGCGAAGGGCTCAAGGAATTTGCCGGCGCTAAAAGGGGTTTCTTTTGACGTGAACGCCGGAGAAATTGTGGGTATCGCAGGTATCGAAGGGAACGGCCAAAGCGAGTTGGTGGAAACCCTCACCGGACTTCGAAAAGCCACATCCGGACATATCTACGTCAACGGTATTGATGTTCTGAACAATCAACCCAGAGCACTAATTGAAAAAGGCGTGGCTCACATTCCGGAGGACAGACAAAACCGCGGCCTCATCTTGGATTTCACTGTTGCCGAGAACTTCATATTGAGGAATTACTATAAATCCCCCTTTGCCAGGGGAATTAACCTAGATTATCGGGAAGTTCATGCTCACGCCCGGGAATTGATTTCAGAATTTGACGTAAGAACACCACATGAAAATGTGCCTGCCAGATCTCTGTCCGGAGGGAATCAGCAAAAAGTAGTTGTGGCTCGAGAGCTTTCAGGTGAACCAAGATTGCTCATTGCATCCCAACCTACTCGTGGGCTTGATGTGGGGGCTATAGAGTTTGTTCATAGGCGGCTTCTTGCCCAGAGAGATCAGGGGAAAGCCATTCTCCTTGTTTCTCTGGAGCTTGATGAGGTAATGTCTCTCTCCGATAGAATTCTGGTGATCTATGAAGGCCAAATTGTCGGTGAAATGACAGCAAGCGAAGCCACTGAAGGAGAACTGGGCCTCCTCATGGCAGGGGGACATGCCAAACGCGGACTAGATACCGAAAGGAGTGAGAGGAGTGTCCAATACCGGCAAAGACCTGAAACATCCCGGAGAACAGATTTTGCGCATATCTCGTGAACAGGCGATAGAGCTAACCATACCTGTCGTGGCAGTCCTTCTTGCTCTCTTGCTCGGCGCGCTCCTGATTCTTTTTATCGGAAGGAGTCCGTTGGAAGCCTACAGCGCTCTTCTTAAAGGGGCTTTTGGCAGCAAACGAGATATAGCCGAAACGCTGATCAATGTGACTCCACTGATATTCACCGGCCTTTCAGTGGCTTTTTCGTTTAAATGCGGCTTGTTTAACATAGGCGCTGAAGGTCAGTTCATCATGGGACAGATTGTGGCTGCATGGATTGGTTTCTCATTGACAGGCTTGCCGACTGTGATACACATGCCGCTTGCGTTTCTTTTAGGAGCGCTCGCAGGAGGCCTGTGGGCTGCGCTACCGGGTTACCTCAAGGCCAAACTAGGAGTACATGAAGTCATAAACACTATAATGATGAACTATATTGCCTTGTATTTCAGCCATTATCTCGTTATGAACGCACTTAAAGAACCAGGTCCGATCCCCCAAACGCCTCCGGTTGTGGCAGCAGCCAGATTATGGAGGATATTGCCGGGGACCAGGCTTCATTTCGGATTAATACTGGCGCTGGGAGCTGTATGGCTCGTATATTATTTGCTGTTTAAGACTACGCTCGGATATGAAATCAGGGCTGTAGGTATAAATCCACATGCAGCACGGTACGGCGGAATCAACGTATCGAGAGACATAATCATCGCCATGAGCATAAGCGGTGCGTTGTCAGGAGCTGCAGGGGCGGTCCAGGCACTCGGTGTTCAGTTCAGGTTCTTAGACCTTTTCGGATTCGTAGGGTATGGATTTGACGGTATTGCAGTAGCACTCTTAGGTCGTAACCACCCCTTTGGTGTGCTGATTGCAGCAACCCTCTTCGGAACCCTGGCAAGAGGCGCAATCACTATGCAAAGCATTGCAAAGATTCCTAAACAGATCATCGGCATCATACAGGCAACTATTGTAATTATTGTAGCTGCTGACGAGGTGCTTAGGCGACTCCTGAAATCCAGGAGTCCCTCTACCCGAGCTTTGGCAGATGCAGGGGAGGTAGAAAGCGATGGAGACTAATCTAGCTGACGTTACCATTTATATTGCGCTTGTAGTGTCTACATTGAGAATGGCGACCCCCCTGATTCTCGCAGGCCTCGGAGGAGTCTTCTCTGAGCGCTCCGGAGTTGTCAACATTGCACTGGAAGGCATGATGCTAATCGCAGCATTTATGGGAATGCTTGTCTCCCACTTCACTCATGCGCCTTGGTTGGGGGTACTTGCAGCAGTTGCAAGTGGAACGGGAGTTGCCTGGCTCCATGCTGTAGTGTGTATCAAATATGAGTCAAACCAAGTCGTGAGCGGAACAGCCATAAACCTGTTCAGCGTAGGCTTTACAGGATTCATGTTGCGCAAGGTTTTTGAACATGCAGGCCAATCGCCGCCTGTTGCGAAAGTTGCTGATTGGACCATCCCATTGATAGAGAAAGTCCCTGTTATCGGGGCAATGATTGGGAAACACACGCCTTTTGTTTATCTTTCTCTCATAGCTGTAATTATCTCCAATTTCGTCCTGTTCAAGACAAAACTCGGCCTTCGCATCAGAGCAGTGGGAGAGCACCCTAAAGCAGCAGAGACTGTGGGAGTTGACGTTTTCGCCATAAGGTACCTGTGTGTGTTATTGAGCGGTGCTTTGGCCGGGCTGGCAGGCGCTTCTCTTTCACTGGGTTTTCTCAGCCAATTCCGGGAAAACATGACCGGAGGCAGAGGCTTCATTGCCCTCGCAGCTATGATTTTCGGGAAGTGGACCCCGTACGGCACATTGAGAGCATGTCTTCTTTTCGGATTTGCCGACGCTCTACAAATCCTATCGCAGACCCTGGGGCTTACATTCATCCCCAGAGATTTTCTGTTGATGGCCCCGTATATTTTGACCATGGCTGCACTGGCCGGGGTGATTGGAAGATCTGTACCGCCTGCTGCAAGCGGTATTCCTTACGAACGTCACAAATAGCAAGCCGCCTGATACAGACTGCATAAGACCTGAACAGCCATGGACGTTTCCGACATATGGGAACACCCGTGGCTGTCTTGTTATTCTTAAGAGCAACTAAAACTTGTAATACTCGTGTATAATGGAAATTATAGATGATGCTGGAATACGTGAAGGAACAATGGAAAGTCGTGTCGAATGTGTTTTGTTGAGGCAAGCTAGCTTCACCGGATTGGAGGAACGAGACATGGTTGACGTACTAGTTAAAGGTGGCCCTGTAATGATACCGTTGGTAATCTGTTCAGTAGTAGCTCTTGCCGTGGTATTTGAACGCATTCTGTACCTCCGTCGAACCAATCAAGATCCTGATCGCGCTCTAAGACTGATAGCTCTGGCTTTAGAACGTGATCGCATGGTAGATGCTGTAGCGGCTGTTCACAAGGTTAAGGGGCAGATAGGAACGCTTGCGGCAACTGCTCTTGCAACCGCCAATCGGCCAAGGGAGCAAGTTGAGGTGGAGGTCCGAATGGCAGGTGAGCGTGAAGTATACCTTCTTGAAAGGCGTCTGCCCACCCTTGAAATGGTGATCTCAATAGCGCCCCTTCTAGGCTTGCTCGGGACGGTGCTCGGGCTCATCAAGAACTTCAATATCCTTGCCGCAAGTCCTCAGCTCTTAGAAGCAGGAGCGCTGTCATCAGGGATCGCAGAAGCCCTGATAACGACTGCAGCCGGACTCTCAATTGCAGTTGGGGCGTACATGCTCTACGTGTTCATCACCGGAGCCGTTGATAGGCGAATTCGAGAAATGAATGAGTTTGCGACAAACATTGTCAAGTTGCTCGTGGAGGGAGTGCAACCGTATGAGCTTTCGCTTTCAAAGGACCGAACGAAAGAAGCCTCGAATTGATATTGTGCCCATGGTGGACGTAATGACCTTTCTCATTGTGTTTTTCATGTTGTTCACCACATTTCGCACGAATCCTCAAGGCCTTGACATAAAACTGCCGCGCGCCGAGACAGCCACCGCTCAACAGGCATCAACGACTGTTGTCACTATTGATAAGGCAGGCAACGTGTACTTAGGTGACAAGAAGACTTCCCTTGACAGCCTTAAACTCACCATCAACCAACGTATTCAGAAAAACCCCAATGAAATCGTGGTCATAAGGGCTGACAGTTCCACCAGCTACCAGAAGCTTGTAGATGTGATGGATGTGGCAAGGTTGGCAGGCGCAGGTAGATTGGCCTTGGCAGCAGACAAGACAACACGATAGTCCCGTTGAATAAATGAGAGGTGGTGACGAGGATGAAGCGCGACGACGATAGGCTGAACATGTGGTTTTCCCTGATGGTATCCATTTTGCTGCATGTCGCCGTAATCCTCCTCGTTCCGATAACGGTGACACATCACGTTGCCGTATACCCGGTAGAATTCGGAGAAATATCCCAGACCTTTACCTCTACCAGGCAAGGAAGCTCTGTCGGTACAACGCTTCCAGCGCCTGCTAAGATCCGGGATACGCCTTTGCAGGAGAAAGCTCAAGAGACCAAACAACAACAGCCTTTGCCCAAATCTGCGGCCAAAGAGGCTGAACCTCCTTCCAAAGAAACACAGGACATTGTTAAGGAGCCAAAAGTGCCTGCTGAGCCGGAAAAGCAGAAGACTGAGGAAGAACCGAAGCGGGAACCCGCTCCTCCGCCTGAACCTGAAGCCTTGGCAGCAAAGCCTGAGCCTGAAACTGTAGAAGCCAAGCCTGAACCGGAACGGGAAGACTTAGGCAGAGTGCTTACAGGTTCGTCTGACGAGTCCATACCAATCCCGGAGGCCAAGGAGGCTTCCCCTGAAACCGGGGATGGAGAAGCACCTGTTTCCGAGTCTCCGGCAAGTCCTGAACCTGATGGTGATGCACAAGGCTCAGGTGATACTGAAGGCGGATCTTACGCTGAAAACGCGACAGGAGAGGACGAAAAGACAGCAACGAAAGGCAATTCCCCGGATGCAGAAGAGGCCGGGCCTGAAAAGCCAAAAGGGCATGAGTTCGGGAAAGGGGAGTCCTTGGCGATTAATTCTGCTCCTCCGAGATATCCAAAGGGTGCGCAAAACGTTGACCTGATAGGCAACGTAAAACTCGAAGTCACAGTCGATAGGGACGGCAAGATACTCAGTGTGGATGTGGCTCAAGCTTCAGGCTACGATGAGCTGGACGAACAAGCTAGAATGACAATCCTTGCGCTTTGGAAATTCAAAGGCATCAACTGGCCCTATAACATCCGGGTCACAGTATCTTTTCAGGGAGAAGCCGATGTGGACGTCCAGTTCGGCGGGGTTACCGTCCTGGAAGATTAAAGGAGTGTCCCTAATGAGAATAAGCCGAAGACGCCTACTCACTGTTTTTGTGGTATTTACGCTGTTTGCATGCATCAGCAATATCCGAAATCCGCAGGATCAAACTGCGTTTGCAGCCGGCTATGGGAACTTGGAAATATCGAACCAGTACATAAGGGTTTTCGTGAACCAATCAGATGATGCCACAGGTAGGTTCGCAGTTGATTCCACAGGCGGTGATCCTCTGAATCCGCGAGATAACAACATGCCCCTGGTATACGGACGTCCGAGACCTTGGACTTCGTATACGACTCTTAGGATAGACGGATATGATTACGTTTTTGGCGGCAACACTGAGACACGCGCAGGAAGGCATGCTATATACGGCACGAGAATTTCCGGGCCTGAGGTTGCCGGAGGCAATAGCATTATTTCCACATGGAGGTTCGGTGATATTGAAGCGTCCCAGATACTTACCATTGTGAGATCAATTACCACAGGGTTGCTTGACACAGCCAAGATTACTTATGTAGTAACGAATCTGGGAAATACCGGCCATCAAGTGGGAGTCCGCATGATGCTTGATACGATGCTGGGCTCAAATGACGGGGCTCCTTTTCGTGCCCGAGATCAGGCAATTACATCTGACGCCTTTTTTGGTCTACGGGAAATGCCCCGCTTTGTCCAGGCTTTTGACTCGCTGTCAAGCCCGTCAGTGACCAGTCAGGCGACTCTGATGGGTGCTGACGCCACCCCTCCCGATAGGGTAGTCTTCACGAATTGGGGAAACCTGGCTGACAGAGTATGGGATGCCCTTGTTATCCCCGGCCGCGAATTCCTTCGAGAAGGAGAGTATGAACTTGACAGCGCGCTTGCCCTGTTCTGGGATGAAGAGACGCTTGAACCCGGTGAATCCAGGGAATACACTACCCTCTACGGCATGGGCGGAATAAGTATCGCCCCGGGAGTTCTTGCGCTCGGTGTCACATCCCCTGCAGAAGTCACTTCTGAAAAAGGCAAGCCTATCGCGTTTCCGATTGTGGCATATATCGAGAATAACGGACCCACACTCGCGCTTGACGTTAATGTTTATCTTCACCTCCCGCCAGGCCTTACTCTTGCTTCCGGCGCCGGAGACCAAGTAAGTCTCGGGCACCTGGAGCCGGGTGAAACTCGTCAGATAGCATGGGAAATTACGTCCGGCATAACGGAGCAAACAACCCTTAGATACGGAGTAGCCGTAGAGGCCGAAAACGCTGAGAGGAATGAAGTGTATCGTGAGGTGACTATTCTGTCTCCCCCGGAGCTTAGCCTGTCTATTCTGGCACCGTCTATGTTCGGAGTAATGGATGATATGTTTCATCCATATCCGTTGAAGATAAACGCTAAGATTAATAACTCAGGCGGTGCACCTGCATACGGTGTCAAGGCTACCCTCACGCCGGACTACGGCATCGTTCTGGCCCCAAGTGAGAGATCCTCACGGTTTCCCGGGCAGATTGTGCCCGGTGAAACCTGCGATGTTTCATGGTATCTCGTCCCATTTGGCGAAGCAGGGTCTTTCGATTACAGGGTGAAGGTGGATGCACAGAACACAGATACCTTGATGACAGCCACCAGCATAGGTGTGCCTATTTTGCGATCCAGATTGCTGTTGGAGACTCCTGTCTCTCCAATAGAGCAAGGGGAATTCTTCATAGTCAGAATCCTGGCACGCAATTTAAGAGGGTTTCAGCAAGTCAAATTTGACCTCTGCTTCGACCCGTCCGTTGTTGAAGTTGTTTATGTATCCAGGGGGACAGTCTTTGTAGAAGATGTAGGGATGTCTGAATGGAATGAGGGGGTGATTCAGAATCCCTTAGGGCTCTTGACAGATGTTTATGGACGCCTGACTCAACCAGAGGATATCACGGGCGAGTTGGCGACTATCGGCTTCAGGGCGAAAGCGCCGGGGCAAAGCCATGTCCTTCTGCGTAACATGTCCCTCTTGGGAAGAGAAGGGCAAGTAGTAGTCACTTCAGTTGAGCATGGATCCGTGATTGTCACCGAAAAATAGTATGGCACCACACTGAACCAGGATTGGAGGGGGTTACATGTTAATCTGGAAATCACATCTCAATACGATTTCCTGCGTGGTTTTGGTATCGCTTATAGCTTGTCTTATGCCGTATCACGGCGCAAGCGCGGAAATCAAGGATGTACCGACGGAACACTGGGCGTACCAATCTGTAAAATTGCTTGTAGACAAGGGGTATCTTGGCTTGTACGGAGATGGAACGTTCCAAGGAACCAAAGCTGTAGACAGGTATACCCTTGCTATGGTAATAGCAAGACTCCTAAATGAAATAGATACCGGACGCATCGGCGCGACTCCGGAAGACGTTGAGTTGCTGCGGAAATTATCAGGTGAATTTCGTGAAGAACTTGTTCTCATTGCCAGTGAGCTCCAGGTATTCAAGAAAACCATGGACGAACATGATAAGGCTCGGCAAGTAACGCAAGAGGATATTGCAAAGCTGAACTTTACCCAACGTGAAATGAAGACCGAAGTCGATAAGATCATCTCAGAGATCATGAAGGACCAAGAGAGGCTCGACGAACGCATCACCCAGGTGGAAGGTACGCTTGCACAGAAAATCAGCGACACCCACGAGCTTGCTTCCAAGACAGAGTCTGATTTGAAAGAGCTGGGAACACAAGTCAATACCCATGAGACGAAGTTTGCTCAACTGGAAGAGGATCTCAGCGCTACTGTTTTGAGGCTTACTTCCCTCGAACCTCAAGTAGCGACTATGCGGAAAGACCTTGACAGCGTATCCCTGGCCGTAAGTGAACAGGCAGCTGAAATTGCCTTATCGAAGCAGGCTATTTCTGAACTGGACAGCAGGGTTCTTGAGCTTACGTCGAAAACCGAAGAGGAGGGAACCTCTTTTACTGATGAGTTGAATGCTCTTCGCGGAAAAACTCTCAATTTGGAAGACGCTTTAAGGAACGAGCGCAGCGCCAGAGTCTCGACTTATACGTCATTAGAGAGCGGACTCACAACCCTGTCATCGGATCTTGCAGCCTTCAAAGGGCAAACATCTAAGGATCTTGACGGGTTGCGCAAGGAAAACGGACTCCTCAAAGTGCTCTTAGGCCTTGTTGCAGTGCTTGGAATCGTCATCAAGTAACGAGATGACATGTGTCATTTAGAAAAGATACGCGAATTCGCATATCGTCAGTGCATGTAACCGCGCTTACACCGGCGTTTGCCAATTCGAATCTGAGACGTCCGCAAGGCTCCATACCTAAGGCATGGCAGAGTATCAATTTCAAGGGGCCGCTGTGACTTACAATACATATAGATGAACCCATATGGGTTCTTGTGAGTTCCATGATTTTGGGGATAACCCTATCCCTAAGCTGAGCGTATGACTCACCGCCTGGGATAGGGTTGTTTATGGTGTCGGAAAGCCAGTGTTCAAGGAGTTCACTCTGCTTGTGCCGGAGTTCTTCAAAACTCTTGCCCTCCCACTTGCCGACATCTATCTCGCGAAGCTCTTCCAGTGGGATTGTGGGCAGTCTATGGGTTTTCCCTATGAAATGTGCGGTATCCATTGCCCTGGCAAGGTCACTGGAGTAAATAGCGGCGATATCCACTCCTTGAAGTCGCCGGGCAACTTTTTCAGCTTGCAGTCTACCCGCTTCGGATAGGGGCAAATCGTGATGGCCTTGATATCTTCTCTCGTCATTCCACTTCGTTATGCCGTGCCGTACAAGGTATAGACGTGTATCCATATGACAACCCCCTTTTCACAGTCTATAATAACGTATGGCGCGTTGACAATGTCCTCTCAAATATCGACGACAAGAGGAAATCCTATTTAAGAGATGAATTAACTCACCGGGAGGAATCCAGATGGAAGACATCAAGAACCTTCTGCCTGACGAACTGCGTGGCTTTGTGATATCACTCGGGCAACCTTCATATAGAGGTGACCAGATATTCTCATGGATCCATAAGCGCCTTGTCTGCTCTTTTGACGATATGACTAATTTACCTCTTGCGCTTCGGCAAAGACTTAAGGAAACTTCGTACATAACATGTCTTGACGTACGCTCGACAAATGAAGGCAAGAAAGGCACGGTAAAGTACCTACTGGAGACTCATGACAAAAACGCTGTAGAAGCTGTGAGAATGGAATATAAGTATGGTATCACGGCCTGTCTTTCTACGCAGGTTGGCTGCAAAATGGCTTGTTCATTTTGTGCATCAGGACTGGGAGGGTTCGTTCGAGACCTTACTGCGTCTGAGATAGTGGATGAAGCTCTCCGAATCCAAAAAGATGTAGCCCTCTTCGGTGCCCATGTCGGAAACGTAGTTCTTATGGGTACAGGGGAACCCCTTGACAACTATGAGGCAGCCGTCAAGGCGTTGCGCATACTGAATGCCAAATGCGGATTGGGGATTAGTTTTCGCCGCATGACTGTATCCACCTGCGGATTGGCGCCTGGCATACGGAGGCTCGCCGAAGAAGAAATACCGGTGACTCTTTCAATTTCCCTTCATGCAGCGACTGATGATGTTCGCCAAGCGCTGATGCCGATAAATCGGCGGTATCCTATTATGGAATTAATGGATGCGGCAGCTTTCTACCGAGAGCGCACAGGCAGGCGGGTAACTTTTGAGTACGCGCTGATTCGAGATGTAAATGACAGTGACTTGCACGCTCGTCAACTCGTAGATCTGCTCCGAGGGCAGGCAGGTCACGTAAACTTAATACCCCTGAACCCTATTGATGAGAAAGAATACTCACGGCCGACAACTGCACGGATAAACAGGTTTAGTAAGATACTCCAAGACGCGTCTATTCCTGTCACTGTGAGGAGAGATCTAGGCTTGGATGTCAATGCGGCCTGCGGTCAGTTGCGTCGCAGGTATTGCAGGTAAGGCAATTCAAGGTTATACTTCCTTTTAGACGCTCTTGAACGGGGGTGGATTATATGGAGGCCTCCGCCCGTACTGACGTGGGACTTGTAAGGGCGGTAAACGAAGACAATTACCTGCTGAGTGACGTCTTGTTTGCTGTCGCTGACGGCCTCGGCGGGCATGAGGCAGGGGAAATCGCCAGTAAAATGGCTGTGAACATGCTTGAAGAATACTTGCTGTCTTATGAAAGCGATCCAGCCAATAGACTTCGGGAAGTATTCACAGGAATTAACGCTGCAATTTACCGACGCTCCACAAGCGATGAGAGTTGTAAAGGTATGGGCACCACACTGACTGCCTTACTTATCCAGGACGGTACAGCATATATCGGACACGTAGGAGATAGTAGAATATACCTGGTAAGGAAAGATGTCATATACCAACTGACAGAAGACCACTCTGTCGTAGGTGAGCTTGTGAGGATGGGCATGTTGACCAAAAGTGAAGCGAAAGTCCATCCCCAGCGCAACCTTTTGACTCGAGCCATTGGTACACTGGCCACAGTGGATATGGAAATCGTCGATTCGAAGGTGGAACCCGGAGACCGCTTTATCTTGTGCACAGACGGGCTGTCAGGGGCGATAGAGGATTCTAAGATTTTGGACGTAGTTTTGTCTCGGCAAGCCCCTTCTGCAGTTGTAGATGACCTTATTACCCTTGCAAATCAGAATGGCGGATATGATAATGTCACGGTTGTTGCTGTATTTGTCGGCACTTAAGCCTGGAATGCGAAGCAGATGAGGTGTAAAGATGGTAGGGGAGGTTCTCGGTGAGAGATATAAGATACTCTCTAAGTTGGGTTCAGGTGGGATGGCAGAGGTATATAAAGCTCACTGCCAAATTCTGAACCGAACAGTCGCGATAAAAGTCCTAAGACCCCAATTTGCGTCAAACGAAGAGTTTGTTGAGCGGTTTCGCAGGGAAGCTCAGGCTGCCGCAGGTCTTTCACACCCCAATATTGTCAGCATATATGACGTAGGCAAAGACGAAGAACGCTACTATATTGTAATGGAGTATGTAAGAGGCACAAGCCTCAAAGAGGCTATTCGCAGATCCGGCCATTTACCGCCGCAGAGAGCTGCCCGAATAGCCTGGCAAATTCTAGCTGCATTACAGCATGCTCACGAAAACGGAATTGTGCATAGGGATATTAAGCCCCATAATGTCATGGTCACTTCAGACGAAAGAGTGAAAGTAACGGATTTCGGTATCGCAAGGGCGCTGAGCGCGTCAACTCTGACTGACACCGGAACGATAATCGGAACGGTAAACTACTTTTCACCGGAACAGGCTCGAGGCGAAGCAGTGGAAGCGCAATCTGATATCTACTCTTCTGGCGTTGTCCTGTATGAGATGTTGACAGGCACTGTGCCTTTTAGGGGTGAAAGTCCTATCTCCATAGCCCTGCAGCACCTCGAGACTTCTGTGACCCCTCCTACAGAGCTTAATGCGACAATCCCCGGGGGTCTCGAACGGATAGTTCTCAAAGCCCTGGAGAAGAATCCTTCCCGGCGTTATCAAGACGCGAGACATATGATGCGAGCTTTAGAACCATATGCTTTCCCCGGCAACGACTATGATACTATCAATGATGATATTCATATGGATGGTGACACTACTCTTACGGATCTGACTGCACAGGTCCTATCATCTCCGTCGGATCCCGGGGCTGACATGGAGGAGACTCAGGTGAGACGTAAACCCAAGAACAGCAATCGGCGACGCACTGTCTTTGTGACCTTGTTCCTTGTTCTTGCTCTGCTTGCGCTTGCAGCCGGTATCATTTTCATGTTACCTGAATGGCTTTATGTGGAAGAAGTGAGAGTGCCGGATTTCACAGGAAAGACTCTTGAAGAAGCTGAGATCCTTGCAGGCAAAGCACATGTACGGCTTGACTCCCCTGACAAGCGCTATGATGAGACCATTCCGGCGAATCGCGTGGTATCTCAGCGTCCTGCCGCCTACGAGAGGGTGAAAATGAACAGCAAAGTCACCCTAGTGGTAAGTCTGGGAAAAGAGATCGTAGAAATGCCGGATCTCCTGGGGATGGATCTTCGTGAAGCCCTACTGGAACTGGAGAGGCTGGAACTCGAACCAGGCGCCCAGTCCAGGGATTACAGTGATGAGGTAGAAGCCAATAAAGTGGCCTCTCAGTCTCCTGCTGCAGGAGTCCAAGTGGAAAAGGGTTCCATGGTGGAAATCGTCTTAAGTGACGGACCTGAACCGTTATTGGTAACAATCCAGGATTTTCGAGGTATGAATATGGCCCAAGCTGAGTCCCTCCTGACTGTCTCAGGTTTGGTTAAGGGGCGAGTAACTGAGGAAGTTCGGGAAGGGGCAGAGCCCGGAATCATAGTCAGTCAGTGGCCTGAGCCCGGGCAACTTGTCACACTGGGCTCAGCTGTAGATTTCGTCGTAGGCAAAGGTCAAGACACTTCGTCTCTTCTTGACGCAATTACGCCTATCTCAAGTCTGGTCACTATTGTAGTCCCTCCCGGCACAGACTTACAGGAGGTCAAAATCCGTATCAATGACTATTATGGTGAAAGGGACTATTACGTAGGTATGCATACCCCGGGCGAGCGCATTGAGAAGCAAATCAATGCATGGGGCCGGAAGATGAGAATCAGGGTCTACATCGGGGGAGTCCTGTATAGGGACGAATCCGTTCCCAAAGGATAACAGGGGGACGGTGTGGATGCCGGAAGGACGTGTTGTTAAGGCATATTCAGGCCATTACTTTGTCAGCCACGAAGATGCGGTTGTTGACTGCAAGATACGGGGCAGGCTCCAGAAGGAGGACAAGGATGTTCTCGTAGGAGACATAGTCTCATTCACTTTTACCTGTCCGGATGGCCTGTACGGAGTCATTGAGGATGTCCTCCCACGAAAAACACGCCTCTTAAGGCCCCCTGTGGCAAATGTAGATCAAGCTGTCATTGTTGTGGCATGCTGTGAACCGTCTCCTGATCTGGAATTGCTTGACAGAATCCTTACAGCAGTTGAGGCAGACTCTCTGGACATTGTGATATGCTTCAACAAGATTGACCTGGTGAGTAGGTACGCTGCGGATAAACTGGCTAAGCCATATAGAAACGCAGGATATGATACGGTAAAGGTAAGTGCCAGAGCAGGTTGGGGAATCACGAGATTACGAAAAGCGCTTTCCGGGAAGCTCTCGGTGTTCGCAGGGCCGTCAGGTGTGGGGAAATCGGCGCTTCTTAATGCCTTAGAGCCCGGACTGAGACTTGAAACAGGGGAAGTAAGCGCGAGAACCGGCCGTGGCAGACACACCACTCGATACTCGCACCTTCTCAAGATCGAGCCCGCCGGCTATGTAGCTGATACTCCCGGATTCTCCAAATTGGGGCTTGATAGAATTGGCAGTAGAGCCCTTGGTTATCTATTCCCCGAATTCAGAATACCCATGAAAGACTGCAAGTTCTCTACGTGTGTTCATCATAAAGAGCCTGACTGTGGTGTGAAGGAAGCTGTAGAAGCAGGCCATATCTCTGAATTTCGATACGGCCACTATGTGAAACTTCTGCTTGAAGCGACAGAAAGAGAAAGGAGGAGAGGCAGATGACAATCAAGATTGCTCCGTCAATACTCTCAGCGAATTTCGCGAACCTGGCTGAGTCAATAGAAAGTGTCGGAAGTGCTGATTTTCTCCACGTAGATGTAATGGACGGCCATTTTGTTCCCAACTTATCCATGGGTCCGCGTGTGGTGAGAGACCTTCGAAAAACAACTGACATTCCTCTGGATGTCCACCTTATGATAGAAAACCCTGAACTCTATGTTGAGGCTTTTGCTGAGGCAGGCAGCTCAGTAATTACAGTTCACGCAGAAGCTTCCTGCCATCTCCATAGGACTATCCGGGCTATCAGAGATGCCGGATGCTCACCCGGAGTCGCGCTTTGCCCTGCAACCCCGGTTGTCATGATAGAGCATATCATTGACATGGTAGATCTGGTGCTTGTTATGACAGTGAATCCTGGATTCGGCGGACAGACCTTCATATCTGAAATTGTACCCAAGATTAGAAAGGTCAGGGAAATGGTGGACCGGGCAGGACGGGACATTGAAATAGAAGTTGACGGCGGAATCAACGATATCACTGCTCCCGTAGTGGCGGAAGCCGGAGCCGATGTCCTGGTCGCCGGTAGTTACATCTTTGAACATGATACACCTGGGGAGAAAGTAGAACTTCTTCGTAGCGTGTGTCGTACTATAAGCTCCGTATGAACAAGAGAACCACCTGATTGCAATTCCTATGTTTACCTGATGTTTGCCCTCGATGAGTCGAGGGCTTTATGTTATAATTCAGACAATCCTACAGAAGGGAGAGGGGAAGGGATTGCAACTGTTGGGGCTTGATATCAGGCGAATTGCTATAGTATTCATCATCACAGTCGTGGCGCTCTATGGAGTACGCACTGCAAATTACAGTCTAAAAGTAAGGAGGCCCCTCCATCAGTTCTTTACGCAGCAGGCCGAGGTTATGGACTATACCTTTTCTGAGTGTGCAGAAGGTCTGTGCGTAAGCGTAGACCTTGACAATGTCCAGGACATACAGTCTGAATATGCTCAACTTTGGGCAGGCATTGAAGAGGCTACCGGCAGAATGCCCGCTGTCCTCAATGTAACGGATAGGCGTGATAAGGGGCTGGAAGAGACGTTCCGTTGTATGCGTATTCATGTCGAGGAGGCGCTGGCGAGAGGGAGTTTCTATGCTATGTCCCAAGCAATAGATGAACAAGCGAAAGAAGCGGGACTGGAAAGATGGAGCGTGGGAGTAGACGGAGACTACGTGTACGTGCAGTTGCACAAAGGAGAAAGCTATCTATATGAAGTTATCCCAAGAGGCACTCGCTCAAAGGAGCATTCACCCATGACTCTTTCTACTCCGCAATCTGCGCTCACACGCAAAACTTCCTAGACTCGACGCCAAGAAAGGATGAGAGGAATACCATGGCAAAGGAGATTGGAATTGGGGTGGCCCTTGCCGGAATTCTGTTCCTGGCTGCCTCAGGTTACGATATGACCCTATTTCTCTTGCTTGCGATATTCGGTGCAGCCATGTGGTTTATCCGATCCGGGTCTCAGCTGGGAAAGCGCTTTCAGATTATCGGAGGGAACAAGCAGGATCAGGGAAACACAAAGGTTTCTTTTGAAGGTATCGGCGGACAGGAAGTGGCTAAGCGCGAACTCCTGGAGGCTTTGGAGTTCATCGTCGATTCTGAACGCTCGCGAAAGCTGGGAATCAGACCCCTCAGGGGAATCTTATTGACAGGCCCTCCGGGTACAGGGAAGACCCTCCTGGCCAAGGCTGCTGCCAACCACACAAAGAGCGTTTTTGTGGCATCGTCAGGATCAGAGTTTATTGAGATGTATGCAGGCGTAGGCGCCCAACGGGTACGCCAATTATTCTCTACTGCAAGATCTTCCGCATTACGTGAGGGCCGTGACTCTGCAATGATATTCATAGATGAAATAGAGGTCCTCGGAGGAAAACGCGGGAGACATAGCAGTCATCTGGAATATGATCAGACTCTTAATCAACTGCTTGTGGAGATGGACGGAATAAACCCGTATGACGATGTCAGATTGCTTGTAATGGCCGCTACTAACAGGGCGGATCTACTTGATCCCGCTCTTACCAGGCCCGGAAGATTCGATCGCATAGTGCGAGTGGATCTCCCTGATCGACAAGGTAGGCTTCACATACTGGAGATTCACTCCAAAGGGAAGCCATTTGAAGATAATGTGGACCTTGATGAAATTGCCAGGGACACGCTGGGATTCTCCGGGGCTCACCTTGAGAACCTGGTGAACGAGGCTGCCATCTTGTCAATGCGAAAAACGAAAACCACCATAGGTCAGGATGAACTGAGGGAAGCCATAGACAAAGTGATTATGGGAGAGAGACTGGATCGTCGTCCCACAGAAGAAGAAATGAATAGAATAGCTCATCATGAGGTAGGCCATGGGATAGTCAGCGAAGTGTTGCGGCCCGGATCAGTATCAACCATTACTGTAATGTCTAGAGGCCAAGCTCTTGGTTATACAAGACATTCCCAAGAAGAAGACTACCATCTCTATACCTGCAGTTACCTGGAAGAGCAGATAGCCATACTTCTGGCAGGCTCAGTCTCTGAAGAACTCGTGTTTGGATCAAAATCCACAGGTTCATCCAATGACTTTGAGCAGGCCTTGGAGATTTCGCGCACACTTATCAGCACAGGGATGTCCGAGGCCGGAATTGTCAGTGTTGACGAGCTCCCGAAGCAGGTCTACTATGAGACAGTAAGCAGTATTCTCAAGGCTCAAGAGCAAAGGGCGAGAATGCTTCTGGAATCCAAACTAAGTGTTCTTAAGGAAATCAGCGCCCATATAATCGAGATTGAAAGGATTGAAGGCGAAGACTTCCGAAGAATGCTCGGCACAGAAGACGCGTGTATGAAAGCAAGCTAGTTAAGTCATTCCGCATTTTCACGTCATATTAGAGCAATGCCTCTTTATTCAGATGCCTGCTGAATCGGGGGCGTCCTCAACACAAGCGAAGACGCCCCTCAACAAGAGGCCGTAACCGATCCGATAATAGGGCCATACCGGGGAGGGCATTTTGGCTTGATTGCAGAAATTTTGATGATTGGCACTGAATTACTCCTTGGACACGTTGTGGACACAAACTCTGCTTACATTGGCCGCAAGCTGGCCGGAATCGGAATCAACCTTTACCACAAAGCCGCGGTCGGAGACAACAGACTAAGGGCTACGGCTGCACTGCGTGAAGCCCTCAACCGGGCGGATCTCGTGATTGTCACCGGCGGACTCGGCCCGACTGAAGATGACATAACCCGCGAGGTAGTTTCCGAGGTCTTCGGCGTGCGACAGATCCATTCCGATGAGGCAATGGCACATGCTTTGTCATTGCTAAACAGATGGGGGCATCAAGACCGGGCAAGCCTAAGACGTCTGGCACAAGTCCCCGACGGCGCAACTATAATACCGAACCCCCGTGGTACAGCATGTGGTTTGATAGTAGAGAAAATGGGCAAGCACGTGATCTGTCTTCCGGGTGTACCGGGAGAAATGGAAGCCATGATGGATCTCTCCGTCATTCCTTACTTGACACGTCTTGAAGGTGAAGGCCGGACAATCTCCTCCAGGACTCTCCGAATCTGTGGTCCCGGGGAAGCTGAGATCGAGGATAGGATAAGGCATCTTCTTCACGGAAAATCCAATCCGACCATAGCTCCGCTGGTGTCATTGGGTGAAGTTATGTTAAGAATAACTGCAAAAGCTTCTTCACCAGGAGAAGCCGGCGCAATGATTGATCGAGTCGAAACCGAGTTGCGAGAGTGCCTGGGGCATGATATCTATGGAACCGGAGACGATGAAATTCAGCATAGCGTAGTAAGACTTCTCAAGGAACGGAATTTCACATGTGCAGTGGCAGAATCGGTTACCGGAGGGCTTATCTCCCACAAACTCACTGAAGTGCCCGGCTGCTCTAGAGTATTGGGTCTTGCGGTGACAAGTTACAGTAATAACGCAAAAATCAAGGTTCTGGACGTCCCCTGTGCCGATGTGGAGCGATATGGAGTAGTGAGCAGAGAGGTCGCTCTTCGAATGGCAAGGGGGATTCTTTCCCTCTCCGGAGCGGACGTATCGATTTCTACGACAGGTGTGGCAGGTCCTGCAAGGGATGAGCATATGCATAGCATAGGGCTTGTTTTCATAGGACTGGCCTGGAAACACGGGATTACGTGCGGACGTTTTCAGTTTTTCGGAACGCGCAGTGAGATAAAAGAAAGAGCAGCTAAGAGAAGCTTGGACATTCTTCGCAGACACTTGTTGCGTCATCATTAAGTAGGAACTTGTAATGAGATAAGGATGGTACAAGAAGGCAATATCGGATATTTATAGAATCATGTTCTTAAGGCAAACAGAAGGACGAAGAGTCCTTTTGTGTTCTATTCACACAACCTACATTGAACTGGAGGCCTAATAGTGGATACTGTTCGATGCTTTGTTGCAGT
>DGZL01000119.1:35082-35561 GCA_002398515.1 Firmicutes bacterium UBA4981
TGCAATCTTCATTTTACATTGCAGTTTTTAGGAGACGTTGAGACGAAGCGCATTCCAGGTATTGCTGATGCGCTGAAAGAATGTGTCGCTGATTCCCATGGATTTGAACTGAAGCTTGACAGTGTAGGAGCTTTTCCTCATTTGCAGAACCCACGAGTGCTGTGGGTAGGTGTAGACGCAGGCAGAGAGCACTTGGCAAGTCTTATGTCAACGGTAGGAGAGGCCATGAAAATGGAGGGCTTTGCACGAGACAGCAAAGGCTTCTCGCCACACCTTACCATAGGGAGAGTCAGATCTCTTCGGAACCTGAAAGCGCTTCTTGCGAAGCTGAATTCCGACATCAGTGTAAGAGGGAAGATGGAAGTTACGAAGATTCAATTTACCGCCAGTGAGTTGACAACGAGAGGGCCCATATATAGTCCGATTGACGTTATTCCTCTTCATCACCCCTCTGAGATATGACGCACGGACGCGATATA
>DGZL01000119.1:35866-37849 GCA_002398515.1 Firmicutes bacterium UBA4981
ATACAATTGTCATGGACAAGCATGGGAAGAAGGGAGAGACTTATGGACAAGGATAAGAGAAAAGCCCTTGACATGGCGTTATCTCAAATAGAAAAGCAATTTGGGAAAGGCTCTATAATGAAGCTGGGTGATGCAGACACTCAATTTGAGATTGACACAATTCCTACAGGAGCCCTATCCCTTGATATCGCCTTAGGAGTAGGTGGCATGCCACGCGGACGAGTCGTTGAAATCTATGGTCCTGAGTCCTCAGGCAAAACAACAGTCGCTCTTCACATAATCGCTGAAGCACAGAAAATCGGTGGCATCGCAGCTTTCATTGATGCAGAGCACGCTTTGGATCCGGTTTATGCCAACCGATTGGGCGTTGATACTGATAACCTTCTCATTTCACAACCTGACACCGGAGAACAAGCTCTGGAAATAGCTGAAGCTCTGGTGCGAAGCGGTGCTGTGGACGTACTAGTCATAGACTCTGTGGCAGCATTGACTCCAAGAGCGGAAATTGAGGGAGAGATGGGGGATTCTCACGTCGGCCTGCAAGCCAGGCTCATGTCGCAAGCTTTGCGGAAATTGACTGCAGTCATAGGGAAGTCTCGGACTTGTGCCATATTCATAAACCAGATACGTGAAAAAGTCGGCATCATGTTTGGAAATCCCGAGGTCACACCGGGCGGTCGCGCTCTGAAGTTCTACTCTACCGTGCGCCTGGAAGTAAGGAGAGTGGAATCTCTCAAACAGGGTCAGCAGATAATAGGCAGTCGTACAAGGGCCAGAGTTGTAAAGAACAAGGTTGCCCCTCCCTTCCGCGATGCAGAATTCGACATTCTTTACGGAGAAGGCATCTCCCGCGAAGGAGCCGTACTTGACCTGGGAGAAGCTAACAACGTCATAACGAGAAGCGGCACCTGGTATTCATACGGTGATGCCAAAATGGGGCAAGGCAGAGAAAACGCAAGGAACTTCTTGAAAGAGAATCCGGATATCACATGCGAAATCGAGGGCAAAGTTCGGGAAATATCGGGTCTGAAACCACTTAAAGCGCCGGAAGAGAGTAAAGACAAGCAACCTAAGTAGATTCGGCATCTTACTACATGTAATGCATATCGTGTTATTACTGGCCGTAGGCATACGGTGTAAGCTTGGGGACTGTACGGCATAAGTCGGCAGTATGAACCAGGAATTCCCCGCCTTCAAGCGTAGGGAGTTATCAAAGTATCGTAGCTTCAGGGAAGGATGTTATCCTTCCTTTTTTGTTTTCACACAGTAACGCGCAAAAGAGAGGACTTTCTTTGCCAAACGAGAACATGTATGATAGCAGAGATGAGACTTACATCAATACTGATAGTGGATAGTGTCGGCAAATATGGAGAACACTAGAAAACATGGCAGGCAATACGCGCTTCGCCTCCTTACGATAAAGGATCGTACCACGGCGGAGCTCGTAGACAAACTGCGAAAAAAAGGTTTTGACGAGGATGTCATAAGCAGTATCACCGCGGAAATGAGAGACTTGGGTTATGTAGATGACAAGAAATACGCTATGCATTTTGCGGAGTTGCGAGCAACCTATGACAAATTCGGGCCATATCGTATTCGTGTTGAACTGAGAAAGCGTGGGATCCCGAGGGATATGGCTGAAGACGCTGTTGAAAACATTTTCCCGGAAGGTAGAGAAGAGGCTAATGCACTGGAACTTGCAAATGAGTGGATTGCACGAAGGGGCACAGATGACGGAGAAAAAACGGCAAGAAGACTTTACGGGTACTTAGCAAGGCGCGGATTTGCGCCTAATGTCGTCAGGGATACACTGAGTAAAGTATTGAAGTAGGTTGTCCCAAGTCCATGTGAGGCCTTGGCGCCTTTGTGGCAACACCTAGGGGGGCATCTGGGGTTTACCTTGACACTTGTATATCGAAAAGGTACAATAGCGATGAATTCCGGTTCCCGCCGGAGTACGGCTCCGGCACTAGACCAAGTGAC
>DGZL01000148.1 GCA_002398515.1 Firmicutes bacterium UBA4981
ACTCCCGCTCCGCTCTCCACATGGAGTCCTTGAGCAGCAAGAGCTTCTTCCAGTCCGGCAAGGACAAGCATGACATTTTCACGGGTGCAAGAATGGCCCATAAGGCCTATGCGCCAGATGCGCCCCTTGATCGGGCCGAGGCCTCCTCCTATCTCCAGCCCGTAATTGGCCAGCAGGTAATTGCGCACGCCGGCATCGTCCACGCCTTCAGGAATCTCAACTGAATTCAACATCGGAGCTTGGTAGCCGCTCTGGGCAAAAAGCTTAAGGCCCATAGCAGTTAGGCCTGCCTTCAGGGCATTGCTATGGCGGATATGCCTTGCAAATCGAGCTTCCAGTCCTTCCTCATGAATAATGCGGAGACTCTCATAGAGGGCATAAATCATATTAATAGGTGCAGTATGATGATAGAAACGTTCTTTGCCCCAATAGGATCGAAGCATAGTCATGTCAAGATACCAACTCTGTACCTTGCTCTTACGGGAGGCAAGCCTCTCCTCCGCGCGCTTGTTCATAGTGATCGGCGCCAGTCCCGGAGGACAGGATAGGCACTTTTGAGTACCGCTATAGACCACATCCATTCCGTCCTCGTCTACCCGAACAGGGGCTCCACCCAGCGAAGTCACGGCATCAACTACAAGAAGCGCGCCATACTTCTTTGCGATTTCCGCCACAGGCTTTATTGGTTGCAGCACTCCGGTAGATGTCTCAGCGTGCACAATTCCTACGATATCCGCAGGACGTGCCTTCATCGCCTTCTCAATTTCGTCAGGCTCAATGATCTTGCCCCACTCTCCTTGGATAACAGCAAGATCCCCGCCGCATCTTTCCACGATATCCGCCATCCTTTGGCCAAAGAGCCCGTTTATGCATATCAGCACCCTATCACCGGGCTCGATGAAGTTGACGAGAGAAGTCTCCATACCGGCGCTTCCCGTCCCGGATATGGGAATGGTAAGCTCATTTGACGTCATGAATGTTTGAGCTAACAGGTCCTTGGTTGCGTTCATTATCTCCAAGAATTCCTTATCGAGATGGCCAATGACCGGCGCTGAAAGCGCACGAAGCACTCGGGGATGAACATTGCTCGGCCCGGGTCCCATCAGAATTCTTCCTTTTGTCCGAATTTCGGGATATCTCTCCATGTTAGTCATGGAACGCTGCACCTCCTAGGGCTTTCTATGCTCAGGCCTCAATTCGGCCTGTTTCGCTAAATTCAAAGAATCCAAGAATCCATTGGAATAGTTATGTTGTTTAATAACCCTCTACCACATGCATCATAACATCTGCGCGAGATATGCGGCAACACCGGGCGCTCCAGACCTATTAAACTGCGGAACGTCCAAACGTCCGTCCGATCCTATGTCTTACCTCTGTCTCACTCCTGAGATGTGACACTACTGATGAAAAAGGAGGGGTCTACCCCCTCCCTCAATTCACGTTTGTATTCGTTTGGCTAAGTCTACTTTCCCGTATCAGCGCTCTCGGAGCCTATAATCTAACCATCCGCCGGCCTTGCCACACGAGCCATGGTAGCTCTGATGACCTCATCTTCGTAAGTGTACCCTCGCCGGAACTCTTCCACAACTGTATCCGTATCTACTTTCGGGTCTTCACAGGCAGCTACAGCCTCATGAAACTTAGGATCAAAAGGCATCCCTACTGCCTCGATTGGCTCAACCCCTTCAACAGCAAGGATATCCAGGAGTTTTCTCATGATCATCTCAACACCTTCGCGCAAGGCTTCGTAGTCCGCCTCTGCAGCCAAAGCGCGCTCCATGTCATCAACAACGGCAAGGAGCTTGAGAATCATGTCCTTCTTGCCGGATCGTATATGAAACGCGAGATCCCTCGCCGTCCTACGCCGGTAATTGTCTAGATCAGCTAAAGCGCGCAAATACATGTTCCAATTCTCTGAGGCTTTAGCTTCAGTCTCCGCTAATCTTTCCTCTAAATCCTCCCGCGTTTCAACTTCCCCGGTCATGGCATCCTCAGTCACAACTTCCTCCGTCGTATCACTTTTAGTAGTTGCCTCACAAGCATCGATACCCTCAGTAGTCACATCGCGTCCTGTTTTCATATCGGGATTCCAAGCCTTACAATTGCCACCGCTGAATTGGGTGTTTTCGCATTTTTCGGTTGCATGCCGATCTTGCCTTTCAGACTTCATTTGCACAACCACCGCCTATATTCATGTATACCCTTAGCTTCAATCTACAGGTTTGAAGTCCGCGTCAATGACATCGTCATCATCTCTGCCATGGGGCTCAGATCCACCAGACCCGGCTGCACTGTCAGGGCCGGGCCCGCCGGCAGCCTCGCTACTTGAGGACGCCTGTGCAGCTTTGTATAGCTCCTCAGACATTTTGTAAGAAGCTTCTTTCACGTCTTCCATGAATTTCTTGATAGACTCTATATCATTGTCGGCGATGGCCTTCTTGAGCCGTTCCAGTTCAGATTCGATCTTGGACTTTGTTTCTGCCGGGATCTTGTCCCCTGCATCCTTCAGAGCCTTCTCAGTGGTATACACCATGGTATCAGCCGCGTTCTTCAACTCAACCTCCTCGCGGCGTTTCTTGTCCTCCTCGGCAGCCTGTTCCGCAGCACGCACCAACTTCTCGATTTCCTCTTTCGACAGCTGAGTCGATGCGGTAATTGTGATACGCTGTTCTTTCCCGGTTCCCAAATCCTTGGCTGTCACGTTGACTATGCCGTTTGCATCAATATCAAAAGCTACCTCAATCTTCGGAACCCCGCGCGGCGCAGGAGGAATTCCGTGTAACGTGAACCTTCCAAGCGTCCTATTGTCGCGGGCGAACTCACGCTCCCCTTGAAGCACATGGATGTCAACTGACGTCTGGAAGTCCGCAGCAGTGCTGAAGGTCTCGCTCTTGCGCGTAGGTATAGTCGTATTTCTCTCAATAAGCCTCGTGAACACACCGCCAAGGGTCTCGATTCCCAGCGAAAGAGGAGTTACGTCCAAGAGGACTATGTCCTTTACCTCTCCGGACAGGACCCCTGCTTGAATAGCTGCACCGACTGCTACGACCTCATCCGGGTTTACGCCTCTATGAGGCTCCTTGCCGGTAAGATTCTTCACGAGATTCTGTATGACAGGCATACGAGTGGCGCCGCCGACCAATACGATCTCATTGATGTCGTCAATGGAGAGTTTTGCGTCAGCAATCGCCTGCCTGAACGGTCCTTCGCACCTTTCGGTAAGGTCAGCGGTGAGCTCTTCGAATTTGGCTCTGGTGATCTTTGTTTCTAAGTGTTTCGGACCGGTCTGATCCGCAGTGATGAACGGAAGACTGATGTTGGTTTCAAAGACCTGAGACAGCTCTATCTTGGCCTTCTCAGCAGCTTCAATCAATCTCTGTAACGCTTGACGGTCTTTCTTCAAATCGATACCCTGGTCGCGCTTGAATTCGCTTGCGATGTGGTCTACAATCCTCTGGTCGTAGTCATCTCCGCCAAGGTGCGTATCACCGGCAGTGGACTTAACTTCAAATATGCCGTCCCCCACTTCCAGTATGGACACGTCAAACGTCCCACCGCCTAAGTCCCATACAAGGATCGTCTCATTCGTTTTCCTATCAAGTCCGTAAGCTAACGCGGCAGCTGTAGGCTCGTTGACAATCCTAAGCACCTCAAGCCCGGCTATACGCCCTGCGTCCTTAGTTGCTTGTCTTTGTGAGTCATTGAAATACGCAGGAACCGTAATAACCGCCTTAGTAACGGATTCACCTAAGAATTTCTCAGCATCCATCTTCATCTTCTGAAGGATCATTGCTGAGATTTCTTCAGGGGAATAATCCTTTTTCGTAGCGGGAACTTCAAACCTTACTCCACTGCTTGGACCTGAGCTTACCCTGTATGGAACGCGCCCTCGCTCCTCCTTGATTTCGTCGTAGCGACGTCCCATGAAACGTTTGATGGAGTAAACCGTGTTTTCAGGGTTTAGCACAGCCTGCCTCCTGGCAAGCTGTCCTACCAACCGCTCACCATTCTTACCAAAGCCTACTACTGATGGGGTTAACCTCGAGCCTTCCTCATTTACGATTACCGTGGGATTCCCGCCTTCCATCACAGCGATTGCTGAGTTTGTTGTGCCGAGGTCAATGCCAACAACTTTCCCCATTGCCATTCTCTCCTTCCATCGACGAGTTCATTTAATAGAATAATCCAAACCCCTCAAGATCGGCCGTCGTCTTCATCACGATTAGGATCTCGGGATACTCCCTTAGTACGTTCGATAGTCTCACGATACTTGATTGTCATCTTTCCCATTTTCGACTGCATCTCGAGGATGATCTTGACCCCTGCGAAGTTGACGCCCTCTTCAGAAATTAAAGTGCGTATCCGTTGTAGAAGCAATAGGTCATTCTCAGAGTACAGCCTGATATTGGCTTCAGTGCGGTGGGGATCCAGCAAACCTTCACGCTCAATCACCCTTAAAGTCTGTGGGCTGACTCCAAGCAAACGAGCGGCTACGCTGATTGTGTAGACCGGTTCATCAGGGCCATGTAGCCTCAACTTTGGTCACCTCGGGTATTTTGGATTGCAATGGATATTATAATCTATATAAGGAAGTTATATCAAGTATTATATGACACATGTTATAAGAAAGCTATATTGACTACTTTAATGTTCCTCATGAATGGCTCTCCCTCTTGAATCAACCTGAAATGCACGGTAGAATTTAGTAACGGCCTGAAACAGTAACATCTATGCTAAGGAGCCTTTAAATGCAGTCAAACATTGGTTTTGCGCTCTTGGTAACATTTCTGGCAGGTCTGTCCACAATCGCAGGAAGCTTGATAGGATTACTTACCTCAGACCCCAGCCCCCGTTTTCTTACTGTTACCTTGGGGTTTTCTGCAGGGGCCATGCTCCTTGTCTCCTTTAATGAACTGCTACAAACCGGAATCCAGACTCTGGGGTTAACCATGGCCTACGTAGGTTTCTTTGCAGGCATTTCGCTGATGTTCCTCATTGACGCGTTCATTCCCCATGTTTATATGGGCGAACGTTGTGACTTGCGCGATAGACCGCATGGGCGCCTGGATCCTGACAAAGCAAAACTAACACGAGCAGGTATACTCCTGGCTGTGGGGATTGCCATTCACAATTTCCCTGAGGGTATGGCATCCTTTGCCGGCGCCATTCATAATCGACACCTAGGTATCGCCATTGCTTTCGCCATAGCATTACACAACATTCCCGAAGGGTTAGCCGTGTCAGCGCTAATGTATTCAGCCACCGGCAATCGCCGGCAGGCCTTCCTTTGGGCTCTTCTAGCAGGCATTGCTGAGCCCCTCGGGGCAGCATTGGCTGCGCTTGCCATGGCGCCAAATCTTAACGACACAATAATCGGCATAATGCTTTCAATAGTGGCAGGCATTATGGTTTTCATTTCCTTAGACGAGTTAATACCTGTTTCACGTTCATTCGGAGAAGACCACCTCAGCATAATAGGTATCATTATGGGTATGTTGGTTATGGCAGCAAGTACACTCATATTCTAACAGAAGCCCTGTCTTACTTGAGCGCAATTCTCTCGGGATTCCCGTCCTTCCACTCCCTTCCCTAATGAAACGATGTCAGGGTGGACAGATACGGCAATTTGACACTCCCCATGCCTAAAGTTTGCGTGGTCGAAAAACAACCACCCTGAGGCTCTTTGGTGGTTGATTTTCAACCAACTTCTTCAGCGCAATTGCCTGGATGGTTGAGAATCGACCACAGTGGGGTCCTACAGGGGGTGATTTTCGACCATGATCTCGCCTCAAGTGGGTAGAATATAGGTAAGCGTCAAATAGCCCCCAC
>DGZL01000047.1 GCA_002398515.1 Firmicutes bacterium UBA4981
CCGGCTTTTGCCCAGCAGGTCGAACTTGACCTAAAGCTCTGGTACCCGGGTGTCGTAGGCGCGGATGAGTGGGTTGCGGATTATGGTACATATGACGTTGAAGCTATTGAGTTGCATGGAGTATCGGTTCTTCAGTGGGAACCCCCGCCACATAAGGACGAGAACGAGCTAGTGCTACGGCCCGGTTCGGGATTGAGTTTCATTCTGTCAGGGGAGTGCTTCATATTGCCTTCCATTTCAGTAGGCGGGTCATACTGGGGCCTCAGCCGAGCAGCCGAAGTAGGCGTTGAGCTCGAAAACGAATACATGTTCTTTCCGTTAAGCGCTACAACTACACTGAACGGAGATCCCGAGTGGTACTGGATGAAGCTGCCTTGGTTCGAGGATGAATTTCCCGTTGTGTGGGAGAACGTTGTTCTTGCTGGGAAAGAGACCCTGTCTATGTCCGCACTTGATGTACATGCAACCAAGACGTTCTCCGGACCGGGTTGGGAGGCAGGTCTTTCAGGCGGTGTGCGGCGGGCGGCCTTCAATGAGCATCTGTCAACGGAGCTAGGGATCGTGTTCGGAGATGATAAAGTGACAATAGGCCCAGATAGCAAACTCAACGTAAGTGCTATCGGCCCGCATGTAGGTATTGCGGGGTCATACACTTTAGCTGATAAGCTGGCGCTAAAGGCAGGCGCAAAAGCGGGACTTCTGTTCGGAACTGCGCAGGCAGAGGCCATGGCAAAGAGACGCTCGTGGGACTGTGATCCGGAGACATTCGAGTGGATCCTTAATGAAGATGGTACTGTAGGCGGCCAACATGAAGCTACAGATTCTATCCGAATTACTACGTATGACTTAAGCGCTGCCCTGGCTTATCAGATTACTGAACAATTGTCGGTAGAGGCGGGGTACTATGCCTCAATTTGGAGGGGCGTCCCATCGCTTTTCCAGTTTAGACTCGATGAGTCCGTGGCGCCTACCGTTGCAGAAGATGATGGTGATGCAATTCTTTGGAAGCAGCCAGAAGCAAGGACCATCACTGTAAGGGGATTGACTCTTGGCGTGAACTTCAAGTTCTGATCGAAGGTTGGGACTGTACTGATAGGTTACATGATTCCTGTGACAAAGGCATGACACCCAACATGCGTGTCAAGGCCTGCGCTAAGGACAGGCCGTAATAAGGGATTCTATCGATGGTAGGGGCTTCACCAAAGCGTGAAGCCCCTACCATTTTGCCTTGAGGTAAAGTTTCACAGTCCGCCCCCAGCAAGCTATTGGGTGAGCCTGCGCGCCAAGATAGAATGAACCTACTCCCTATGTGCTTTCCTCAAGCTGCGGCAGTCATTACTTGACGGAAGTTTTCTATCATCCCCCAGGATGATAGAAAAGCCGCGAGAGAACCTTAAATAGCAGGGGATTGTATTCATCCAATATCATCCCCAGGGACGATTGACCCAAGTAAGCTGACCCTGCATTCTTGTCTTACAGGGGTAGGCAAGTATCTCCAATTATCGACTTATTGCTTGCCCATGATCATCTTTAAGGTCGGATCTTGTATAAGGAATACGAAGGAGGCAGTGTCATGAAGAAAGTGTTGGGGATTATCGTATTGGTGTTAGTTCTTAGTCTGGTTTCTGTGCCGGCTCTTGCTCAGACAGCCGAGCTTAGCCTAAAGTACTGGCATGCAGGTGTAGGAGGGGCGGATCAGTGGGTTGCGGATTATCAAGTGAGTGAAAATGTATACGGATATGATGAAGGCGGAGATTATGAAGATGATTACTTTTTCGATGCGGAGAAACTCATTTTGCAGCCTGGTATAGGGGCTAGCTTCATTCTGTCAGGGTCGTATTTCCTGTCTCCTTCTGCTTCAGTTGGTATCTCATACTGGGGTCTCAAACGTTCCGACACAGTAGGTGTGGAGTTCATAGACGAATATGACTCGGAATACATAGAAGATGGGGAAGCGTACTACTGGTTAGATAGGCACCACTGGCTGACATTGCCCTGGTGGGAGGCGAATTTCTCGTTTGACAGGGATCGATGGGACTATGCGGGCTCTGGGGACTTTGATGGAAAGGGCGTTCTTGCCGGAGAAGGCAGTCTCTCCATGTCTGCTATTGATATCTTCGCCACGAAGACTATTGCGGGATCGGATTGGGAGGTAGGCCTTTTAGGCGGTGCGCGTAGAGCAGTCTTCAATCAGCATCAGTCAACTGCCTTGGAGCTATCCGGAGGGATTCTTACTGATGAGGAAGGTTTTCAATATGTTGTTGACTACTACAACGGTTGGTATCAGACCTCTGAAAAATGGAATTTTGATTTGGATAGCAGCCTTAACATAGCTGCTATCGGACCGCAAGTCGGTATTGAGGGAAAGTACGCTTTAGGCAATAAGCTTGTATTGAAGGCAGGCGCAAAGGCAGGGATTCTATTTGGAACTGCAGCGTCAGACGCTACATGGGGTGTGAGCCGCTCGTATTATGAAGAAGGAGAGCAAGAAGGCTCCTACAAGTGGAATGTTGATGAGCGCATGGATGTGCCCTATTCAGCTGTGAATTCGGTCCAAATTAGCACATATGACTTGAGCACGTCGTTAGGTTACCAGATTACGGAACAGTTGGCGGTAGAGGCGGGGTACTATGCGTCACTTTGGAAGGATGTTCCATCACTCTACTTCCTGAACTTCAACGGCCGTCCGTGCGACCCGCCATTTGATTCCTGCAATTACCGGTGGTGGACTTGGGATCAGCCGGAGGCAAGGAACATTACTGTGAGTGGACTAACCGTTGGAGCGAGCTTCAAGTTCTAATTGAGGTTTAAGACTGCACCGCAGGGTTAGTAGTGCTGCAAGGTTACATGACTCTGTTGGCAAAGGTGTAATATCACGCGAAATCATTAGCGTGCTCTCCGAGAACAAGCCACAATAAGCGATCTTGTCCGGGGTAGGGGTGACGCCGAAGGGTGAAGCCCCTACTCTGCATCAAACCGGTGTTCAAGGATATCCTTGATTCTATGTTCAAGCTCTTCCAAATCAAGCCCGGCTTCGTCTTTGATGCTTTTCCTGAGCATGGGGCCTACCTGTTGAATGTCATCGAGAAGATCCTGAAGAAGTTCAAGGGCGGCTGTAGCCTCCAGGACTTCCCTGGCTGTCTTGACCATGCTTGCCAGGATTGAGTTTTCGGTTCTTGAGGCAATGAGGGGGTTGGGGAGTTGGTCAATGTAGACTCTGGTGCGACGGCCCGGCCCTCGGTCAGTCTCTATAGGGTCAAGCGCGATGATCCTGTCTGAGCGGACGTACTTGCCATAGCCCAGAGGAACAATAGCCTGTTCCTTGATTTCCATCTGAGTTCACATCCTTCAGTGGTTTTCAGTTAGTGTCTCCCGACAGGGGATAATTCAAGCGCTACATAGCATGTTGAACACAGATGATATCCTTTGGTAGTCGGAATGGTACACTCTCCGGCGATTATTGAAATGTCATTCGCAATCGTCGGTATTGTGCGAACAATAAAAGGGTGATATACTAATATTGCCTTATACTGAGGGTTGCTTGGAACAGCATACTTGTTGTCCGGCCTTAGTCATTGCCTCCAGGTGTAGCCCAAGGAATACGGTATATTATAGTCCCAGAAGGGCTGCATGATTAGGAGGTTTTCTATGTACCAGGACAAGACTTTGGTATGCAAGGACTGTGGAAAGGAATTCAGTTTTTCCGCAAGTGAGCAGGAGTTCTTTGCGTCGAAAGGGTACGAGAACGAGCCGGGTAGATGTCCGGCTTGCAGATCTACCAGGAGAGAGCGAGAGAGAACCGATCGTCGCGGCGGTCGGCGTGAAGACAGAGAGATGTTCCAAGCAGTTTGTGCTCGCTGTGGCGCACAGACTTCGGTTCCGTTTAAGCCACGTTCTGATAGACCCGTGTATTGTCGTGACTGTTATCAAAGCAACAGGTCGAAATAGCCCCATACGAAATGGCTCCGTATGACACAAGGTGCACTTATCCGTGCCTAGTACGAAATCCGTTTTCTGCTGATTGTCAGATGACCGAAGGCGTGTTTGCTATTTTTTGCCTTTTTGGGCTGTGGCTAAGGTGGCGGATATCGTAGCGGTTTTGCCCTAATGGGCATGCAGCTTTGTGTCTAATAGGCATTCAGCAGAGTTCATACCGGCAAAAGATGTCATAACGGAAAGCATAAGATGCCCCGGCTAACCGAAACGGCCCGGGGCATTTCGGATTTCGTGAGGAGTTCTTGGTTTCTGATATCATTTTCGCGCTGGCCTCAGTTTCCAGGAGAAAAGCGCCAAGATTACGGCATACTTGTTTGGCTCCCTATGCCAACCCACCGCTAGCAAACCCCCGTGTTTATTTGCAGCGCACGACAACCTACCCCTTACAAAGAAACGTACTTGTCTACAGCAAAATACCAAAGCACCCTTGGTAGAGAGGTCCGGCCCATCTGCAGTAAATTGATGTGCATATCCGGTTGTTGCGTGGGAGGGAAAACCCGAAGCACACATGGCAGGATTTAACATCAATGGGAACTAATAGATATAGGAAACATATTTCAGAAAACATGAAGGGAGAGGAAAAAGGATGACTTTGAGCGCTTTCGCTCTTGAGCTTGTTGAAATCCTGCTACCGGTGATTTCTCTTTGTCTGGCAGTCCTCATTGGATACGGGGTCGCGTTGCTACGGAAGAAAATTGAGGAAATCGATAATGAGATAGCCAGACAATCGCTTTCCACTGCTTTGACAGAGGCGGAGTCAGTGGGAATTGACGCAGTTCGCGCTACTAATCAGGTGCTTGTGGATGAGCTGAGGGCGAAATCCGAGGACGGCAAACTAACTAAAGGCGAAGCGGAGGAGGCTATGGGGGTGGCTAAGGACTATTTTCTGGAGCACATTACATTTGGCAGCCTCGAGATCCTTGAAGCCTCACTCGGACCGGTTCGGGAATGGCTTGAGGGGTTTCTCGAGGCGAAACTTTCCGCTGAAAAGCGAGGTATTATACGGTCTGTGCAGTAGCTTATAGCGCCATAATGCCTATGATAGAATACGTTTAATCCTTCAAGCTTACACTATCCTTGGCAGGAACGGAGGAATGGCGTTGAATCGTTTGGCAGAAAGCAAGAATCCGTATTTACTTCAACATGCAGGAAATCCTGTAGATTGGTATCCGTGGTGTGATGAAGCCTTTAGAAGGGCAGCCGCTGAAGACAAGCCTATCTTTCTTTCGATAGGCTATTCCGCTTGTCATTGGTGTCACGTAATGGCAGAAGAGTCATTTAGCGACCCGGAGGTGGCCAAAGCCCTAAATGACAGCTACATCTCAATTAAGGTGGATCGTGAGGAAAGGCCTGACGTAGACAGCGTATACCAGGAAGCCTGCCTGGCGACTACAGGCCAAGGTGGATGGCCTCTCACCGTCATTATGGATGCAGGCAAGAAGCCTTTCTTTGCCGGTACGTACTTTCCCAAGACACGGAAGTATGGCAGGCCCGGCGTCCTCGACGTTCTCGCGAAAGTCAGTGAAATGTGGCGAAATGACAGGCAGCAGCTTATCCATGCCGGAGAGATGCTTACTCATCTGCTTCGCGAAGGCAACGACAAGCGTGATGCGGCAGACCTCGGCGATGATGAGCTTCTGTATGCTTATAGTGCACTTAGGACTGAATTCGACCGCGAGTACGGAGGGGTTGGATATGCCCCGAAGTTTCCCATGCCTGTTAACCTGCTTTTCCTGCTTAGATACTATAGGCATACCGGAGATGAATCAGCGCTGGATATGGTAGAAAAAACCTTGGTGATGATGCGAAGAGGCGGGGTGTACGATCAAATAGGATTCGGATTTCACCGATACAGCACTGACCATAAATGGCTTATCCCTCATTTCGAAAAGATGCTCTATGATAACGCACTTCTCACTTCGGTCTATCTAGAGGCGTACCAGGTGACACAAAAGCCGTTCTACGCTCAGGTGGCACGTGAGATTTTCAAATACCTTCTCCGGGATATGCAGGCACCGGACGGTGGATTTGCGTCAGCGGAGGACGCGGATTCCGAAGGCGGGGAAGGGAGGTACTATACGTGGACCCGGGATGAGGTATTCGAAATCCTGGATAACGAGGAAGCTGAAATCTTCACAAAGTATTTTGACATCACAAGAAAAGGAAATTTCGAGAGCGGCCGTAGCGTCCCAAACCTTCTTAGCCCTAAAGCAACTGCCCTGAGAATTGCCGGAGGGAAGAGGAAGGAATCAGAAGAGGCGGGCAATGCTGACGCAGGCCACGGTGGCGCAGACCACGCTGATGCACACCACGGTGGCGCACGCCGCCCTACGGAAGACATGCTCAGGCAAGCCTGCGCTCATCTTCTGGATGCACGCACCGGACGTCCTAGGCCGTTTAGAGACGACAAAGTCCTCACAGCGTGGAATGGCCTTGCAGTCACAGCTTTCGCAAGAGGAGGTCGTATCCTGGGTGAACAGAAATACGTTGATGCTGCAGAGGATACAGCGGATTTCGTCCTGAAAACCCTAAGAGGCCCCGACGGTCGGCTCTTAGCGAGATACCGCAAGGGAGAAGCTGCAATACCTGCATGTCTGGATGACTACGCCTTTTTCGTCCAGGGTCTTATCGAGCTGTGGGAAGCAGGGTTTAAAGGCGATTATATCCGAGCTGCCATAGAGTTGACGGAACAGCAAATCGATATGTTCTGGGACAAAGAGGATGGTGGGTTTTACTTCACATCCCACGGCTTCCATGAACTTCCTGTGCGCCGCAAAGATGCGCGAGACGGAGCTCTGCCGTCAGGAAACTCCGTATCCGCTCACAACCTAATCCGACTTGCCCGTCTTACAAGACGGAAAGAGTGGGAAGAGATGGCAAGAAATTTGCTGCGGAGTTTCTCCGGAAATGTGTCAAGATATCCTTCGGCTTTTCCAATGCTACTTTCGGCGTGGTTGCTGTTGGAGATCCCACCTATTGAAATAGTAATCGCCGGTCACCGTGACAAACCGGATACCCAGCGACTGTGGCAGGCAGTAAATAGCTTATTCCTCCCTGAAGCGACGATTTCTCATAATCCGGGAGGCGTTGACGGTGATAATCTTGCCACGATTCTACCTCCGATTTCAGGCAAGGAGCCGCTACACGATAAGGCTTTGGCCTATGTTTGCCAAGGCTTCACATGTCTTGAGCCTATTAATGAGCCTGATACCCTAAGGGCAGTCCTTGGTTCTACTCAGCTTCAGACTGCACTTGTAATGGAATCACCTCAATTCTGTAATACCACACTACCGCAATAGATGAGACGCTTTTACATCTTGCTCGTGTTCATTCAGTTGCAAATAGAGCAAAAGGAGAGTCATTATATATGCAATTGTGAACCGGCTTACTTTTCCCTATCAAATCGAAAAGTGTGTTTAACTGTTTATTGTGGGAGGAATTCACCCAAATGTGGAGAAAGACATATTACACTATAATATTTTGAGTCTGGAGAGAGGTGGATTCTGGTATGATTTCTCATCGACGTTTAGTCACTTGTCTGGTACTTCTAATCATGGTAAGCCTTGTGGGAGTGGCGACAGCCGCGACGCCTACTGAGGTAAGAATCGGTGTATATGAGCCGATGACAGGGGCTATGGCCGCAGGTGGCCAAATGACTTGGGAGGGAATACAACTCGCGCAGAAACAGAGGCCTAATGTCTTAGGACTGCCGGTCAGACTCATCCTAGTTGATAATCGAAGCGATAAAGTTGAAGCAGCTACTGCTGTCACCCGTCTGGTTCAGAAAGACAAAGTGCATGCAATTATCGGAAGCTACGGGAGCGCCCTGTCGATGTCCGGAGGACCGGTAGCACAGACTGCAAAAGTCCCGGTCATGGGATGTTCCCCGACAAATCCCTTGGTTACGATAGGAAATGACTACTACTTTCGTGCCTGCTTCATCGACCCCTTCCAGGGCAGAGTCATGGCACAATTCGCATTCGAGAAGCTCGGGGCTAAGACTGCAGCAATTATCCAGGACGTAGCTCAGGACTACTCAGTAGGCTTAGCAAACTTCTTCAGAGAGGCTTTTATCGAGTTGACCGGGGATCCCAAAGCTATTGTGGGCTTTACATCGTATCAGACCGGCGACAGAGATTTCACCGCACAGCTTACATATGTCGCCAACGCAAAGCCTGACGTAGTATTCGCTCCCGGATACTATGCTGACGCAGCGGTACTCGTTACACAAGCGCGCTCACTCGGACTTGCCATGCCTTTCCTCGGAGGAGATACTTTCGAGGCTCCTGAGTTCATTGAGATTGGCGGAAAGGACGTCGAAGGGGTATACTTCAGCACTCACTACAGCGCTGATGCTCCCATAACCCCTGCGTCTGAGGAGTTCGTAGCTCTTTACAAGGCCGAATTCAACAAGGCGCCTAACACGTTTGCCGCGTTGGGTTACGACTGCTACATGCTGGTGCTGGACGCCATTGAGAAAGCAGGGGTAGTCGATCCTGTAGCGATCAGGGACGCAATGGCCAAAACTAAGGACTTCATGGGAGCTACCGGTATTATTACCCTGGACGCCAACGGCGACGCCACCAAGAGCGCAGTTGTGCTCCAGGTGCAAGACGGAGAGTTTAAGCTGGTTGACGTTGTGCACCCGCGCTAGTTCATAATCTGGCAGCGGTCTTCATTCGAGCAAGTTGTGCAAATTGTGGAGCTTGCTTGAAAGGGTCTCCTGAGGCTTTTGTTAGGGCTCGGAGACAGTGACTACTAAGAAATCGCCGGTTGAATAGGGTTTTCGAGCTTCCCTGGGGGCTTAGCCCCCAGGGAGCGAATTGTTCTATGTCCGATGGGAGGCTGGAGACGGTGACGCTGGAAATACTCATGCAAAATGCTGCGAACGGGATTACGTTAGGTAGCCTCTACGCTCTCTTGGCCATTGGATATACAATGGTTTACGGTATCTTAAGACTCATCAACTTTGCCCATGGCGAAATCTTTATGATTAGCACCTACTTCGCTTTCTATGGCATAGCTATTTTTGCTCTTCCTTGGCAGCTTTCTTTCGTTATGGCGATTGTCCTCACCGCCCTGCTGGGCGTTGTCATTGAGCGGGCAGCCTACAGGCCTCTTAGGGATGCGCCGCGCATATCAGCCTTGATTTCGGCCATAGGGGTGTCGTTTCTCATGGCAAACCTTGGCCTGGTGATATTCGGGGGGAGGCCGAAGACATTTTTCCGGCCTCAATTGTTTCAGATTCCCATTCAACTGGGTAGGATTAGGGTTGTGGCTCTTTTCTTCATAATCCCTGTACTGACAGTGGTTCTTCTTGCGATACTCAACTACATTGTATACAAGACAAAGATAGGCCTTGCCATGCGAGCTGCCCAGTGGGATTTTGACGTGGCAAGACTGATGGGTGTTGACGTTGATCGGGCGATCTCAGTCACCTTCGCCATCGGTTCGGCGCTTGCCGCTATCGGAGGTATTATGTGGGGGCTTCGATTTGTTGAGATCAATCCGAATATGGGGTTGTTCCCAGG
Source organism: Firmicutes bacterium UBA4981 (assembly GCA_002398515.1). Taxonomy (GTDB): domain Bacteria; phylum Bacillota; class SHA-98; order UBA4971; family UBA4971; genus UBA4971. The sequence goes on from DGZL01000047.1 coordinate 9,528, forward strand.
ATTGAAATGTTTCATTGCTGCCGTATTCGGTGGTATCGGCAATATTGCCGGTGCAGTCTTAGGGGGCTTTCTTCTTGGCTTCGGAGAGATTATGTTAGTGGCCTTCTTGCCGGGTTTGGCAGGTTATCGTGACGCTTTTGCCTTTGTTTTATTGATTTTGATGCTGCTCGTTAGGCCTACAGGCCTACTGGGTGAGAAGCAAAGGGTGAGAACATAGCTATGACCGGAAACCGAAGCAATGACTTTGTAAGAAAAGCCGGAATTGCGCTTGCGTTGCTTCTCGTATTTTACCTGTGTCTTTTCTGGGTCGAGACCGGCTGGGACGCTTATAAGGTGCGTATCCTAAACCTCTCTGCAATCTACATCGGGATTACGCTGGGTCTTAATCTCTGTAACGGGTTTGCAGGTCAATTCTCTCTGGGAATTGCCGGGTTCATGGCTGTCGGTGCATATACCACAGCGTTGCTGACGATGGCGCCTCAGACGAAGTCTGCCGTGTTTTTCATTGATCCCTTGATTTGGCCTCTGAACTCCATCCAGTGGGGTTTCTTGCCTGCTCTCTTAATGGCGGGCCTGGTATCAGGGTTAGTGGGATTTGCAGTCGGGGCTCCGGCCATACGTTTCCGTGATGATTACTTGGGCATTACCACGCTGGGATTCGCGGAGATTATCCGTGTCGTATTTACAAATACCAGAACCATTACCAATGGCGCGCTGGGCCTCAAGGGAATCCCTCCCCACACTAACCTCTATTGGAGTTGGACCTTTGCCCTGGTCTGTGTTTTGGTTATGGTGAGGCTCACAAATTCCAGTTACGGACGGGCACTGAAAGCCGTTCGTGACGATGAGGTAGCTGCCGAGGCCATGGGTGTGAATCTCTTTTACCACAAGTGCCTTGCTTTTGTGGTATCAGCAATGATGGCAGGTGTCGGCGGAGGGTTGCTGGGGAACCTCATAACTACTATCGACCCAAACATGTTTCGTTTCCCACTGACCTTTACAGTGTTGATGATGGCAGTGCTAGGTGGTTTAGGTAGCATTACAGGGAGTGTAATAGCAGCCACCTTAGTGACAGTTGCCATGGAGGTTCTCAGAGCGCTGGAGGAGCCCAGGGTTATTCTGGGGATGTTCGTTCCCGGAATTCCGGGTATGCGCATGGTGGTCTTTTCCATTGCCCTGATGGCAGTCATATTATTCTATCCCAAAGGATTCATGGGGGACAAAGAACTGAGTCTGGATTCTTTCAGAAACCTTGCGGCAAGATTTCGCCGTACATTCTTACATAAGCAGGTGTAAGCGGGCTATGTCGAACATAAATGATTTCGCGCTTGTCTGCGGGAATATCGGAATACAATTCGGAGGACTTGCGGCTGTCAGTAGCTTTGATCTGCTAATTCCCGAAGGGGCGCTATACGGGTTAATTGGCCCGAACGGTGCAGGCAAGACTACGGTATTTAACGTCATATCCGGGGTTTTGAGTCCGACCGCAGGTTCAGTCAAGCTTTTCGGGACAGATATCACAGGACTTAATCCTGATGAGATCGCGAGGCGGGGTATCGCTCGCACTTTCCAGAACATCAGGCTGTTTCGCAACCTTACGGCTCTTGAGAACGTGCTGGTCGGACACCATCTCAGGCGCGAGGCGACGCTTGGAGAAGCGTTGCTGGCTTTTCCGAGATACAGGAAGGAAGAGTCCGATATGATGCGCACATCTGAGGAGTTGCTGGAGGATGTAGGTCTGGAAGACGTAGCGTACTATCGGGCCAGCGCACTTCCGTACGGACAGCAACGACGCCTCGAAATTGCCCGTGCCCTGGCTACTAAGCCCAGGGTTCTTCTACTGGATGAACCGGCAGCAGGGATGAATCCGGCAGAGACTGAACAGCTAATGCAGCTTATCCTTGACGCGCGTGACAGATTCAACCTCACCATACTCCTGATTGAGCATGAGATGAAGGTAGTGATGAATATCTGTGAACGCATGACTGTACTGGATCACGGCCAGATCATCGCAGAAGGCACTCCTTCTGAAATCCAGTCTAACGAAAGAGTAATCAAGGCCTATCTAGGGGGCGGAGTAATTGCTCGACATTAAGGATATTCACGTCTACTATGACGGAATTCACGCAATCAAAGGGGTTTCCATGACTGTGCCCCAAGGGGCCCTGGTTACGCTTGTGGGTTCAAACGGGGCAGGGAAGACGACTTTGCTGAGGACAATCTGCGGGTTGAAAAGGCCTTCAGAAGGTCAGATCTTCTTTAAGGATTCGAACCTTCTCGACATGAGTGTCACCGGAATTGTCCAGATGGGGATTAGCATGGTGCCTGAAGGCAGGCAGATATTCCCTGATCTTACGGTTTTGGAAAACCTTCATTTAGGTGCATATACACGGACGGACGCCAATGGGATTAGCCGCGACCTAGATTGGGTGTTCAAGCTGTTTCCGCGGCTGAAAGAACGCGTTCGTCAGAAAGGCGGAACCCTATCCGGAGGCGAGCAGCAGATGCTTGCTATCGCAAGAGGCCTTATGTCAAGGCCCACCCTTCTTCTTATGGATGAACCTTCCCTTGGCCTTGCTCCTATCTTGGTGGAAGAGGTATTCGGCATAATACAGGAGATCCATTCTGAAGGTGTGACGCTGCTTTTGATAGAGCAGAATGCCCAAGCTGCTCTCAGCGTCGCTGATTATGGATATGTTATGGAGTCAGGCGCTATTGCCCTGGAAGGGAAGGGAGAGGACCTCTTACACGATGAAGCGGTGAGACGCGCGTACCTCGGCGGTGAAGCTCTTAAGTAGGTACTTGTTTTTCAGTAGCTACTTGGTTTTCTGGGAATTACTTATGTGCATTCTAAGATAAGCATGAGACAACTCGGACAATTCGACTGTTCCCATCGAGTATTAGGAAGCCCATGAGGTCCTGGGTAAGGGATGGATGAGAGACTGTGTGTCGGCGTAGCGTCTGAGCTTATCAGGGGCTTCTCGCCGGCCTCTGTTTTTCATAGTGCCCCCCGCGGGTCTTTGTGTCATACATATCAATAGCTACCATTATCCGGTCAGGCGAGGCGCGGCATCTCTTCTGCTCTGAAGGCGTTGGACGTTGGGATAGGATGTACTATTCCACCGTGTCTGATGACCGATCTTAACCTCGCATCCCGTCTTATCACGCTACCGAGCCTTGCCCGCGCTTATCCAGTTGTTAAACAGCGCAGAAAGAGCGCCTTGCGTCTGATTGAGGATCTATCGCTTCCTAGTTATGCAAGGCCTGGTATACTATTACTGGCCGACTTGTGCAAATAAGAACTACAGGATAAGGCCAATCGGATGGGTCATTCCATGAAAGGAATAACTCTGTAATAACCTAATAATTCATCATGGATATATGGAGGCCGACGGCAATGGAGTCCGCAGACAATATGCCAAGAAAGCAGATAACCTTTCGAGATGAGGTAACAGAAATACCTTCAACTACATACGGGACCTTTGGTTTATACGGATATCCGGCCAAGTTTATTCCGCAGGTAATTGCATATGTATTGAATGAATATGCCAAGACGGGAATGACTGTTTTCGATCCTTTTGCAGGCTATGGTACAACAGGGGTTGTATCTTGCGTCTATGGCCATGATTACGAGCTTTGGGATTTGAACCCTCTCCTTGAGACCTTGCACAAGGTTGCCACAATGAAGCAGCCTAAACAAGACGTAGAGAACCTGCTTTCTGAAATGAGACGCTGTAATCACGAGTTCATTCCCGATTGGTCCAACTACAGTTACTGGTTTCCTGAGGAGTTCCTGCCTTTCCTCTTTAAAGTATGGGGTTTCTATCACTTATTAACAGATGAAGAGGCTAAGTTACTCTTGACAATACCTCTCCTCAAGATTACTCGCATCTTCTCTCATGATGATATAGAGCGTCAGAAGCTTTCTAAGTCTCCGAGGTCCAAAAAAAGGGTAGGCCGGTTGCTCAAAGACAATTGGCAGGACATATTCTATGAAAAAGTCGAGGAAGAAGTACGCGCCATTATCAAAGGAGTGGCAGAACACCACGCGCTCTCTCCGAAGCCAGTAGAGTCTACTGTCAGAGGTGGTGTGGACACTCTCACAATGGATTTGTCTCAAGAAATGGATATGCTTATTACTTCACCCCCTTACTTACAGGCACAAGAATACATACGCCATGCCAAGATGGATCTGTTTTGGCTTGGTTACCCTGAGTCTCTTATCAAAGAGTTAAGCAGGAAAGAAATCCCATACAGGGATGTCGAACCATGTGAAATCAAATCAGACATATATCATAAGATTCGGGGGCAGATAGAAGAGGAACACTTACTGAAAATCTTTGATGTATATTTCTGGGGGGTCCTTGGCGCTTTGACCCGATTACAAGAAAGGATATCGTCATACTTGTTTCTTTTTGTGGGTCCGGCCACGTTAAGGGGGCGTCCTGTGCCCATTGATGAGATTTTCCTTCAGCATTTCACCGCGTTAGGATGGACTCATGAAATTACCCTTGTTGATACAATAGTGGCTCGCAGAATGTTTTTCTACAACAACAACCCGGCTACCGGATTAAAAGACAAGAGAATACGCACTGAGAGCTTAGTGGTATTAAAGAGGCGATAGCAACTAGCCATTTGGGGCCGGGCATGCCACCTTTTCACCATACTGTCGAGAAAATGCAGGTAATCCTCGCAGCGGCAAGCCTCGCTTTACTGCTCCCGACACCGTCATAGATTCCTTAGAATTGACATGTGCGCCTGAAGAGATGATACTAAGTGCTGGAAAGACAAGGATTGATCCGGTGTTGCGACTATTGGGGGGGGTGTGATTGAAATCCGCTGTAAGGAGGCAGGTTGCGTCATAAAGACGCTCTAGAACGAGTCTTCGACAGAAGATTGCATAACGCTCCTTATAGGAGGCATCTTTGAACACTCGATTCTAAGACCCGCATCAACTCTACCGGATTCGGCCTGTTTTTGCTTTTGCCCATTTCGTGCCGCCCAATAAAAAGATGCAGCTTTCCTTATCCCATGATTCATGAAGACATCTCACCTTAAGGCAGCGTGCTTTCAGAATAAGCTCGCCTGATACTCGACGTCGTACACCGGCTCCCGGAGCTTTATACCTGCTTCTAGAGCTCTCTTGGTAGCAAGTTCAAGGTACGCCTGGTCTATCTCTATCCCAATGCTATTACGTCCCGTGGTGGAGGCAGCTATAGTGGTCGTGCCCGTTCCCGCGAAAGGATCCAGTACGGTATCTCCTGCAAAACTAAACATTCTAATTAATCGTGTTGCGAGTTCGAGCGGGAACGGCGCTGGATGGTGTCTTGTGGACTCTCCGGGCACGTCGGACCAAATCTGTTGGAACCACTTTCGCTGATTCTCCTGGGATATGACGCTGAGGATTCGAGCTTCTGAGCTCGGACTCCTATAAGCTCCGGGTTTTCGCTGCATAAGAATGAATTTAATATCATTCTTGATAACACCGTTCGGTTCGTACGGTTTGCCAAGGAAACCACTATTTCCCGAGACTTCATACGCAGCGTTTGCGATTTTGTACCAGATTATTGGCGCGAGGTTGTCGAAGTTCAACAGGCGGCAGCGTTCCTGAATACTGGCGTGTAGGGGCATAATCATATGGCGCCCGTGCTTTCTGCGGGACATACAGACATCTCCTACGACTATTACGAGGCGTCCGCCTTTCACGAGAACGCGCCAACATTCCCGCCAGACCTTGTCCAGTTCGTCGAGGAACGTTTCGTAGTCATCCAGGTGACCCAGTTGCCCGGGTGTATCTCGGTAGTTCTTAAGATTCCAGTATGGTGGAGAAGTGACGATGAGATGGATGGTTTCGTCACTTATACTGTCAAGGTTTCTTGCATCACTGAGCAACAGCCTATGTTCAGTCGGAATTTGACAAAGTAAGGATTCAATGCGCTCAACGGAAGCTTCATCTTTCGCAAGCGCCGGTATAGCTTTCTGAAAGTCTGAGAAGTCTACGTTGGGAGCGAGAGAAGCAAGGTCGAGAGATCGAAGATGGGCCTCCAAAGGTGTGAACTCTGAAGCCGAACTTAGCCCCACACTACCGTGTGAGATGTGTGATTCGGTAAATGAGGGCAGCATGACTGTCTGCTCTCCTTGATGTTAGCTTTCCAACTCGGCAATCTCAGCATATCACAGAAACATCTTCCGGTATATTCCTTCATGAAGGTGGGTTCTGGATTAGTCCTAGGTATAGTCACCCAATAGCTGTTATCACGACTTACACATATCGAAAAAGGTTGGAAAATCCTTGGTCAGAGTAGTTGCGAAAAGAGCCGCGCGGGTGGCAGACAGGCGGAAGGTTATAGGAAACCTGTACATAGCTGGTGCCGAAGCGGGGACTT
>DGZL01000070.1:0-1735 GCA_002398515.1 Firmicutes bacterium UBA4981
GCGTCTGTCGCATATATTCGCAGCCTATAGGTCTTTTTTAGTGCTAATACCAGACATATAGCACATATCGGCACACCGAGGAGGAGAGCTAAATGCAGATTGTCACAGACTACGCAGCGGACATCTCCACTGAACAGCTTGAAGGTGTTGAAGTTCACTACCTCCCCTTGACGATTACAATAGACGGTAAACTCTACCGAAGCGGGGTGGACATTACTCCTGACGAATTCTACGACCTACAGGCAAAGGCGAAAGAGATCCCAACCACGTCTCAACCATCACCCGGAGATTTCGCGAACCTCTATCGCAACCTCGCCAAGAAGGATCCGGATATTCTCTCTATTCATATATCCTCCGGACTGAGTGGTACAGTCAATGCAGCAAGACTCGGCGCGAGTGCGGTATCTGAGGCCAATGTGGAGATATATGACACGAAGACCCTTTCAGGCGCCCAGGGATGGCATGTTGAGGTCGCTGCAAAAGCCGCGCGTCAAGGATTGGACAAATCTCGCATATTGTCCTTGCTGAAACAAGTAACCGAAGCAACAGAGACGCTTTTCACACTCTCAACGTTAAAGTACCTCATCCACGGTGGACGGATCAGTCACCTCAAGGGGCTACTCGCATCAGTGCTCAACATAAAGCCCATAATCCACGTGGAAAAGACCGGCGGGACGTACGTTAATCGCGCACAGGCCCGCACCATAACCCGGGCAATTGACGCGATGTCAGATATGGTTGCATCGGCACATCCTCCCCACACTGCCATGCGTATGCAAATCCTTCACTCGCAGTTCCCTGAAGGCGCAGCCCGCCTTCAAGAGCGGCTGGACAAAATATTCGAGTGCACTTGGCTCCCTTCGGGTCCCATCGCACCTGTGCTTGGCGCACATACCGGCAGAGGCCTTGTAGGCATAGTCTTTGCCCCGGAGGTGCTGTTCCCGCAGGTGTAGTAGGACTTCGCTACTATCTATCGTGCAAAGTCATAATCATATTCATCCAGTTTCCTGGTCATGGCGAGAACATGAATGGACTGAGGACGCTGCCTTCATAGTGTCATGATATAATCTTTATAGAATATGCTTGACATCACTCGGGAGGCTGACATAAGAAACGAAGATAATCTGAAACGTTCGATGGAAATCGCACGTAAGGCAAATGTATCCCCCGTCTTTAGCTACACGGGTAAGCTCCGCGATCTCAGTCTCATAATCATCTCCGACAACATGACCGGACATTGCATTATGGACCTCCCTTGCCTACTTATGGCATAAACCATTCTCTGATATTGGATGCATTCACCCTTATACATGTTTTTCCTCTTTCGCAAAGCTTCGTCACGGTCAGTTCCAGCCATAAAACGTTCGGTACCGGGCTCTGGAGCGCATCTAGGGATGACGCGTGGAGATAGCTGCAAAGGCTATACACATAGTATGAGTGAAACCGGCTCCAGATAGATTCCAAAAAGGAAGCCACTTACCGGCGCAGGCAATATTCCGCATAAAAAGGGATTACACCGCAAAAAAACTTACGCCTAAGACATATTGACTACAACATTAGTCTGTGTTAGCATTGACTACACAAGTAGGCAATTGATGCTTGGCCGGCAGAATCCACGCGAATCCTAGCGCCAAGCTGTAGACTCACAAGCCAAATCTACATGAAGCAGCATGGGGGACATTGATTGTGACGAAATTACAGGCGAATCACGGGAAGAGACTGGCTGTGGAGGTCG
>DGZL01000070.1:2012-3066 GCA_002398515.1 Firmicutes bacterium UBA4981
ACATCGAGGAGGTAGTTCTGAAGTACGCCGGGCCTGTATTATGTGAAGGCGACATAATAGTAGTGAGCGAAAAGATAGTGGCCATAGCTCAAGGGAGGGCGTATCCCATCAGCCAAATCAAGCCTTCGTGGCTTGCCTGTTTCCTCGCCGGGTTTGTGTACAAGTCCCCTTGCGGAATCGGCCTGGGAAGCCCGTGGACGATGGAGCTAGCCATTAGAGAAGCAGGTGTGTTTCGAATCATAGCAGCGGCCATCATGGCCGGGGTTGCGAAGCTATTTGGCATCAACGGGGTCTTTTACCGAATATGCGGGACAAGCGTTGCAGCAATCGACGGACCATGCGACTATACTCTTCCTCCCTACAACCGCTATGCGATCCTTGGCCCGTTGAAACCCAACGAAGTAGCGCAGTCTCTAAGTGAGACGACAGGTGTCCCGGTTGCAATTGTCGACGCAAATGACCTGGGTGTTTCCGTGCTGGGAGTCTCATCAGGATGTCCGGAACGCAAGTTCATAGCTGAAGTTCTTGCCGACAACCCTCTTGGGCAGTCCTTGGAGCAAACACCAATCGGAATAGTCCGTCCGGTCCGGCGTATCTCAGTTCGCACAAGCGCTTCTACGGTTAGGCCGTTTTCTCGACATGTCCGAAAATGTTGAAGCGTGGACGGTATGCCCGTCTCCTCGATTATGGGTTTAGAACATGGTGCGCAACGAACCCGGCACATTGACATCTCCTGACAGGATGCGTATACTGACTACAGATATAGTTGCGTGTGTATTTGCGCTGATGAGATAGGGGTGTGACACAGATGGGAATTCCTCCTTTGGGAGATCAGGAGCTGGATCTACTAAAGTTCATTACTGAGCGTTCGCCGATGACTGTGCGCGAAGCTTACGAGGGCTACGGCAAAGACAAAGGTCTTGCCCGAACCACAGTCCTCACAATGATGGAGAGGCTCAGAACTAAGGGATATCTCACTAGGTCAGAAGGCGAAGGAGCAAACGAATACTCCGCCCGCTTGACCCGCTCTACGCTCATGCGCGAAGTAGTCCGC
>DGZL01000070.1:3287-4157 GCA_002398515.1 Firmicutes bacterium UBA4981
AGTAGTCCGCAACTTTGTCGAGAAGACGCTCGGAGGCACATTGTCTCCTTTCGTATCATACATCGCAGAGGATGCCGGCGTAGACCCACAGGAGCTTGAGGAACTCAAACGACTCGTTGATGAGCTCGAAACGCGGGAGGATGAGAAATGAAGGCCGGTCTCGAGTATCTGCTTTCTATCCAGTCGCAATACTGGATCAGCTCCATGTGGAGCGCTTTTTGCCAGGGCAGTCTGGCACTTGCGGTAGTATGGGTTTTGAGCAAAGCCTTCCCGCGCATTCCGGCGCGCAGCCGGTGCTGGCTATGGCGGCTTGGGCTGGCAAAATCGCTTCTTCAGTTACTCGCGGCTCCTCAAATCAAGATTGCAGTATTGCCGCGTACTCGAACAGTACTGGCACTGGTTGCATCAGATCGCTTGGCTCAGAGCATACCTACACGTGGACAGCTATCTTGGGATTTTGGCGGGCCTCTGCTGGTTCTCTGGATAGCGGGGCTCACTGTAAGCTTAGTAGGTATCGTGATTGCGTTGGTAAAGGCGTATTGCGTAGCCAAGCACAGTGTATCTGTGCCTAGTGAAGAACCCAATACCTTCCTGGCCCGGCTGTGCAGTCAGATGGGAATCAGCCCGCAACCGAGGCTCGTCACCGCTGGCTGGGCATCTACTCCGATGACTCTCAGAAGGGGTGGAAGATATGCCGTGGTCGTTCCTGGAGAACTGCTGGCGCCGGAAAGTAGAGAGGATCTTCAATTAGTGTTAGCGCACGAGTTAGCCCACATCAAGAGGCGAGACTTGTCATGGAACTGGCTTCACACAATAGTCAAAGCGGTGTTCTTCTTTAACCCTCTTGTCTGGGTAGCCGGCCGAGAGCTC